>JBBSAV010000028.1:0-31594 GCA_038251965.1 Candidatus Limnocylindrales bacterium
AGCTCCTCCGGACTGGTCTTGCCCTCGGATGCCTCAGTACGGGCACGCCAGGTGATGGCCTGGTTGTCGAAGACGCCGCTGGTCTTGGCGCTTACGGCGCCGCCACCAGATAGCAGGTCGCCGCTCCAGTTCGCTTCAGCTCGTCGGATTTGGGCCATGTCATCTCCTCTGGGTGGGTGTGGGGAGTCGAATACTCGCATGGAACGCGATCATTCGGCCAGGACACGCTCCCAGTAGCGATCGTTGATGGTCAGGCCGGGAGGCTCCACCCCGAAGCCACCTACGTCAAGGAGCAAGCCGGTCAGCGAATCCTGCAACGGATCGACCGCGATCACCGCCGGGTCATCGCGCAACTGACCGATGGCGACACCATCGAAGTAGCCCGCCGCCGCCGTGACGCCGTGCGGTCGGACACCCATGGCGCGACAGGCCGTCAGGCGAACGGCAGCGTCGACCGGCCCACCGCATGTCCAGGTGAGGTCATCACGCTCGCTACGGCCGATGGACTCGAAGGCCGTCCACTTGCCGCTGCCCACCGACACGAGGTCGCGGAATGTGGCCCACGAGAGTGGCCGGCTGAAGGTGACGACGAAGCCATCCTGGTTGGCGCCCCCTTGTGGATCGCGACAGCGCGCGGTGGCGACGTCATCCGGTAGCGCTGGTCGCTTGCCCACGCGCGGGTAGCGAAGCGTGTCGTAGGTCAACGTGTAGCGCTCGGCCTGCCACTCGCCCAATAACTCACGTGACAGCTGCGAGAGGATCTCGGTCTGACCCAGTCTGCGGTCCCAAGCCCACCCGCATGTCCCCTTCTGGCGCTTGCCGTGCCAGCGCGAGAACTGCACCACAGCGACGTAGGTCTGGTTCGCACGCGGGACCTGGCGGCCGGCGATGATCTCAGCCTCTTCCCAGCGGCCATCACCGTCGTCATCGTCTCGGTCGAAGGCCGGATCGGGGTGGTTGGTGGCCCAGTAGCCGGTGGCACTCAAGCGGCCGCTGCGGTCGTTGGTCTCAAGCGTGTAGCGCAGGCCGCTGTCGGTATAGCGCTTCAGGCCCTTGGCTTGCGCCCCGTCCCAGACGGCCTCGGTCCGATACTCGATCGCATCACCATCGACCAGGAAGCGGCTCGGCGTAGCGGCGGTGGTCGACTCCGACGGTGTCCAGGTCGCACTCCCGACACCTTCAGCCTGGGCCCCTGAGGCCAACAGCAGGACGCCGGCCAATGTCCCCAAGAGGGCTCCGCCCGAACGCATCACGCGATCTCGCGGTCCAGTTCGTGAGCCGCGTCCCGGAGCAGCTCCCAGGCACGATCGATGTGGCGGCGCTCGGTGCGCAGGTTGCCGATGGCCGCGCGCAGCACGAACACCCCAGCGATCCTGGTGTGCGAGAGGAAGACCTCACCCGAGCCGTTGAGCTGGTTCATCACGCCCTCGTTGAGGCGGTCGATGGCCTGGGCCACCGCAGGCTCCCCTTCCCTACCGGCATAGTGCGCCGGCCGCATGCGGAAGCAAACCGTCCCGAACGGGACGGGGTACAGCAGCTCTGCGTCGGGGTCGGCATCGATCCGGGCGGCCAACTCCCCGGCCAGGTCGAGGTGATGTTGGAGGCGCGCGCGCAAGCCCGCGAGGCCGAAGTAGCGCAGCTGCATCCACATCTTGATACCACGGGCCTTGCGCCCCAGCTGCGGGACGTACTCCGAGTAGTCACGCCCGCTGTCCTTGCCGTCGTAGGTGCGCAGGTATTCCGGCACCAGGCTCAGGGCCGCGCGCAGCATCTCCATCTTGCGTGTGAGGAGCAGCGAGCAATCGAACGGGGTGAACATCCATTTGTGGGGATTGATGACGATGGAGTCGGCGCGCTCCCAGCCCTTGAAGTGCCGGCGCATCTGCGGGATCAGTGCCGTGGGGCCGGCGTAGGCGGCATCGACATGCAGCCAGAGGCCTTCGTCCGCGGCGACGTCGGCGATGGCATCGACCGGATCGATGGCCGTGGTGGAGGTGGTGCCGATGGTGGCCACGATACCGGCCGGCAGCCAGCCGTTGCGGCGATCCTCGGCGATGGCAGCGCGGAGGGCGACCGGATCCATCGCCAGCTGCTTATCCACGTCGATGGCGCGCACGCCATCGCGACCGATGCCCAGGATCATGGCCGCCCGTTCGACCGAGGAGTGGGCCTGCGATGAGATGTAGATGCGCAGTGGTGGAGAGGCTCGGAGGCCGGCCTGGGAAGCGTCGCCGGTGGCCTGCTGCCGGGCGCAGGCAAGGCCGGAGAGGGTGCTGATCGAAGCGGTGTCGTTGAAGACGCCATCGAACTCGTCGGGGAGACCGAGGCCAGCTCGAAGCCAATCGATGGTGATCGCCTCCAACTCCGCACCCACCGGCGACACGCGCCAGATGAAGGCATTCGAGTTGAGCCCGCTGCTGATCATCTCGCCGAGGATGCCGATGCCCGAGGCGGTGGATGGGAAGTAGGCCAGGTTGTTGGGGCTCTGCCAGTGGGTCACGTTGGGGATGACCTGGGAGCGCAGGTCGCGCAGGATGACCTCCAGCGGCTCAGGCTCTTCTGGCGGAGGGCCTGCCAGTCGGTCGGTCAGCTCACCCGGCTTGACAGGGGGCAGGACCGCATAGTCCTCCACCTCTTCGAGATAGTCAGCCACGATGTCAGCCATCTCGTGCAGGGCGGCACGCAGCTCGGCCGGGGGCATGTCACCGGCGGCCGTTCGCTGGGCCTCATCGAGGCGACCTTCGAGGTGCTGGCTGGGCATGGGGTCGCTGGGGGCGGTTTCGCTAGGATGCACTACGACCGATGGTACTCCGCGCTGCCCGAACCGGCCGCCATAGTCGCCTTCCGACGGCGTCACGTCTGTCGCATGATGGTGCTGTAACGGAGGTGTCCCAAGGGTGCTGTGCAGTAGATGTGGGGCGAGCGTCGGGCGCGGTGCTGCGTTCTGCGCACGTTGTGGGGCCCAGGTCGGCGGGTCGGCTGACCCGGGCTCGATGGAACAACGGCGAGTGGCTGCGCTGGGGGCCCTTGACGCCGGCAGGGATGCCAGAGGTCTGCTTTGCCCCCATTGTGGCGACCAGCGATTGCACACGGTGCGCCGCGATGCGGAGGAGAACCTCTTCTGGTCGGGTGCCTGCATGCTCACCGGCGTCGTCTCGCTCATCCTCGTGTTCATCGGCGGTGATACCGGCCTGTACGTCGCCAACCTCTCCACCATCGCGTTGGTGGCCATCCTCATCGGCGTGCTGCTCTTCGTGGTCGCGCGGTGGCGTCGGCGGCCATCGGCCTTCGAGTGCTTGGCCTGCGGCTACCGCGTGCCCTGATTGCCGCGTTACTGCAAGAGCGGAGCATCCGTTCTGCCGGGCCGTGCCCATGACCCGGTGAGGTGTTCGCCCGAGCATCTATGTCGGCAACCCAACCACGGGCTCGACTGAGGTACGCAGACATGACCAAGCACGCATCTGGCAAGCACGGGCGGATCATCGGGCAGAAGGAGCGCCGGGCCGGCTGGCCGGCACAGGCGTCAGCCTGGTGTTTCCTCTGCAACGGCACCCATCGCTGGGAAGCGGGCTGTGCCGCGCTCGACGGCCACCCGGCCTTCAGCGCCAAGCCGGTCGAGGCACGTGCCAGCCGGCAGGTCGCGTAGCAGCGCACCCGGCTGCCGCGTCGCGGGTCAGGCGGAACGGGCCGATCCGTCGAGCAACGCGGCACATCGAGTGGCGCGGGCCGCGACCGCGTCGGCCAGCCTCGTGGTCATGGGCCGCCGCAGGGCCACGACCACGGGATTTGCGGCAGCCTCGGCCATCGCGTCGGGCGTGACGGCGCAGAGTTCGCGGACACGCTCGACGACCGCGACGGGGTCGAGCGCAAGACGGCGCGCGAGGCCGGACCACTCGTCGCGGTGGTGGACGACCCGGTACCCATCACCGACCTTCATCGCCAGCCGCAGGTCGTGGACGTTGCCGTAGGGCAGCGCGGAGGTCACGTCGTAGAGCGGCGCGAGGCGGACCCCCCGGCCCGAGAGCAGGAGCGCGTAGTTCTTGGCGTGGGCGTCGGTGCCCGCGATGATCCAGTTCCAGGCGAGCGCATCGACGAAGCGACCGATGTCGACGTCGGCGTGCGTCGGCAGCGCCCCCCGGAGCAGCCTAAGGACCTCGATGGGGCCGGGGCCGCCGTCGACCTGGTACTTTGCGTCGGGATGGATCGAGAGCGCCTCCATCGACTACCTCGATGAGGCCCTTGATGTCCGGGTCATGAAGGCGGAATAGTCCCGCACTGGACCCTCGTCGCATAGAGACCGGGGTGCGTCAGGCTTCGCCAACCCAAGCACCCGGGTGGCGTTGGGACAAGGGGACGCGCCTGAGCACCCAAGGAAAGGAGCCATGAAAGGTACTTTCGGAATGCGCGCGCTGCTAGGTGCGGTGCTCGTCATCACCACCGTCCCGGTGGCCACCACGGCTCAGGTCGAGGCACCCACACCCGAGGGTACCGAGTGGCACCTCGTCTCGTACGTCGTAGGCGGCGAGCGCCTCCAGGTGCCGGCCGAGGTGACCGCCACACTGCCGCTCTTGGGCGGGCGAGCCATCGGGGGCGCCGGCTGCAACGGGTTCGCCGGCGATTACCGAATCAACGGTGAGTCCATCGCCGTCAGCACGTCTGGACCGTTCTCCGACATGGGATGCTCCGCCCGGTACATGGACGTGGAAGAGGCTTATATGGCGCTCCTCCCGACCGCGGCAAGCTGGGCCATCGACGCGTACTACGACAGCCTTCCAACCCCGTTGCGCCTCGTCCTCTCTGATGCGGCGGGTGACCCTATCCTCGAGTTCGTTGAGCCGGACCTGAGCGTGATCTTCGGCCAGGTACGCGAACTGATCGCCCTCGTCGATGCCCAGCAACGACAGATCGACCGCCTCACCCGGCAGGTGGCCGCACTGCGCGGATAGGACGGGGAGGAGCGGTCACCTAGGCCGGCCAGCGCTCGTCCCAACTGCCGACAGCCAGTGACGGGCTGACACTGGGATACCCACCGGGCGTCGACGCGGGCGCCAGCGCACCTGACAAGAGCGCCTTCTGGGTCTCATCGAAAGGCACGGTCCCCTCCCCGCCACGACGGCTCCCGACGCGTCATAGGGCGGCAAGGACACTTCTTCTACTGGCCGCCCGACGTGCCCATCCCACCGGGCGACGAGCTGTTCCGCTTCACCCTCCTTGTGGCCAACCCCGCTGAGGGCAAGTCGACCGTGGTGGCCGACTGTGAGACGCCGGACGGGTGGCGGCTCGCGTTCGACCCGTCGGACATGGTGACGTCACAGACACATGTGAACGGAGACCACTGGGCGGACTGGCTCGCGACCGACTGCCCTGCGCTCCTCGTCCGAGGCGACGACAGCCGCCTGACGGCGGCCGAGCACCTCGGCGAGATGGCCACCCGGCGGGCGAACACGCGGCTCCTGACGCTCCACGGGGGACACGTCATACATGCCGACGACTCGGTGGCGTTCGGGGATGCGGTGGCTGCCTTCCTCGGTTCACTCGCGCCAGAGAAGCCGTAGAGGCCGGTGGTCGTTAAGCCACCAGAGCACGCGCGCTTCGGCTTCCATGAAAGAGGACCCCCAGACTGTCGTCCAAGGGCCGTCTCACGTTCGAAGGAAATGGTCGGGGCGACTGGATTTGAACCAGCGGCCTCTTGACCCCCAGTCAAGTGCGCTACCAGACTGCGCCACGCCCCGACGCGACTTAGCAGTCTATCAGGACGGGCAAGGATGCTCGTGGTCCAGTTGGCAGCGAACGATGGCCGGGACGCGGCACTACGGCCCGATGACCTCCTGCAGCCCCGCCAGCTCGATGCCGCGCTCGCGATAGTCGCGGATGATGGCCGGCAGCGCCTTGGCCGTCGCGTCGCGCCCGCAGTGCATCAGGATGACCGAGCCCGGTCTCGCACTGGTCGCCAGCCGGACGATGGAGTGGACCGATCGACCCGGCTCCCAGTCGTGCGTATCGACGTTCCAGAGCACCAGGCGCTCATAGCCGAGCTGGTACGCGATACGCCGGACCCGGTCGTCATAAGCGCCGTAGGAAGGCCGCAAGAGCTTGAGCATCGGTCGGCCCAGGACCTGCTCGTGGATGCGCTCGTTCTCCCTGAGCTGCTTGGTGACGACCCGGTCCGACTCACCTGTGAGGTCTCGATGGGAGCGCGTGTGGTTGGCCACCGGCATGCCCTCGAGGATGCGCTGCCACGTTTCCGGATCGCGCTTGAGGTAGTTGCCGTTGACGAAGAAGGTCCCGACGGCATCGTGCTGTCGCAAGGTGTCGGCGATACGGGCGCAGGCTTTGCTGTTGTAGCCATCGTCGAAGGTCAGGGCCACCGCGCCACTCGACCGGGGTCCGGAGTGGACTACCTCTGCCATGGGCGGCTGTGGCAACGCGGCCAAGGCGGCAGCACTGGCTTCGAAGCCCTGACGGAGTCGGTCAAACAACCACTGCAGTGGGAGCGGGTCAGCCTGGACAGTCAAGATCGGCGCTGCGGGCATGGAAGATGCGGGGGGCCCGGAAGAGGCTGCGGGCGTCGCCGAGACGGCGGCGGGTGACGCCCCTTCCAATGCCAAGGCAGGGGCGGAGATCGCCAGCACCAGGATCGCGACGACGAAGGGCACGAACATGACTGCTGCCATCGTATGCCGACCGCACCCGGGACGCCTCAAAGCGATCCGGAGATCTCGTCCTTCGATTCGCGCGCCAGCAGATCGACCACGGACGTCTGTACATCCTTGCCCTCGTAGAGCACCGCGTGCACCTCCTGGGCGATGGGCATCTCCACCGCATGCTGCTCCGCCAGCGCCAGTGCCGCTCGGACGGTGTAGGCCCCTTCAGCCACGCCCGGCAGCGTGCGTTCGATCTCCGACCATGCTCGCCCCGCAGCCAGCTCGACACCCAATCGATGGTTGCGTGACAGGGCGGAGGTCGACGTGGCCAGGATGTCACCGATGCCGGCAAGACCGGCGAACGTGAGTGGGTTGGCGCCCATGGCCACGCCCAGGCGAGTCATCTCGGCGAGGCCTCTGGTGGTGATGGCGGCCTTGGCATTGTCCCCTGCCCCAAGCGTCTCGACGGCACCGGCCACGATGGCGACGATGTTCTTGAGCGCGCCAGCCAGCTCCACGCCGACGATGTCGCGGTTGCGATAGAGGCGGAAGTTGCGGCTGCCCAGGATGTCCACTACGCGGCGACTCACCGCGTCCTCTCCGGCCACGACGGCAGCGGCAGGCAGCCCGCGCGAGATCTCCAGGGCCAGGTTGGGGCCAGACAGCGCCGCCACGCGAGCGGCCGCGACAGGCACTTCCTCGGCGATCACCTGGGTCATGCGCAGCAGGGTCTCGCGCTCGATGCCCTTGGCGACAGAGAGCAACACCGCCTCGCTCGGGAGGATCTCGGCGACGGACGCCACGGTCCAACGCATGGCCGCTGACGGGAGGGCCAGGATGACCAGGTCGGTCGCGCCCGCGAGCGACCTGCTGTCAGCGGTGATCGAGATGCCCTCCCCCAGCGGGATGCCCGGCAGGTAGCGTCGGTTCTGGCCGTCAGCCCGCAGTCGGGCGGCATGGTCCTCGTCTCGTGCCAGCAGCGTCACCGGCGCGCGCTTGGCCAGCAGCAGGGCCAGCGTCGTGCCCCACGCACCCGCGCCCACGACCGCCAGTGCGGGAAGGCCCGCCGGCATCAGGACCCCTTGCGGACTGACTTCTTGGTCGGCGTCCGGCCCGGCTTGGTGGTCGGTTTCCGGGTCGCCTTCTTGCCTTTCTTCGGCTGCGGCTTGCGCTTCCGCGGCTCCAACTCCACCCGCGAGCGCTCCCGGAAGATGAGCCGCAGCGGAGTGCCCTCGAAATCGAAGGCATCACGGATGCGGTTCTCGATGAAGCGGCGGTAGCTGAAGTGCACTGACTTGGCATCGGCTGCGAAGAGCACGAAGGTGGGCGGCTCGATGGTCGCCTGCGTGGCGTAGTAGAAGCGCGGGCGACGCCCCTTGACCGCCGGTGGCTGATGCCGCGAGACCGCCTCGGAGAGGACCTTGTTGAGTGTCGCGGTGGGGATGCGGCGGCGGCGCTCGGTGGCGATCGTCAGGGCTTCATCGAGCACCTTCCCGGCGCGCTGGCCGGTAAGGGCGCTGATGGCCACGATGGGCGCGAAGTGCAGGAACGGCGCCTCCCGACGGATGCGCTCGACGTACTCCTCGAACGTCTTGTCATCCTTCTCGACGAGGTCCCATTTGTTGATGGCCAGCACCAGTCCGACGCCCTCATCGACGACGTAGCCCGCGACGTGGGCATCCTGCGCGGCCAGCCCATCGCGGGCATCGAGGACCAGCACGCACACGTCGGCGCGACCGAGCGCCTTGAGCGCTCGCAGTGCCGAGTACCGTTCCGCGGCCGGACCGGAGGCGATCTTGCCGCGGCGGCGCAGGCCCGCCGTGTCCACCAACCGCAGCTCACGGCCCTGCCACTCGAGCGTGGTGTCGATGGCGTCTCGGGTGGTGCCGGGGATGTCGCTGACGATGGCGCGCTCCTCACCCAGCAGCTGGTTCAGCAGGGATGACTTGCCCACGTTGGGTCGACCCACGATGGCGATGCGCGGTACCGGCGCTTCATCGTCGAACCAGGCCGTGCCGCCCGCCACTGCCGCCGCCTCATCCTCGCCGGGCTCGGGGAGGATGCCTTCGTCGATCTCCTCGACCAGCTCCTCGGCCTCGGTCTCGCGGCGTTTGCGTTCCAGCTCGTCGAACGATTCCTGCGGCAGTGCCCCCACGATGGCATCGAGCAGGTCGCCGCTGCCGCGACCGTGCAGCGCGGAGATGGCGTACCAGTCGTCCCAGCCCAGGCGCAGGAACTCGGCCCCCTGCATCTCCAGGCGCTCATTGTCGGCCTTGTTGATGGCCATCATCACGGGGGCCCGGGCGCGGCGCAGCAGCTGGGCCACTTCCTGGTCGGCCGGGGTCTCACCGACCGCGGCATCGACGACGAAGACGATGACGTCCGCTTCCTCGATGGCCAGGCGGGCTTGCTCCTGGACGCGCTCCTCGATGGCATCGTCCGGCTCGATCTCCATGCCGCCGGTGTCGATGACGACGTAGCGTCGGCCATTCCATTCGGCCACACCGTAGAGGCGGTCACGCGTGGTGCGAGCACGATCCTCGACGATCGCCTTGCGCTGTCCGATGATGCGGTTGAAGAGCGTCGACTTGCCGACGTTGGGACGACCCACGATGGCGACCACGGGCAAGCCGGTGGCGGACGTGTCCTGATCGACGTTGCGCGAGCGACGACGGGTGCGGCGGCTGGGCACGTGCTAGGCGGCGCTGAGTGAGGTGCTGCGGTAGGCCGACTCGGCCACGGCCGTCACGGCGTCGTGCGCCAATGCCGCCGCGGCGTCCTGGGTGGCGCTCGTGCCGGCCAGCTGGTAGATGCGCGCCACGACCGCCTCGAGGTCCTCGATCGGCGTCGAGGTGCCGCCGGTCACGCCGACAAGGGCGTAGCCATCGAACGCGGCCGGGTCGACGAGGTCGGCGGCACGTTCGACCTGCACGGCCGGCTTGCCCACGATCCCGACCAGCCGAGTCAGTTCGCGGGTATTGGCGCTGTTGCGTCCACCCACCACGACCACCAGATCCACGGCCTCAGCGAGGTCGGTGGTGTCCTGCTGGCGGCGGATGGTGACGGGGCAGACGGTGTTGACGATCTTGAGTTCGTGGGCGCGGGTGGTGAGATAGCCGGCCAGCTTCTCGAACTTCCAGGGTGGCTGGGTCGACTGCGTCAGCAGAGCCATCCGCTTGCGCCGCGGGATGCGCTCCCAGTCCTCCTCTTCATCGACCAGGATGGCGTCGGGTGCGAAGCCCAGCAGGCCCACCACCTCGGGATGGTTGGGCGTGCCCAACAGCACCACCGTGTAGCCCTCCTCGACCAGCTTGGCAAGCTCCTTCTGCTCCTGTGTCACCCAGCTGCAGGTGCCGTCGATGACGTCAAGGCCCTTGTGTGCGGCATCCGCCATCACCTCCGGCGTGACACCGTGGGCACGGATGACGACGGCCGATCCAGACTCGATCTCATCGATCTCCTTGACCGAGACGATGCCCTGGTCCCGCAGTCCCTTGATGACGCCCTCGTTATGGACGACCTGGCCGAGGGTGTGCGTCTTGTGGCCATCCGCGGCGCTGATGCGGGCCGCGTCGATGGCCTCGCGCACGCCGTAGCAGAAGCCGGTGCGGCGGGCGATGTGGACTTGCGCGACGGTTCCCATAGGCCCCAAGTATCGCATCGGTGCTTGACATTAGCCTTGAAGTGCACCGCCGGGGCCCTTGTTCATGGCATTCTGGTCGTCCGGCCAGGGCTCCCACGCACCCCGATGGCGCGGCTCCACGAGCGCGGCGATACGGCGCATCATCTCAAGATCGGCAGCAGCCAGCGCCGCTCGGCGGTCCGCGCCCGGCGGGATGGTCAGGTGAAAGGGTCGCCCGACCCGCAGGATGATGCGGCTGCCGATCCTGGGTACGACCTGCTCACGGCCGATGAGCTCATCGGTGCCGGAGATGCCGATGGGCAGCACAGGGGCGCCGGTCCGCGTGGCCAGTAGCGAGACGCCCGGCTTGGGCTGCGCCAGCGCCCCGTCGAACGAGCGGGTGCCCTCCGGCAGGATGGCCACCACGCCGCCGCCGTCGAGGATGCGCTTGGCGACACGATAAGCGCCGATGTCGTTGCCGCCGGCCTTCACCGGTTCCGCCCCGAGTGAACGGATGAGGATGCCGAGTGGGCCCTTGAACAACGTGTCCTTGGCCAGGAACGTGGGGCGTCGCTCCAATGCCGGCGCCAGCCAGCCACCGATGAATGGTGGATCGGCATTGCTCATGTGGTTGGCGGCGATGATGAGCGGGCCCCTCGTGGGCGATCCCTCGACGCCCTTAAGGCCTTCCAGGCCCTCGACGCGCACGCGGGCGATCGACTGCAGGCCGAAGCGACATAACCCGGCGATGAAGCGCGAACAGGTCGTCAGGCCTTCATGCTCGCTCAAGCCGTGGACCCTTCCCTCTCCTCGTGTCGGCGGATGATATCGACGACCGTGCGGACGGTGTCCTCGAAGTGGCGGCCATCACTGCGCACGATGACGGCATCGTCGGGGATCCGAAGCGGCGCCACCGGGCGGCTGGAATCGAGGTGGTCGCGACGTCGCAGGTCGGCAAGGATGCCCTCCGCCGCGTCGGAATCGGGCGCCAGGCCTCGCTCTGCGGCGCGACGACGGGCGCGTTCCTCGATCGAGACATCCAGGTACAGCTTGAGCTCCGCGTCTGGCAGGACCACCGTGCCGATGTCACGACCGGCGAGGATGATGCGGCCGGGTGCGGCGATGGAGCGCTGGATCTCCAGCAGTGCAGCTCGCACATCCGCCTGTGCAGAGACCGCACTGACGCGCCGATCGACCGCTGGCACGTGCAGCTGCGCGGTGACGTCCTCACCCTCGATGGCGACATGTCGCATGGCGCCGTCCTCATCCGCCAGCAGCTCGAGCTCCGGCACGAGCGCCACCAGCTCCGGCCCGGCGTCGGGTTCGATATCGCGCAGCACGCTCAACAGGGTGATGGCCCGATAGAGCACACCGGTGTCGAGGAACCGATAGCGGAGCTGGACCGCTGCGGCAGCACCGACCGATGACTTGCCGCTGGATCCTGGGCCGTCGAGGGTGACACGCGATGCGCTCACCGTGCGCGCCGGGTGGAGGCGAGGTGCTCGCGTTCAGCGCTGCTGAGTCGGCGCACGCTACCGGGCGCCATGTCGTCGAGGCGCAGGGTCCCGATGCGGACGCGCACCAGTCGCTCCACAGGGGTGTGAAGTGCCGCGAACATGCGCCGCAACTGGCGTTTCCAGCCCTGTGCGATGACGGCTCGATACCAGTACAGTCCCGCGCCGGGACCGCCGGGACCGCCGGGACCGCCGGGACCGCCGGGACCGCCGGGCGTGCCGGGATCGTCGGGCGTGCCGTGACGATCCGGGCCACCCGGGCCGCCCGCGGTGCCCGGATCGCCATGGCGCTCGAGCCGGCCGGTCTCGGTGCGCGTGGCCTGGCGCAAGCTGACCAGTCGTGCCACACCCTCGTCGAGTTCGATGCCGTGGCTGAGTGTCTCGGATTCGGTGCGGCTGAGTGGCCGACGCAAGCCCACGGCGTACTCGCGCTCGACGCCGTAACGCGGGTGGAGCACGTGTTGCGCCCAATCGCCATCATCGGTGAGCAGGATGAGGCCCTCCGAGTCCTTGTCGAGCCGGCCGACCGGGTACAAGCGGACCCCGGGACGCAGCAGATCAGCGGGGACCAGGTCGAGGACGGTCTCCTCGGCATGGCGGTCGGACACGGTGCTGGTGACCCCGGCCGGCTTGTGCAGCACGAGGTAGGTGCGTTTGCCGGCCGGCATCACCGGTCGGCCATCGACAGCCAGGGCGTCCACGGCCGGATCGACTCGCTGCCCCGTCACCGCTGGCTGTCCGTTGACTGTGACGCGACCAGCAGCCACCAGGGCGTCCGCGCCGCGCCGCGAGGCCACACCGGCGTCCGCCAACGCCTTCTGCACGCGTACCGGTTCAAGCATCAGCTTCGGTCTCCTCGCTCGCCCTGGCGTCTTGTTCTGCCTGGGCGAGCTGGGCGGCGATCTCCGCCTCCAGCGGAGGCAGGTCGTCGAGCGAGGTCAGTCCGAATCGCTCCATGAACTCCATGCTGGTGGCATACAGGATGGGCCGACCCGGGGTCTCTGCCCGGCCCTGCTCGGCGATGAGCCGCCGGTGCAGCAATCCCCGCACGACGTGGCCGGAATCGACTCCGCGGATGCGCTCGATGACACCGCGCGTCACCGGCTGGCGGTAGGCGATGATGGCCAGTGTCTCAAGGGCCGCGGGCGAGAGGCGTACCGTGTCTGCCCCGAGGTAGCGAGCGATGAGCCCGCCACTCTCGGGTGAGGTCCCAAGCATGACACGGTCGCCGGCGACGACCAGGCGGATGCCGCGCTCGCGCAGCTGCACCTCCAGGTCACCCAGTCGTTCATCCACGTCCTCAGCGGACAGGCGTGTCACCGATCGTAGCTCGGTTCGGC
This sequence comes from Candidatus Limnocylindrales bacterium, assembly GCA_038251965.1. Taxonomy (GTDB): domain Bacteria; phylum Chloroflexota; class Limnocylindria; order Limnocylindrales; family CSP1-4; genus JAFMJV01. Next base: position 13,121 of record JBBSAV010000028.1, read on the forward strand.
TCAACGGCCGTTCGGCCACGAACAGCAGCGCCTCAAGGTCGGCCACCGTCGCGCCCACATCCCCATCGACGTCGTTCGCGGCAGGAACCTCGACCGTGTCCGGCGTGATCTCGATATCGAGCCTGGCGAGCGGTCGACCGTCTTCGCTACTCATGCGGTCCGCAGCGAGCGACATACGATGGGACCGAAGGGCTCGTCCTGTTCGACGCTGAGCTCGCGGCCCTTGACCAGCTCCAGCATGGCCAGGAACGTGACGGCCACGACGACCCGGTCGGTGAGGTCACCGAGCAAGTCCTGCAACACGACCACGGGGGCCTCGGTGAGGGCGGCCCGGATGAGACGCGCCCGCTCCTCAAGCGTTACCAGGCGTGGCAGCACGTCCGCCGGCGCGGCTGCTGGCGGCACCTGGCGCAAGGCCCGATCGAGTGCTTCTACCAGCACGGCCGGGTCGAGGGGTGGACCTTCGTCTGGTCGCGAGCCGGCTTTGGCCGAGGCGACCGCCGCGATCGGCTCCCTCCGGAACACCTCCCAGGCGCTCTCGAGGCGCCCCCGCAGGTCACGACCGGCATCGCGATAGAGGCGATACAGGATGAGTCGCTCGCGAAGCGCCGACTCCGGATCCGGCCCCTCCTCGATGGCGATGGCGACGACCGGCGGCCGCGGCAGGATGGCGCGACTCTTGATGAGGATGAGCTGACTGGCAACGGTCACGAACGAGCTGATGTGCGACATCTGCGCATCGTCCAGCGCGGCCAGCGCCTCCAGATAGGCGGCCGCGAGGTCGCCCAGGGGCACCTCGAGGATGTCCAGCTGGCGCTGCTCGATGAGTCCCAGCAACAGGCCCAGCGGACCCTCGTACCCCTCTACGCTGACGTGGGCAGCACGATCGGGGTGGTCCGAATCCGCGATGCGTACGCTGGTGTCGCCGTGCACCGGCCGGCGCAACGGTGGAAGCACCGCGATGCCGACCTCAGCGGCCCCAACGGGCCTGACGACCGTGTCGGTCATCGACTCGTGCCCATGATGGGGTGCAGCTGCGTGGTCCGCATCAGCATGCCTCGTCAGCCGCGCGTAGCGCCGCGCCCGCCTCGGCATCGACGGGATCGGACTGGTAGCGGATGAGCCCCGCGGTCCGCTCCGTACAGCCGGCAGCCGACGCCATGGCCGCCGAGTCAGCGGCGTGGTGGCGCAGACCTTCGAAGGCAGCAGCGAAACCCGGCAGGCGGGCGAACGTCCTGGTCACGCCTTCACCGTAGCGCTCTCCGAGCGACCACGCGACGCGCTGCGGCAGTCGCACCGACGGTCCCTTGGAGGCATCGTGCAGCAGCGCCGCCAGCAGTACCTCGCGATCCTGGTAGCCCTCTGTCCGCAGCATGGCGGCCACCTCAAGGCCGTGGCGCTGGTCCGCCCGATGCATGGAGTCGAAGAGCGCGAGCTGCGGCTCACTCAGCCACGTGGTGAGCTCGGCTCGCTCATCGGCGCCGACACGACCGAACACGTACCGAATGGTCTGGCGTGTCTTGGCGGTCCACCAGCGCATCCCTAGATGCCCAGCAGCAGGTCGCGGATGCTGTAGATGATGGGCCCGATGACCGCGCCCCCCGTCACGAACAGGATGACGATGAAGCCGAGGAACACCATCGGCAACACGCTCGCATACTGGATCTCGAGCTCGGTCATCCGTCGCGCCGCCGCGGTGGGCACGATGCCCTTGAGCACGCTCCAGCCGTCGAGCGGCGGGATGGGGATGAGGTTGAAGATGAACAGCAGGATGTTCAGGGACAACAGCAGCGAGAGGGCGCGCCAGAACAGCTCGATGAGCGGTGAGACCTCCGGGTTGAACCAGATGATGGCGCGCATGATGAGCGCCACCAAGGCTGCCACGACCAGATTGCTGGCTGGACCGGCGAAGGCGACCAGTGCATGGCCCTGGCGGCCATGGCGCATGTTGATGGGGTTGACCGGCGTCGGCTTGGCCCAGCCGAATAGCAGCCCACCACCGAAGGCGCTGAAGAGGGCCGTCGCGCCCAGGATCAGCCCGCCCGTCTGGTCGAAGTGGACGCGCGGGTCCAGCGAGACGCGGCCCATCCAGCGCGCGGTGTTGTCGCCCAGCTTCATGGCGGTCCAGGCGTGCATGAACTCATGCACGGGGAACCCCACCAGCAGCATGGCGGCCACGACGATGAAGGCGGAGAAGAGTGCCTGGACGGTGCCTTGGTCCATCAGGCGCTATGCCGGCTGATCACAAGCGCCCCAGCAGCTCCTGTTTCTTGGCCTCGTACTCTTCGGCGCTGATGGTGCCGGCATCGCGCAGCTTGCCCAGCTCACCGAGCACGGCGGTGACCTCTTCAGGCGTATCCGCCTTGGTGGGATCGGCACCGCCGGAGACGTCGATGGTACCCGTGGCCGTGGCCGCGGTGGCGGGGGGAGACGATGGGCTCCGCCGTCGGTCGTAGTCCTCACCGTCGCCGCTGCCGCCGGACTGCAGTTCGTGCTTGGCGGTCATCATCGACTTCTTGAAGGCCTTGGCATGGTTGAGCCGATCGAGCAGGTCGGCGCCCTGGAGCGGCGCAGCGGTGAGGACCTTGAGCGTGCCGTAATCGAGGAGCCGACCGAGGGCGGTGATCTCGAGCTGCGCGTCGTTGATCTTCTCGAGCGAGCTGTCCGAGGACATCTTGTTGAGGACGCCCCAGGCCAGCACCAGCCGGTAGGTGGTGACGATGAACTCCTGGGTCCGCCACCACCACCAGCGCCAAGCGAGGACGATGATGCCGCCCACCAGCGTGATCAGCGTGGCCAGGTTCCCCAGGTCCGCGAACCAGGTGCCCGGACCGAACAGGTCGCGGCCCGCGATCTCCTCGGGCAGGAACACACGGATGATCAGCAGGATGATCGTCGCGCCCCACAGGATGATGGCCAGCCAACTGTCGAGGATCAGGGCGATGGGGTGCTGACGCTCTCGCCTGAGCACCCGTTCATCGGGCGTGAGCAATGATTCGGCGTACGTTCCCATCTCGCTCCGTGTTCTCCTTCCTGTCAGGCGCGCGGGTGGGCCCTCGCGTAGACCTGCCGGATCCGTTCTCCGGTGATGTGCGTATAGAGCTGTGTGGTGGTGATGCTGGCATGTCCCAGCAATTCCTGGACGACACGCAGATCGGCGCCGCCCTCCAACAGGTGGGTAGCGAAACTATGCCGCAACGTGTGCGGTGTGACACGCCCGGGGATGCCAGCCCGAACGGCAGCCTTGCGCATGATGCGCCAAGCGGCCATACGGTCCAGGCGCCGGCCACGCCGCGAGACGAAGAGCGGCTCTCGTGCGCGTTGGGCATCCCCTGCGCGTTGGGCGTCTCCTGCATGCGCGGTATCGGGATCGAGTCGGTCGCGATCGAGCCGGTCCCGCTCCGCCAGGTAGGCGGCCACGGCCCCCAGGGCGATATCCCCGACCGGCACCAGTCGCTCCTTGTCACCCTTGCCGATGACCCGGACGAAGCCGCCGCTCATGGAGAGGTCCCCGCGGTCGAGCGAGAGCGCCTCACTGACACGGAGCCCGGCCGCGTACAGCAGCTCCAGCAGGGCTCGGTCACGCCGGCCCACGAGATCATCCGCCCCGATCGCGTCGAGCAGCTCCGCCACCTCCTGCGCATCGAGCGTGTCGGGCAGACGCTGCATCTGGCGCGGCAGGTCGATGAGGGCCGCGACATCGGTGTCGATGAGCTCTTCGGCGTAGCAGAAGCGGTAGAAGGCCCGGATCGACGCGGCCTTGCGGCGCAGGCTGGTGGGGCGGAGCACGCGCGGCGGCCGGGTCATGGCGGCCAGGTAGTGGCGCGCTGGTTCCGGTGAGCTGGCCCAGGCCCGTATCTCCGGCGCGTCACGGCCGAAGAGCCGCAGGTCGGTGTCGTAGGCGCGGATGGTGGCCGATGCCAGGCCACGTTCCACTCGCAGGTAGTCGGTATACGCCTCCGTCGCGGCGACGAGATCGCGCGGGCCATCGGTAGCGGTCATGGCGTCATCCATCCGGCAGGAGCGTGGCCTTGTGGCGCAACAGGTCCCAGAAGCGCGTGGCCCCACGCGGCTGGATGAAGCTGATGGCCTTCTCCCTGGCACGGACCTCGACGCGGTCCCCGACCTCGAGCGGGAGGTCCTCCCGCCCGTCGATGCTGACCAGGCAGTCGTATGCAGCGGTGACGGTGGCACTGACCACGTGCTGCGCGCCGACGACGCTCGAGCGGAGCGGTGTCAGATAGGCCGCGATGGGCGTGACCACGAGGTTGTGGCTGGTGGGCTCGACGATGGGTCCGCCGGCGCTGAAGCTGTAGCCGGTCGATCCGGTGGGCGAGGCGATGACGACACCGTCACAGGTATAGGTCGCGACGCGCGAATCGCCCACATCGACGACGACCCGCATCACCTGAGCGTGCCGACCACGCACGACGGCAGCCTCGTTGAGGGCGCTGTGGATCCAGCCGGCGCTGCTGTCATCCGCATGTACCACCCGGACGTCCAGCATCAGCCGGTGCTCGAGCTCGAACTGGCCGTCACGCAGCTGCTCGAGCAGGCCGGTGAGGGCATGGTGCTCCACCTTGGAGAGGAAGCCGATCTTGCCCACGTTGACGCCGACGATGGGCACCCCCCCATCGGCTGCAGTCTGGGCAGCGCGCAGGAAGGTGCCGTCGCCGCCCAGCACCACGATGGCATCGGTGATGGACAGCGCCCCCGGCTCAGTTGGTGCCTGGTCGGACGGGGACGCCCAAGCGTCGATGCCGTTGGCGGCACACCAGCGGAGGCCGCGATCTCGCAGCTCCACCGCTGCCTCCGCGGTGGGATTGAAGGCGAAGCCGATGCGTGTCACGGACATGGCACGCGCAGGTGCAGGAAGAACTCATGGTTGCCGGAGGGTCCGACCAGGACCGATTCGGTCTCGGCCACGACGGTCAAGCCAAGCGACGATGCGTGCGCACGAACACGCTCGACGGCTTCGAGTCGCGCGGCCGGGTCGCGCACCACGCCCTTGGGGACCTGGCTGGGGCTGAGTTCGAACTGGGGTTTCACCATGGGCAGGATGTCACCCCCGGGCTCGACGTGTGCGGCCATGCCGCGCAGCAATCGGGTCAGCGAGATGAACGAGACGTCGGCGACGGCTAGGCTGACGCGCTCGGGAAGCGTGAGCGGATCGTCCGAGTCGGGGTCCAGTCGAGCCGCGTGGGTGCGCTCCATGTTGACCACGCGCACGTCCTGACGGAGTGGCTCAGCCAGCTGGCCACGTCCCACGTCGAGCGCATAGACGCGATTTGCGCCGCGCTGCAACAGGCAGTCGCTGAAGCCGCCCGTGGAGGCGCCGATGTCAAGGCAGATACGACCCGCAGGATCGACACCAAAGGCGTCGAGCGCACCGGCCAGCTTCTCCCCTCCCCGCGAAACATAGCGAGGCCCGGCGTCGAGCGTGATCTCGATGTCGGCAGCGATGGGTTCGCCGGGCCGGCGGTCGCGCCGCGCAGCATCGCCCGATCCGACCCGCACCCGGCCCGCAAGCAAGAGTGCCTGGGCACGGCTGCGAGTCGGCACCAACCCTCGCTCCACGAGCAGCTGGTCGAGTCGCAGCTTGTGTGGCTTGGGCGTGCTCAGGCGCTCCGAGCCTCGATCGGAGCCGGGCGCGCGGGTATGAGCCCATGCGCCGCGATGGCTTCCTCGATCTGCGCCTTGATGCCGGCTTCGTCGATCCGCACCAGGGCGCGCAGGTCCGAGACCGATCCGTGGTCCACGAACTTGCCGTCGGGCAGGCCGATGCGTTTCGTCGGCACGGTCGTGACGCTGCGGGAGTCACCAGCGGCGGCAGCATCGGCCAACACCTCCAGCACGGCCGAGCCGAAGCCGCCTGGGAGCACGCTTTCCTCAAGGGTGATGATGAGTCGCTTGCCCTGCGCGCTGTCGAGGATGAGGTCGCGGTCGATGGGTCGCGCGAAGCGGGCGTCCACTACGCCCACCGACCAGCCGTCCTCCGTGAGCGAGTCAGCCACAGCCATGCCGCGGGTCAGGATGGGCCCAAGCCCGATGATGAGGATGTCCGAACCCTCGCGCAGGCTCTCACCACGACCGACCTCGACGAGTACCGGATCGACAGAAGGCAGGCCGAGTCCGGCATCCCGCGGGTACTGCAGGGCGAATGGGTGCCGCTGGGCGAACGCGGTGCGCAGCAGCCGACGCAGCTCCTGCTCATCTCGTGGTGCGGCCAGCACGAGGTTGGGCAGCTGGCGCAGTGCCGAGAGCATGAACATGCCCTGGTGGCTGGTGCCGTCCTCACCCACGAGACCGGCTCGGTCGATGCCGATGACCACCGGCGCATCGTTCTGGCAGACGTCATGGACCACCTGGTCGAAGGCGCGCTGCAGGAACGTGGAGTACAGCGCCACGAACGGCCGCTGGCCCGCCAGGGCCATGCCGGTGGCCATGGTCATGGCGTGCTGTTCGGCGATGCCGACGTCATAGGTGCGGGTCGGGAAGCGCTCGCCGAAGGCGGCCACGCCGGTGCCGGTGGGCATGCCGGCGGTGATTGCCACGACGCGCTCGTCCTCCTCGGCGATGCGCACGAGCTCCTCAGACATGACCGCGGTGTAGTTGGGCACCCTGCGGACATCTCGCTCCTGTGCCGGTGGAGCGGCGTCCCCGTCTGATGAGTTCATGCCGTTGCCGGCGGCGGTGGGACCAGTCTGCCCGGGCATCGGCGGCAGCGCCGCTCCGTGGAACCCCACCTTGTCCACCTCTGCGGGGTGGTAGCCATAGCCCTTGCGGGTACGAACGTGCACGATGATCGGCGCATCCTCCTCAAGGAGCGCTTTGCGCAGGGTGGTGTCGAGCGCTACCAGGTCATGCCCGGGGATGGGGCCGACGTAGGTCACCCCGAGGTCCTCGAACAGCCTGCCCGGCTGGCTGAAGTCCACCACTGCGTGGCGGATGCGCCGGGACCACTCGAGCAACAGCGGCCCGAAGCGCGGGATGCGCGCGACGTCCGAATCGAACCGGCGGCGGGAGCGACGCCAGCGGCGGGAGAGCTTGATGCGACTGAGGTATTGACTCACCGCACCGACGGATGGGCTGATGCTCATCTCGTTGTCATTGAGCAGGATGAGCAGGCGTGTCTTGCGGTGGCCGATGTCGTTGAGGGCCTCGAGCGAGAGGCCGCTCATGAGCGCCGAGTCGCCCACCACCACCGCGATGTGCTCGTGACTGCCGCGGGCATCACGGGCCAGCGCGAGGCCCTCGGCGATGGAGATGCCGGTGCCGGCGTGGCCCCCATCCATGACGTCGTGCTCGCTCTCGCTCCGGCGCGGGAACCCGCCAACCCCTCCCAGCTGGCGCAGCGTATCGAAACGATCGAGCCGACCGGTGAGCAGCTTGTGCGCGTAGGCCTGATGTCCGGTGTCCCAGACGATGCGGTCGGTGGGGCTGGACAGGATGCGATGCAGCGCCACGGTCAGCTCGACCACGCCCAGCGAGCTCCCCAGGTGACCACCGGTGGCAGCCACCGTGTCGATGATCTGACCACGGATCTCCGTGCACAGGGCGCGCGCTTCAGCGTGGCTGATGTCCTTGAGGTCCTCCGGTCCGCGGAGGTCGCGCAGGGTGACCATCAGCTACAAGTCGTCGCCGTCGTCGGGGCGCATGTCCATGAGGCGGGTGGCGCCGCCACCGCTGCCGTCCACCAGGCGTTGCACCCGCAATTCCGCAGCATCGAGCAGCTTGCCGCAGTGTTCGTGGAGGGCCGCGCCGCGTTCGTAGAGCGCGATGGATTCCTCCAGCGGCAAGCCGCCTTCCTCCAGCCGTGCCACCACATCGCGCAGCTCCTCGAGTGCCTTGTCGAAGGACAACGCGGCGATGTCGGCCGGCGCCGCTGCGTCGACGTCCGGGCTCAGGGGTGTCGTTGGCTCTGTCACGGGCTCGAGTCTCGCACGCCATGGACCGAAACGTCCAACGCGCCCCTGGCAAGTCGCACATCGAGGCGGTCGCCTGCCCGCCGGGTGGCAGCATCGACGAGCACGCGACCGTCCGCTCCGCACACGATGGCGTAACCGCGTTCGAGCGTGGCGAAGGGATCCAGGGCCGCGAGTCCGGCCGCACTGCCGTTCAGCTGTGCTCGCGCCGCCGCGATGCTGGACGCCAACCGCGACGCCAGACGGTCACTGGAGCGCGCTAGCAGGGCCCGGTCGGTAGCCAGGCGTCCCAACTGCGCACGTGTGGCCCGGTCGTACAAGAGGCCGATCCGTTCACGCTCCCCGCTCAGGTACGCACCCGGACGGAAGGTCTCCAGTGCGCGTCGTTCGTTCGCCAACCCTGCCCTGGAGCCGCTGAGGTAGCCGGCCGCGCCTGTGGCCAGCCGTGAGCGCAAGGCGCCCAAGTGCTGCCACTGCTCCGACCGATCGGGTACGGCAAGCTCGGCTGCCACCGACGGCGTCGCGGCGCGACGGTCGGCGGCGAACTCGGCCAGCGTCACATCGGTCTCATGGCCGACGCCCACGATGACGGGGCGTGCGTGACTGGCGATGGCACGCACCACCGCCTCGTCGTTGAAGGCCCAGAGGTCCTCCAGCGAACCGCCGCCACGCGCGACGATGACGAGATCGACGGCGCGACCGGTCTCAGGGTCCGTCCAGGCGCCGATGCGCGAGAGCGCGCCTACGATGGAGCGTTCTGCGCCGGCGCCCTGCACCTGGCAGGGGCTGAGGATGAGGCGCACCAGCGGCCAGCGCCGTTCGAGCACACGCGCGATGTCATGCAGCACCGCGCCACTCGCCGAGGTGACGACGCCGATGGTGCGTGGCCAGGGTGGGAGGGGCCGCTTGCGGGCGTTGTCGAAGAGCCCTTCAGCAGTCAGCTGCGCCTTCAGCGCCTCGTAGCGCTGGGCGAGATCGCCGACCCCCGCCGGCTGCAGGCCCTCCACGTAGAGCTGGTACGTGCCCTGCTGCTCGAAGACGTCGATGCGCCCCTGGGCCACGACACGCAGGCCGGTGCGCGGCTCCAACGGCAGCGCCATGCGCTCCTGGCGAAAGACGACGCAGCGCAGCTGCGACTTGTCGTCCTTGAGCGTGAAATAGGCGTGGCCCGCAGCGCTGACCGAGACGCTGCCGATCTCGCCTTCGACCCAGACGGGGTTCAGTCGTGGGTGACGACGGACGGCATCGCGGATAAGACGGGTGATCTGGGCCACCGAAAGAACGGTCGGCCCCGTCGGCGGTTCGGCCCGCGCCGCGGCCTGCGGCTCAGCCTGCGGCGGTTCGCCATGCGGCGTCTCGGCCTGCGGCGGCGGATCGTCCCACAAGCCCCGTGTCGTCATGGGCTACCGCTAGACGCGGGTCTGGTACTCACCGGTGCGGGTGTCGACCCTGATGGTGTCACCCTCGTTGACGAAGATCGGCACCTGCACCACCAGGCCCGATTCGAGCGTGGCCGGCTTCTTGGCGCCCGACTGGGTGTCACCCGCGAAGCCCGGCTCGGTCTCCACGACCTTGAGCTCGACCGAGATGGGGAGTTCGACGCCGATGGTCTCGGTCTGGTACGTGGTGCGATCGACGGTCATGCCTTCGACGAGGTAGTCGGTCGCCTCACCGAGCTGTTCGGCGCTGAGGTGGAACTGCTCGTACGACCCGTCCTCCATGAAGTGGTAGTCGTCGCCGTCCTGGTAGAGGAACTGTACGGGGCGCTTGTCGAGGATGGCACGAGGCCACTTCTCCGTGGCCTGGAAGGAGCGCTCGACCGTTCCCCCGCGCTTCACGTTCTTGAGCTTGATACGGATCTGCGCCGAGCCGCGGCCCATCTTGATGTGGTGGAACTCCTGGATCTGCCACAGGTCGCCATCGAGCTCGATGACGATCCCTCTACGCAGGTCTCCGACTGAGATCATGAGTGGTGCTGTTCTCCGTGGGTGCTGGTGGGCGTCCTGCCCCTAGCAGCGGACCGCTAACGCTAAGGGCACTTGTCGATGTTGCGCTGGTGCTGCTTGAAGTTCTTGGCGAACGTATGAGTGTCCGAGTCGGGGCAAGCGTAGAAGTAGAGCAGCTTGGACTTGGTCATGGGGTTGAGCGCAGCCTCGAGCGACTTGGGCGAGGGCGTGACGATGGGCCAGTCGGGCAGGCCCGCGTTCTGATACGTCTGGAAGGACTTGTACTGCGGGTCGACCGTGACCGTGGAGTAGTCCGTGACACCCAGCAGGTCCCAGAACAGGTACTGGTCCCAGTCCGGGACATTCATGTCCGCAAGGGCCATAGAGTCGGTGGCGTAGACCACGGTCGGGTCGGCCTGCAGCAGACCGCCGGTCTGCTTGTTGACCTTGGGGTTGAGCCGGTTCCAGTAGGCGCCCGCGATCTTGGCGCGGTCACTATCGACCTTGGCTTCGCGCTCCACGAGGCTGGCGATGGTCAGAGCGTCGTAGAAGGGGATGTCCTTCTTTTTCGCTTGCGCCACGTACTTACTGGTGGTCTTGTCCCACTCGTCGAGCATCAGGTAGATCATCTCTTCGGCGGTGATGTCGACCGGCACCTCGTAGGTGCCGCCCTGGAGGAACCCTTCCAGGCTGTTGTCCGCGGGTGCCTGAGCCAGGAAGCTGTATTGGTCGCGCATGTCCTTGCTGGGGTTGCGCGCCAGCCGCAGGAACTCCTTGGGGTCGAGCTCCAGGTCGGTTTCTTCGGTCTCCTGTTGCAGGTAGGCCACGATCTGCTCGATGCGCCGGCCAAAGCGCATGTCGAGGGTGATCATCGGCGTGGGCGGATCGGGTGGCCGTGCCAGCCGGGCCGCGATAGCAGCCGGCGTGATCGGCGGTGTCAGGGTGTAGATGCCCGGTCGCAGAAGCTCGTCGATCCGGTCCTTGACGACCGCGTACCGGAACGCCAATGGGTCAGTGAGCAGGTCTGCCTCGACAAGGCTGGCCTGGATGTCATCGAGGCCCGCCTTGTCAGGTTCGATGATGAACTCGACGTCACGGTCCTGGTTGTCTGCGGCTGCGTTGAGTCGGTCGCTGAACTCCACCGCCAACAGATCGGACACCAGGGGCATGTTGACGATGCCGGGGTTGTCCTCGAACATACTCGCCGCGGCTGGGCCGATCAGGGGCCGCCCGGCGAACCAGCCGCCGACGACCAGGAGGATGAGCGCGACGATCACGAAGGCGAGCCCTTTGAAGGCCCCCGAGTTGGCGTCCTGCTGACGGTTGTGGCGAAGCTCCCAGCCCTCGACGATGCCGACACGCCCGCTGCCACGGCCTCCCGATGGCGCACCGCTCATAGCGTCACCTCCGTGGCGGCGCGAGCATCGAACTCGCGCTGCAGGATGTCAGCGGCGGCCTCACGATCGATGCGGGCGCGCCAAGCGTTGCGAGCAGCCGCGGACGGCGCCCCACCGGAACGACCGCGCCGAGCACGGCCCATGCGCGCCTGCGCGACTTCACTGCTGAGTCGCTCGTCGCGGAAGGTGATGGGCGCATCGACCAACGGTGCCACCGCATCTACCCAGGCACGTGTGCTCCGGGATTGCACGCTTTCCCCGCCGTCCATGTGCAGGGGCAGGCCGACCACGATGGCCTCCACGTCACGCTCGACGCAGATGCGATTGAGGGCCTCAGCGTCCTGGGATGGCGTGCCGCGTCGCAGCGTCAGCAGTGGTCGAGGTCCTCCCCTGATGGTGTTGGCGGCAGCCACGCCGATGCGGCGATCGCCAAGGTCGATCCCGAGTAGCACGCTCACTGGCACCTCGGCGCGCGGGGGTGCGTGTCGATGAACATGGATGGCTCGCTCACTCCGTTGTCGATGGTTCTGTGACATCGAGCTCGATGCGCTCGTGGTTGGCAGGCAGGTCGCCCAGGAACCCTGGCCAGACGCTCACGGTCGCCGTGCCGAACCGTTGCAGTATGGCCTGCGCTTCGGAAACCGGCAGGCCGGCGACTCCCTCCACGAGTGCATCGACGTCGATCACGGCAGAGGTCTCGCCGTCGCCTCGGCCCCCGAAGTGGATGCGTTGGCCTTCGGCCGTGCCCTCGCTGTGCTCAACCTTTGCGCTGTCGGCGATCAGTGCCGTGCCCTCGGGTACCGCCGCCAGCAGGCGTGCCTGCGTGATGTCATCGACGAGGCCGGTGTCCACGGCCAGCACACTGGCGATCACGGCGCCGCCCAGCTCGAACTCGGCCACGCTCGAACCGACGAGGTCCTCCGGGGCGGGGTCGTGCTCGATGGTGCCGAGCTGTGCTGTCTCGGGGTAGACGGTGAGATCCGCTGGCGTATTGGCCGGGTCTCGCAAGTGCGCCACGAGCGCGCCCGCCAAGCGGTTCTGCAAGTCCACGGCGGCGGCGTCGTAGTCCTCGGCGGTGACCTGTGGCCGCTCCTCGAACCGACCGCCGGAGGTCGCTGCCGGGTTGTGCACGCTGATGCCCTGGCCCTCAAGGGACGACACCACGCTGATGGCGCCGGGGGGCACGTTGCCCTCCTCTCCGCTGCGAACCGCCTCCACCGCGGCTGTGACCTCTGCGGGGTCGGCCGCTGTCGGCGGCAGCGTCACCGCTTCCGTGGTCTGGAACTCCACGCCGGCCGGGGTCTTCACCCGGGTGCCGGCCGGGATCGCCTGTTCGTTGGGTTGCTCGGGAGACGAGAACACGACCTCGCCATCGGCGCGAGTCTCGATCGTCGTGCTGCCGCTAGCGGTGAATGTGCCGCTCACATCGAGCGGGATGGGCAGTGTGACGGCGGGGATCTGCCCACGCTCGACATCCGGCTGTGAGACCGATGGCAGCGCCATGACGTCCACCTCGATGGGTCCAAGCGCGGAGACCCAAGGCTGGAGTGTGATACGCGCGCTCGGCAGCACCTGTGAGGCGGCGAAGACGCCCACCAGCGCCAAGGCCAGGACCAGGACGGTAGCGACACGGACGCGCTGGCTCCGCCACACGAGCCTCCCAGCGGGTTCGCCCTCGAGCGGGGCGACGGCCTCCGACGGCGTGGAGTCAGCGACCGCCGCCGGCTCAAGAGCCTCGGCAGGCGTTGGCGGAAGGTCGCCACGCTCCAGCGCAGCCTGCGCCAGGTCGACCGTTGCCACAGCGAGCACGCCGGCCGACGTCGCCAATGCCCGCACTTGCTCATCGGCGCTGACGACCGCCATGTCCTTGGCTCGACTCCCGGCTTCCCTCGCGAGCAGCTTGAAATTGATGCGTCCGGTGGCGATGCGCGAGCCCGGCGGGACCACGAAGATCACGTGCTCGTCGCTCGTGCCACGCAGGCGCGCGACGGCATCGGTGATCTCAGCGTCGTTGTCGAGGTACCAGACGGCCATCCACCGCAGTCTGCCCTAGACGCGCATCCCTCGCAGCACGCGTCGGAGCGCCGCATCCAGCGGTTCCTGTGGCTGGGACGCTTCGATGGCCTGGTAGGCCAGCGCCATGGGGGTCACGTCCTGCAGGTCCACGAGCAGCCCCGTCTCGTCGGTGACATCCGTGACCGCGTCCGGTCGCATCATGGAGACTTGGGGTCGGCGGGCGAACGGCAGCCCCGCCCCGAAGGTGCCCGCCTCCAACGAGGCGCGGATCTCCGGCAGCGCCGCACCGCCGCCGCAGAGTTCGAGGCGGCCGGGCAGCAGGCCCGTCTGGCCGAACTCCTCAAGGACCAGCTCGACGCCAGCCGCCCACACGGCCACGTCCTCGCCGATGATGGCGGCGACCTCGTCTGAGTCATCGACATCCTGGCCCGTGGCGTGGGCGATCTTCACGGCCTCGGCGGCCTCGAAGTCGAGGTCGAGGCGGTCGGCCAATGACTTGGTGAACGCCCGACCACCGAGGGCGAACATGCGCGTGCCCTCCACCGAGCCGGTGCGGACCAGGGCTACGTCGGTGGTCCCGCCGCCGACGTCGATGAAGATCGCGCCCGACTGGCCGACCTGTTCGCCGGAGATGGAGCGGGCGACGGCGTACGGCTCGGCCACCACCTTGATGAGATCGAGGCCCATGCGCTCGACCACCGACTCGAGGGCGCCAAGGTGTACCAGCGGCGCATACGCGTTGAAGACCGAGACGCGTACGTGGCGACCCTGGAACCCGACCGGGTTGGACACGGCGTAGCCGTCGATCCCGGCGGCAGTCACGGAGGCATGCACCAGGCGCACGTCGACGTTGGCCAGCCCGGTCTCCCAGGTGATGGTGCGCTGGGCCTCAGACGCGGCTTCGGTCTCGATCTCCTCGAGCAGACGCTCCAGCTCGGAGTGAGTGATCGAGCTGCCCGGACGCTTGCGTTCGATGCTGCGGGTGGTGGTGAAGCCCTTCACCAGCTCGCCGGCGATGCCGATGATGACCTTCTCCGCGGTGCATCCGGACATCTCTTCGGCCGCGTCCAGCGCGGCGCGGCAGTTCTGTACCACGGCGGGGATGTCGGCCACCGTCCCCGACTGCATGTGCGAGAGACCCTGCCGTTGGCGACCCACGCCAGTCACCCTGGCCCCGGCACCGTCAGCGGGCAGGAAGATGAGCGCCTTGGCGTACTCGGTGCCGATGTCCAGAGCCAGGTGCGCGGCGTTGGGTATGACCGGGACGGTGCGGCGCAGGAGCCGTTGCAGCATCGACACGCGCTGGCCTCGGCCTATTCCTCGAGCCGGTCGTGCAGCCTCTGGAGCGCGGCCGCGAGGGAATGCGGCTCGGGGGCCTTGCCTTGGGCCATCTCGGGGCGGCCACCACCCTTGCCTCCGATCTGGGACATGGCGTCTCGGACCAGGTCGGAGGCGTCCACGCCTTGCTCGACGAGATCGTCACTGACCGTGACGAACAGCTGCGGCTTCTCGGGGTCGTCGAGGCCCGCGGCGATGACGCCGCTCTTGAGTGTCGCGCGCACCTCCTTGGCCCACGCCTTCAGCTCTTCCATGGAGCCGAAGCCGCCCATCATCGAGACGAAGGCGCCCCTGTGCAGCAGCTCAGCGGCCTTGACCGCCGCCTGTGCGGTCGGGACCAACCGCGCGGTCTGGGCGGTGGCCGTGCGCCGCTTCTCCTTGAGCTCATCGATCCGCGCCGCGATCCGATCCGGTGTCTGCACGCCGGCGGCGGACATCGCCGCATCAAGGAGTCGGAAGCGCTCCTCGGTCAGTGCCTCGGCAGCCTCGCCGGTGACGGCCTCGATGCGCCGCATACCCGATCCGATGGAGCGCTCGCCGGTGATGATGAAACCGCCGATCTGACCGCTGGCGCGGCAGTGCGTGCCGCCACAGAGCTCATGGCTGTAGCCCTCGACCCGGATGGTCCGCACAGTCTCCCCGTACTTCTCATCGAAGAAGGCGTCGGCACCGGCGGCCTGCGCGTCGGCCATCGACATGAGCTGCGGTGTCACGCTGCGGTCCTCGCGGATCACGCGGCGCACCTCGTGCTCGATGGTGTGGCGCTCCTCCGGCGTGAGTCCGCGGTCGGAGGAGTAGTCGAAGCGCAGGTGGTCGGGCGTCACCAGCGAGCCGGCCTGCCGCGCGGCGTTGCCCAGGGTGTTTCGCAGGGCGCGATGCAACAGGTGCGTGCCGGTGTGATTGCGCATCGTGCTGGCACGGCGACGCGGATCGACCTCAGCGCTGACCTCCTGGCCCAGGGTCACCTTGCCGTGTAGCTTGCCGAGGTGAACGACCAGCCCGGCCACCGGGCGCTGGGTGTCCTCGACGCTGAAGACGACCTCGCCAGCGGCATCCCTGAGCACGCCTCGATCACCGATCTGACCGCCTCCCTCGGCATAGAAGGGGCTCTCGTCGAGGACGATCTGGGCATCCGCTGCAGCGTCGACGCGGCCCTCGGCGTCGGCGCGAGCCTCCAACGACTCGTACTCGGTGGTGTCGCGCACGATGGCACCGATGCGTCCGAGCGCCGTGGTGGTCTCGTAGCCGCGGAAGACGGTATCGCCCAGGCGACGCGCGATGCTGTCGAAGAGCGCGGTCTGTTCGGCCTGGCGGGCGAGGTCGAGCTTCTTGCCCGAGCGACTGCGATGGCGCTGCTTCTCAAGCGCGGCCTCGAAGCCGTCGCGGTCCACGCGTACGCCGTATTCGGCAGCCAGCTCGACGGTCAGGTCGATGGGGAATCCGTAAGTGTCGTGGAGCTGGAACGCCTTCTCGCCATCGATGGCGGGGGCATCCAGCGGGACATCCTCCGGCCTGCGGCCCACCACTCGATCGGCTCCGGTCAACGGGATGAGCGCTTCCTCGAGTTGGATGGTGCCGGCATCGAGCGTGCGTGCGAAGGCCGTCTCTTCGCGCAAGATGGTGCCCAGGATGACGTCGCGGCGTTCGCGCAGGATGGGATATGCCTCAGCCATCAGCTCGATGACGACCTTGGCGGTCTCTTCCAGGAAGGGCTCGTGTCGTCCCAGCAGGCGACCATGGCGGACCGCGCGTCGCACGATGCGCCGCAGCACGTAGCCGCGCCCCTCGTTGGCGGGCGTGATGCCATCGGCGATGAGGAAGGTGATGGCGCGTGAGTGGTCGGCGATGACCTGGTAGCTGAAGCGCTCGCTCTCGAAGGCATCGGGGTCGTGCTTGAGCAGCTCCCGCATGCGAGCGTGGATGGGCACGAAGAGGTCCGTGTCGTAGTTGGTGGCGACGCCCTGCAGCACCGACGCCAGACGCTCCAGACCCATGCCGGTGTCGACCGACTTGAAGGGCAGCTCGGTGCGGGCCCCCTCGACCGGCTGATCGAACTCCATGAAGACGAGGTTCCAGATCTCCAGCCAGCGAGGGCAGGTCTCGGTGTGGTCGGGCACACAGCCGGGGCCTTCCGAGAGGTGCTCACCACGGTCGAAATGGATCTCACTGTTGGGGCCGCACGGGCCCGTCTCGGCCATGCGCCAGAAGTTGTGGTCGTCCCCGTCGTCGATGTCACCCCAGCGCGCCATGCGCTCGGGCGGCAGGCCGATCTCGTCGCGCCAGATGGCCCACGACTCCTCATCGTGGGTGTAGGTCGTGGCGGCCAGGCGCTCTCCGGGGATGCCCAGGTCCTGCGTCAGGAACTCCCAGGCCCAGTGGATGGCCTCGCGCTTGAAGTAGTCGCCGAAGGACCAGCTGCCGAGCATCTCGAAGAGCGTATGGTGGCGTGGCGTGCGGCCGACCTCCTCGAAGTCGTTGTGCTTGCCCGCCACGCGCAGGCAGCGCTGCGAGTCCACCGCACGGGTGTAGGAGCGTTTCTCCACGCCGCGGAAGACGTCCTTGAACTGGACCATGCCGCTATTGGTGAAGAGCAGTGTCTGGTCGCCCGCGGGTATGAGGCTCGCGCTAGGCACGACCTCATGGCCGCGCTCCGCGAAGAAGCGCAGGAAGCGAGCGCGGATCTCGTCTGAAGATAGGGCCTGCATCGGGGCGTCCGCGGGAGCCCGGTTCTCGTTCTCATGCATGTAGGGCGAGTGTAGCGAACGGGGACCACGGCACATGAACAAGCCCGCGAGCGCGCTCGGCACCCGCGGGCTGGTCGATCAGGGTGTCGGCGCTATTCGCCCGTGCCCTCCGCATCGGCCATGACCAGCTGCGCACCATCGAAGGTGCTGACCATCGCGGCCATGTACTGCCCATCGCTGATGTAGGCATCAGAGCCGCGATACGGCTCGACCAGGTAGTCGGCCTCAGCGACCCACTGCACCGCCTCGGTGTCACCGACCTCGAAGCGTGACTCCTCGGAGAAGGTGATGCCGCAGAGTCCACCCTCGTCAGGCCCGAGCACGAAGCCGGCGAACAGATCCCCGATCGCCTGTCGGCCCTGCACGACGGTGCCGCCAGGCAGGTGGACCTCGGCGTCGTTCGGATACTGCGCCATGAGGCCCAGCCAGTCACAGGCGTTGAGCACCTTGACATGCTCCTGGTACACCGCGAGTGCTCCATCCTGCGCGATGAGCGTGTCAGACACCTCACCCGTGTTGGGGTTCTCCACCGGGTCTGCGGGCTCGCCGTCCTGGGCGGCCACGAGACTGCTTGCCGCGAAAGCCAGCACGAGCGCCAGCACTCCCGAGGCGGTAACGGATGACCGAGACATATCCTCTCCTCCGTTTGGGGTCCCTGATGAATGGTGGTCCAATCATCGATTATCGATGATGGCAGCCCGACCACGGCGGCGTCAAGGGTTTTCTCCAGAAGATGTCGGGAGACAGCGATACGTCACAGCCAACGGGAAAGTCAAAGGGACAGCCACGTCGTCACTCCCGGATCCATGGATACGAGGGAGACCATCAGCCTGGACTGACCGGCGCAGCGATGCCTCACCCATCGCGCTGCTGTCTCACCCGTCGGGCGGGTCATCCGGCGGAGCCCGGTCCAGGGGCTCTCGGCGTGACCCATCGGGCGGGTCATCCGGCGGAGCCTCACCCATCGCGCTGCTGTCTCACCCACCGGGCGGGTCATCCGACCGCGCCGCACCCATCGCTCCGTCGTCTCACCCATGGGGCGGGTGAGACGACGGAGCATCGGTCGTCCTACCCACCGGGTGCATGGGACGACAACTCCGTGGGCTGC
>JBBSAV010000029.1:0-30285 GCA_038251965.1 Candidatus Limnocylindrales bacterium
GGTACGCTTTTGGAGAGTGCGCTGAACGATATGGGTACGCTTCTGGCCACTTGAGCTGGGTCTCGAGCTACCGAGCCAGCGCTACGTCGCTGCGGGACTTGTCCTTGGCCGCCAGCAGGGACGGTCGGCCAGTGAGGTACTCATCGACGGCACGAGCACATTCGCGACCCTCGGTGATGGCCCAGACCACCAGCGACTGACCGCGGTGCATGTCACCGGCCACGAAGACGCCCTCATGGGACGTGGCGTAGCCACGGGCCGCGCAGTTGCCGCGCTCGTCCTTCTCCAGGCCCAGATCGTCGAGGACCGCGTGCTCCGGATGCAGGAAGCCCATCGCCAGCAGCACCAGCTGCGCGGGCAGCTCGACCTCAGAATCGGGGATGTCCCTGGGGCCAGTGGGGCCCCATTCGGCTCGCATGGCTCGGATGGCTCGGAGCGCACCCGAGTCGTCGGCCAGAAACTCCTTCGACAGCACGGCCCAATCGCGCTCGGCGCCCTCAGCTTGCGAGGATGATGTCGAGAACATACGCGGACCCGGATGCGTGGGCCAAGGGGTGGCGGACGTGCGACCTTCCGGCGGGCGCGGCATGATCTCGATCTGAGAGACAGTGCGCGCACCCTGGCGGATGGACGTACCCACGCAGTCGGAGCCGGTGTCACCGCCGCCGATGACGACCACGTCCTTGCCGGTGGCGAGGATGTCCGTCCCGGCGGGGATGGTGTCGCCGGCCACGCGGCGGTTGGACTGCGTCAGGAAGTGCATGGCGAACTCGACCCCGTCGGCGTCTCGCCCGGGGATGGGCAGGTCCCGAGGCTTGGTGGAGCCACCGGCCAGCACCACCGCGTCGAACTGCGACAGCAGTTGGTTGGCGGGGTAGTCGACGCCGACGTGGACCCCTGTGCGGAACGCCACACCTTCGGCGCGCATGACCCCAAGACGGCGATCGACCACGTCCTTGCCGAGCTTGAAGTCGGGGATGCCGTAGCGCAGCAGTCCGCCGATGCGGTCGGCCCGCTCGAAGACGGTGATGCTGTGGCCGGCACGGTTGAGCTGGTCGGCAGCGGCCAGGCCGGCCGGACCGGAACCCACCACCGCCACCGACTTGCCGCTGCGGCGATGTGGCGGCCGCGGCGTCGCCCAGCCCTCCTCGAAGGCCTTCTCGATGATGGCCAGCTCGATGTTCTTGATCGTCACCGCCGGCTTGTTGATGGCCAGCACGCAGGACGTTTCGCACGGCGCCGGGCAGATCCGCCCGGTGAACTCGGGGAAGTTGTTGGTCGAGTAGAGCGCCTTCAACGCGCGCTCCCACTTGCCGTGATAGACGTGGTCGTTGAAGTCGGGGATGACGTTGGCGACCGGGCAGCCCTGATGGCAGAAGGGCACGCCGCAGTTCATGCAGCGGGCGCCCTGCTCCTCCACCTCCGCCTGCGCCATCGGCAGCGCGAACTCCTGCCAGTGCTTGATGCGCTCCTCGACCGGTTGATAGCCGGGGACTTTCCGCTCGAACTCCTTGAAACCGGTGTCCTTGCCCATGTCGTTCCCTACGCCGCCACGGCGGGCTTGGCCACGGCGGCCGCGGCCGCTTGCTCGGCCAAGGCGCGCTTGTAGTCGCGCGGCATGACCTTGATGAAGTTGCCGATCTGGTCGTCCCAGTCGTCGAGGATGGTCTGGGCGCGCGCAGACTCGGTCGCCTGCCCGTGCGCCTCGATGAGGGCGCGCAGCTCGGCCACCTCGGTCGGGTCGACCAGCTCCTCGAGCTCGACCATGCCGGGGTTGATGCGCTCACGCGAGCGGCCGTCAGCGTCCCAGACATACGCGATGCCGCCGGACATGCCGGCCGCGAAGTTGCGCCCCACCGAACCCAGGATCACCGCCCGACCACCGGTCATGTACTCACAGCCGTGATCACCCACGCCTTCGACCACGACTTCCGCGCCCGAGTTGCGCACGCAGAAGCGCTCGCCGGCCGGCCCCAGGATGAAGGCCCTGCCCGATGTGGCGCCGTAGAAGGAGACGTTGCCTACGACCACGTTCTCATTGGGATCGAACGTGGAGGACCGCGGCGGGTACAGGATGGCGGTGCCGCCCGACAGGCCCTTGCAGAAGTAGTCGTTGGCCTCGCCTTCCAGCTCGATGGTCAGGCCGCGTGGCGCGAAGGCCATGAAAGACTGCCCGGCCGACCCACTGGCGCGGAAGCGGATGGTGTCGTCAGGCAGACCGTCCACGCCGTATCGCCGGGTGATCTCCTGGCCCAGGATGGTGCCCACGGTGCGGTTGACGTTGCGGATGGCGATGTCCGCCGCCACGCGTTCGCCTCGCTCCAGCGCCGGCGCCGCCAGCTTGATGAGCTCGTTGTCCAGCGCGCGATCGAGGCCGTGGTCCTGCGGCACGCAGCAGAAGGTGCCGGTGCGGTCGGTGCCGGGCATGAAGTGGAGCAGGCGCGACAGGTCCAGCTGCCTGGCCTTCCAGTGCTTGATGTCACGGCGCGGGGCGATCTTGTCCACCCGGCCGACCATCTCATCGACGCTGCGGAAGCCCAGGCGCGCCATATGCCGCCGCAGGTCCTCCGCCATGAAGGTGAAGTAGTTGACCACGTGCTCCGGCTCTCCGGTGAAGAGCTCACGCAGCTCGGGGTCCTGCGTGGCCACCCCCACGGGGCAGGTGTTGAGGTGGCACTTGCGCATCATGATGCAGCCCATGGCGATGAGGGCGCCGGTGGCGACGCCCCACTCCTCCGCGCCAAGCAGCGTGGCGATGGCGATGTCACGGCCGGTGCGCAGGAGGCCGTCGGTCTGCAGCACCACGCGGTCGCGCAGGTTGTTGCGCATCAGCACCTGGTGGGCCTCAGACAGGCCCAGCTCCCAGGGCAGGCCGGCGTGCTTCAGCGAGGACAGCGGCGAGGCGCCGGTGCCACCATCGTGACCGCTGATGAGGATGACGTCGGCGTGCGCCTTGGCCACGCCGGCGGCGATGGTGCCGACACCCACCTCGGCCACCAGCTTGACGTTGATGCGCGCCCGCGGGTTGGCGTTCTTGAGGTCGTAGATGAGCTGCGCGAGGTCCTCGATGGAGTAGATGTCGTGGTGCGGCGGCGGCGAGATGAGCCCGACGCCGGGCGTCGAGTAGCGCACCCGCGCGATGGTCTTGTCCACCTTGTGGCCGGGCAGCTGGCCACCCTCGCCGGGCTTGGCGCCCTGCGCCATCTTGATCTGCAGCTCGTCGGCGTTGACGAGGTAGTTCGACGTCACACCGAACCGGCCCGAGGCCACCTGCTTGATGGCCGAGCGCATCGAATCGCCGTTGGGAAGCGGCTCGAAGCGCACCGGGTCCTCGCCACCCTCGCCGGTGTTGGAGCGGGCACCCAGCCGGTTCATGGCGATGGCCAACGTGGTGTGGGCCTCCCAGCTGATGGAGCCGAAGGACATGGCGCCGCTGGCGAAGCGCTTGACGATCTCGCTCGCCGGCTCGACCTCCTCGATGGGGATGGGAGCGAGGTCAGTGAACTCGAGCAGGTTGCGCAGGGTGATGGGCTTGTCGGCGGCATGGTCGATGAGCCGCTGGTACTCGCGGTACATCTCCCAGTCGTTCGTCCGGGCGGCCTGCTGGAGCTTGGCGATGGTGTCGGGGTTGTGCAGGTGGCGCTCACCACGCAGGCGCCACTGGTACTGGCCGCCCAGCTCCAGGTCGGTGACATCCTCGTCGTCGACATAGGCCGCCTCGTGGCGCATCAGCACCTCGCGCTCGATGGTCTCAAGGTCGATGCCCCCGATGCGTGAGGCGGTGCCGGGGAAGAACTCCTCGATGACCTCGTCGGACAGACCCACGGCCTCGAAGATCTGGGCACCGATGTAGGACGACATGGTGCTAATGCCCATCTTCGACATCGTCTTCAACAGGCCCTTGCCGACGGCCTTCAGGTAGCGCTCCTTGGACTCGTCCGCGCCCATCTCATCGGGCAGCAGCTGGCGCCGGCGCATGTCCTCGATGGTCTCGAAAGCGACGTAGGGGTTGACCGCCGAGGCGCCGAAGCCGAGCAGCGTGGCGAAGTGGTGCACCTCGCGCGCCTCGCCCGTCTCCACCATCAAGCCGCAACGCGAGCGCAAACCGCGGCGGATGAGGTAGTGGTGGACGGCCGCCACCGCCAGCAACGACGGGATGGCGGCATGGTCCGAATCGACCGTGCGGTCGGTCAGGACGATGACCTCGTAGCCGTCAAGCACGTACTCCTCCGCCTCACGACAGAGTCGGTCGAGCGCGCGCCGCATGCGCCCGGGCCGGGCGGAGAAGCCGATGGAGATGGTCTTGGCCTGGAAGTGCTGGCGGTCCACCCAGCGCAGCCGCTCCAGATCCTCGTTGGTCAGCACCGGCTGCGGCAGCTCGATCATGCGCGCGTGCTCGGGGCCACCGTGGAGCAGGTTGCCCTCCGCGCCCACGAAGGAGACGAGGCTCATGACCGTCTCCTCGCGGATGGAGTCGATGGGCGGATTGGTGACCTGGGCGAAGAGCTGCTGGAAATAGTCGAAGAGGTTGCGCGACTTGTCCGAGAGCACCGCCAGCGGCGTGTCCGTGCCCATCGACCCCACCGGCTCTTGGGCATCGTTGACCATGGGCGCCATCAGGATGCGCAGGTCTTCGAGCGTGTAGCCGAAGACCTTCTGCTTGATCAGCACGCTGCGCGCGGGCGGCTGCAACACCTGGCGCGGCGGCTCCAGCTCCGCCAGCTGGATCTTGTTCTCGCTGAGCCACTCGGCGTAGGGATGCTCGCCGCAGATGCGGGCCTTGATCTCCTCGTCGGGGATGATGCGTCCCTCTTCGAGCGAGGCCACGAACATCTTGCCCGGCTGCAGGCGGCCCTTCTGCACCACCTTCTCCGGTGGCACCGCCAGCACGCCGGCCTCGCTGGCCATGATCAGCAGGTTGTCGTCGGTGAGCATATAGCGCGAGGGGCGCAGGCCGTTGCGGTCGAGCGTGGCGCCGATGAGGGTACCGTCGGTGAAGGCGATCGAGGCGGGGCCGTCCCAGGGCTCGATGATGCCGCCGTGGTACTCGTAGAAGGCCTTGCGCTCGGCAGCCATCTCGGGGTCCTTCTCCCAGGCCTCCGGGATGAGCATCATCATCACGTGCGGCAGGCTGCGACCACCCAGCATCAGCAGCTCCACGACGTTGTCGAGGATGCCCGAATCGGAGCTGCCCTCCTGGGTGATGGGCCGCATCTTGGAGATCTCGTCGGGCGTGAAGAGGTCCGATTCCAGGATCGCTTCGCGCGAGCGCATCCAGTTGACGTTGCCGCGGATGGTGTTGATCTCACCGTTGTGGGCGAGCGTGCGGAAGGGGTGCGCGAGCGGCCAGGTCGGCAGCGTGTTGGTGGAGAAGCGGCTGTGGATGAGCGCCAGCGCCGATTCGAAGGCCTCATCGACCAAGTCCGGGAAGTAGGCCGGCACCTGCGCCGGCGTGAGCATGCCCTTGTAGAGGATGGTCCGCGATGAGAAGGAGCAGATGTAGAAGTCCTCAGCGCTCCTGACCGATTCGCGCACCATGCGCGTGCCGTACTTGCGCGCCACCATCAGGCGCCGCTCGAAGTCGTCCTGCGTGTGGCAGCTGACCGGCCGACGTACGACCATCTGCACGATGATCGGCTCGCTGGCCACCGCCGACGCGCCGAGGGTGGAGTTGTCAGTAGGGACCTCGCGCCAGCCCATCAGCTCGATGCCGAGCTCATCGAGGACGCGCTTCAGCACCAGCTTGGTGGCGGGGTGGCGTGAGCGCTCGCGCTGGAAGAAACACTGCGCTACCGCGTACTGGCCCGGTCCCGGCAGTGACATGCCCAGCTTGGTGCACTCACGCAACAGGAAGGCGTGGGGTAGCTGCACCAGCATGCCGGCACCGTCGCCAGTCTCCGGCTCCGCACCGCGGGCGCCGCGGTGGTCGAGGTTCAGCAGGATCTCGATGCCCTGCTGGACGACGCCGTGGGTGGTGATGTTGTTGAGGTCGGCCACGAAGCCCACGCCGCACGCGTCATGCTCGAACCGGGGGTCGTAGAGTCCCGTCTTCGGCTGTGTCTGCATGGCGCGCGTCCTTCGGGGGTGTGCTCATCCGGGGATGGATAGAGGGAGGGACCCCGAGCCAACCCAGGATCCCCTTCGGCCTCCCCGGGCTGGTGGGTGTACGCGAACGATAAGGAAGACGGGCCCACCGGTCAAACGCTATCTGAGGCGCGGGGTCAGGAGCGGGAGTCGCGGCGCCTCAGGAGCGGGGGTGTTGGTGCCTCAGGAGCGCGACGCACCCAGCTTCTGGGCCGGTCCGAACGGTCGCGATGAGAGCCCTCCAGACGCTGGGTCTGCTGGCGGACCCCCGACCGCCGAGGCCCGCACGTACGGCGGAGAAACAGGAGCTCGAAATGGAACAGCGGCGCGAAGGGATCCGGGACGCGAAGGATTCGCTCGTCTCTCGCGCGCTTGACCCCCACGCACATAACCGACGAGACTGCGGCGCAGTGTGCCACCGGCTTGCGTAGCAGTCCCGATCCCTGCCCGGCGTGCGGGTGGTTTGCCTGCGGGGCAACGGAACGACGAGCGACTCGGTCGAGCAGTCGGTTACGTGAGTGCCAGGCAACAACAGACAGGGCCTCGCCGCGGGTGTCTCGGTCCAGCGGCCAGCCATCCGGGGCCGCCGCGCCTCCAAGGTATTCGGCACAACGCATCGGACGCCTTCGCACCCGGCGACTCAGGGGCGGCGGTAGCGGCCCATCAGGACGGCTTCGGCGAGGACATGATCGGCCAGTGCATCGAGGACGGCCGCCTTGTCCGCACCAGTGCTGAGGTCGAGGCGGGCGTCGAGGGCGTAGAGCGTGAAGACGTATCGATGCGTCCCGCTCGGCGGACAGGGACCGCCGTAGCCGCTGCGGCCCCAGGAGTTGTTGCCCGCGGTACCGAGTGATCCGACACCTTCGGGGATCTCCGCGGTCGGGCTGATGTCGTAGACGACCCAGTGGTCCCACGTGCCGGCCGGGGCATCGGGGTCGTCCATGAGGAGCGCCATGGAAACGGTGTCGGTCGGGGTATCGTCGATATTCAGCGCCGGAGAGACATCATCGCCGTCGCAGGTGTAGCGGACCGGGATGTCACCTTCATGCTCGAAGGCTGGAGATGTGAGTCGCATGCTGACCTCCTGTCGGGCTGGCTTCTCGTCGGCCCCGCAGGCGAGCGCGATGAGCAGGATGGCGATGGCGAGCGCGATCGACCCGACATCGATCCTCCTGGCGCGCTGGGCCTCGGGCATACCTCGATGATAGCCAGCGGCCCCTACTCGGCAACCTACGCGGCGGCGAGATGTAACCGTTCTTGCACCGGCTTGGTACGCCCCTGTGCGAGCGCCGGATATACGCTGCTCTGGCGTGTCGATGGCACGTCGATGACATCGGAACCACGACCGCTACGGAGACCAGTGTGCAGGCCAAGGGCAACAAGGACGAAGGGGATATGGCGGCTGCCAGAGCCCTGTGGGAAGAGCTGGCAGCCCGCGCTCGGATGGTCCACTGCCCGCAGCACTTCGCCCAGCCGTGGCGCGTCGTGGTCATCGGCGACACGCCCGCCAAGCTCCGGCTCTACACGTCCGGCTGCTGCCCCAGGCTGGGCGATGCCGTCAACGACATGATCCGCGCCGAGCCGCGCATCTCCGGCCCGCGCTGACCCGACGCGGGCTTCGCGGTCAGTCGAGCGGCAGCCCCCAGCGGGCACGATCGATGAAGGACGGGCTGCCGTCCATGGCGTCGCGCCAGGGTCGCAGGTAGTCCCGGCCGGTCTCGCTCGCGCTGTCGAGGGCGAGGACGTAGGCGGTCAGCCGCAAGCCGCAACGGAACCCATTGCGCAGCGGGTAGGGCAGATCGTCCGGCGGTTCGACCCGTGACGCGTCGACCGCCGCCAGGCGTGCGCCCACGAGATCGGGCCGAGGGCGATCGAGCGCACCCGGGAACCAATCCTCACCCGGCCGCCCGAAGAGGTAGTTGCCCATGTCTCGCTCCCACGCCTTGGACAGCCGGGTGGCCGAGTTGAGCGACATCGTCCGGGCGGCATCGAGGCATTCCACCACCTCCGCCTGCCGGCCGGCGTAGCGGGCGTGACCGACGGACGCATCCCAGGGCGCCGCGCACCTCGTTGCCAGCGCCGTGGCCGCAGCCGGATCCCGCGTCTTCTGGCGGATGGCGTCACCCAGCAATAGCCACTGGGCATAGGCATTGGCCACCACGATGCCGTTCCCGAAGACTCGCCCCCGTGGGAAGAGCAGCGGCGGTGCCTCGTCTAGTCGTTCTTGCCACACCCGCTCGATGGCGTCTCCGAGTGCATCTGAACGTGCCCACATCCGCTCGCTGATGACCTCCCCGAAGTCATCGAAGAAGAGCGGCGGCTGCTCGCCCAGGCTGTAGGTCACTCGCGCGCGCTCGTCGCTCGTGAGCGAGCGGATCGACCCGAAGAAGGCCCGCAGCCGCTCGCTCGGGGCGCCGTAGTCGAACGTGAGCGGGTCATCGAGGGCCGCATCATAGGCCCACGTCGGCCGCGTCGGTGGCGCGGCGGCGCCATCCCAATACCAGGACGTGTCTTGCGACCGCGCCGAACCGTGTGGAGGAGGTGGTGGCTTGGGCGGCGGTGGATGGCTGGACGGTGGTGGTGGTTGCGGCGGTGGTGCTGGTGGCGGTGGTGGTGGTTCGGCACGCCGAGCGCGACGGTGAACGCCCCAGCGGGGCGATGGCTTGGGCAGCTGGGCGCGCAAGTCCGGGTCGAGGAGCCACTCACGGGCCACGTTGAGTCGCTTGGTCTCGTCGAGCCCGGCGATGCCCGCGATGTCCGGGTGCACGAACCGGATGCGTGCCTTGTAGGCGCGGTCGATGGTGGCGCCATCGGCGCTGGCATCGACACCAAGGAGCTCGAAGGGATCGAAGTCGGGCAGTAGGTTCACGTGTGTCCGATGATGCCCTATCGCCATCCGGCCGACCCGCGTGACCGATAGGATGCGGCTATGCCCGCGGCCGACGCACCCACGACCGTCCCCGAGACGGAGGTCGCAGCATCCGCCCATGAGACGCGGAGTGCCTACCTCGACCAGTCGGTGGTCGGCTATCTGCTGTACGGAGTCGGTGCCGTCACCGCCTTCCTCGCGGTGGCCCTGTCGCTGTCCGATGCTGCGGCTGCCCTGCACTCATCCCTGCTCGCGGTCGGCCTGCTGGTGGCGGGACTCAGCGGCGACCGGCTCGACTCCCTCGTCGGCCCTCGAGCCGCACACGGCTTCGCATACGTCATCTTGGCCGTCGCGAGTGTGTGCCTGGTCACGGCTCCGGCCTTCGGGGTGACACTGGCCGGTGCCGCGATGGTCGGGGTCGGCGCCGGCCTCCTGCTGGCGCGCGTCAACCGCACCCTCACGCGCGGTGGCGGCGCCCTGGCACGTGTGCGCATGGGCCGTGCTGCGCTGGTGGCGATGATCGCCTCGCTCAGCGTCCCGGTCACCATCGGCCTCGGCGAGAACAGCGGCCTCGGCTGGCAGTTGGCCTTCGTCTTGGCGGCCATCCTTATCGGCGCCGGGTGGTGGGCATCGAGGAGACGCCGCTGGGTCTCGATCCCGAGCGTCGACGTGACCGGTCGGCTGCCCGGTCGCTACTGGCTGGCGTGGTGGCTGATCGTGCTGGTCGTGTCGGTCGAGTTCGCCATCGTGTTCTGGGCCAGCACACTCATCGAGCGGCAGGTCGACATCTCGCTTGGTGACGCCACCCTCGTGGCGGCCGGCTTCTATGCCGGCATGGCCACCACGCGCTTCGGCCTGAGCTTGCCATCCGTGGGCGGACACGATCCGATCCGACTGGTGCGCCTGGGCCTCGCGGTAGCTCTTGTCGGGTCGTTGCTGGCGTGGACTGCGCAGAGCGTCGCGCCCGCGGTGCTGGGCATCTACCTCGGTGGCGTGGGGACCGGCTTCCTGTACCCGCTCGGCGTCAGCGTCACGCTCGCCCTGGTGCCTGGCTCGGGGGACCGTGGATCAGCACGCTTGATCCTCGCCTCCGGCCTGGCCATCCTGGTCTCACCGTTCGCGCTTGGTCTGGCTGCCGACATCATCGGTGTATCGGCAGCGTGGCTCCTGGTACCGGCGCTTTGCGTCGCTGCCCTCGTGCTGAGCGTCCCCGTCGGCCGCTCCCGCCCGCCTGCCACTCCGGACCAGCGGTAGCGGGAGTCGTGGCAGCGTCACCGGTGCCGCACCGGCGCACGGAGCACCAGCGATCCGGAATCCCACATAGGCCGAACAAGATCGGCCCGATCGGCATCCGTGGCACCTCGGACGTGCCGCCAAGTCGTCATCAAGCAGTCACGACGCGGCCGATCCGGTCAGCCAGCGCCCGATCCAGTCAGCCAGCACGACTGAGAACGACACGACCATCCCGATAAGGCGCTCCAGCGAGCCCACAGGCCGGCTGGAGCGGGCGTCTTGTTCGCTCTATCTGGGAATCCTGCAAGTTGCCAACGCCTTGCGATAACCAGCCGGGCGCGCCAGCCTCAGCCACCACGGGCCGCCGCGCACCCGCGGGGCGACTCCTGTCGGTAACGCAGTGGGAAGCGGGACCGGCGCGGCTGCCTCGTGAGCGGTTGCGGGACCCAGTTGAGCGGTTGCGGCGCGGCTGCCTCGTGAGCGGTTGCGGGACCCAGTTGAGCGGTTGCGGGACCCAGTCAGCGAGCGACACGATCCCGCCCGCGCCCCAGGGGCGGCAACATGGCTCTGGACGTGAGCGGCGATGAGCGGGATACTCGGTCCAGCGCCCCGAGGGCGTTGCGTGGTCGGTGCCCCGGGCTGGGGGGCGCATGCTTGCCGCACGGACCACGAGAAGGGAGGCCGGCGTGGATACGCGTCGGAGCACGAGATCGTCGAGCGCGATCTGCCGCGATGTCCTGACCACCCTGGAGCAGATCTTCATCGCGGCGGGCCCTGACGAGCCGGACCTGGGCCTCAACATCGCCTACACCGCGTCTCGCACGTCACTTCGTCGCCTTGAGGTGGCCGAGCCTTGGGAGTTGTCACAGGACGCAGTCCGGACCATCCGTCATCTGCTCGCCGAAGTGGCCGACATCAACGACCCTGAGGCGCTCAAGACGCAACTGCTGTCACTGCCCGGTCGGGTCCTGCACCTGGTCGAGCGACGGCAGAACAGGTTCCGTACGGACAGCATCGTCCATTTCCGGCGCGCTGGCGACCGGCCGGCGGTTCGGGTCGGTCCAAGACCCGGTCCTGGGCTTGGTCCTCGGTGTGGCGCAGGCGTGTAGGCGCCGACATCGAGCCTACGCGGCTGCTGCAACCTCTGTCCGCACCTATGCGGTCGCGACAGCCTCCGCTCGCGCCTCACGGCGGCGCCTGAACCACTTCTCGATCTCAACGGCGATGAACGGCACTGGCGTGACCAGCAACACCAGTGCCAGCTCACCCGCGCTCAGCGCTGTCGTCTCGAAGATGGGCTGCAACGCCGGCACGTAGATGAGCGCCATCTGGATCACGCCGGTCACGACCAGCACCGTCAGCAACACCATGTTGGAACGCAGCCCCAACGTGAGGATCGACTCGCGCTCGGAGCGAACCACCAGCGCATGCGACAGCTGCAGGAAGGCCAGTGACGTGAAGACGATGGTGCGCCACGTCTCTTCGCTGGCTCCGCTGTGGTAGGAAAAGGCCTGCAGGCCCAGCACGATGCCGGCCATCAGCAGACCGACCCAGATGGCGTGCTGCCAGAGGCCGCCGCCGAGGATGGATGCACTAGGGTCGCGCGGCGGCTGCTGCATAGCTCGTGGATGCGCCGGCTCCACACCGAGTGACAACGCCGGAGCGCCGTCGGTGACGAGGTTGATCCACAGGATCTGGATGGCGATCAGCGGCAAGGGCAGGCCCAGGAAGGGCGCCAGGACCATCACCCAGATCTCGGCTGAGTTGGTCGTCAGCAGGTAGCGCACGAAGCGGCGGATGTTGCCGTAGATGCGGCGCCCCTCCTCCACCGCGGCAACGATGGTGGAGAAGTCGTCGTCCTGCAGGATCATGTCCGCCGCTTCCTTGGAGACATCGGTCCCGGTGATACCCATAGCCACGCCGATATCCGCCTTGCGCAGCGCCGGCGCGTCGTTGACGCCGTCGCCGGTCATGGCCACCACCGCACCCTGCTTGCGCCAGGCGTCGATGATGTTCAGCTTCTGTTCGGGATTGGTGCGGGCATAGACGCCGATCCCGGCCACACGACGGGCGAACTCGCCCTCATCCATCTCAGCCAGCTCGGCGCCGGTGATCGACTCGCGCGTCTCATCGAGCATGCCCAGACGGCGGGCGATGGAGACAGCGGTCAGTCGATGGTCGCCCGTGATCATGACCGGTGTGATGCCTGCCAGGCGTGCCTCAGCGATGGCCGCGGCGGCGGCTTCACGCGGCGGATCGGCCATGGCCACGATCCCCACCAGGCTCAGGCCCTGTTCGGCATCGGCGGGCTCGTCGGGAACCGTATCGATACCGGCATCGGCCAGCGCCAGCACGCGGTAGCCGCCCTGGGCGTAGCGCTCGGCCACCGTGCGGGCCTCCTCGACCACGTCCGCCTGACCCCCGGCCAGCAGCGGCGTGATCGACTCGAGGGCGCCCTTGACAGCGACCCAATTGGGCTCCTCGATCGGGAGGGCGCCGTCACCTCGCTCGTGGACGGTGGTCATACGCCGCCGCTCGCTATCGAAGGAGACCTCTGCCACGCGCGGGCAGTAGGCTGCGACCTCCTTCTGGCGGACGCCAAGCTTGGCAGCGAAGGCAAGCAGCGCACCCTCGGTGGGATCGCCCGTGATGGCCCAATCGCCAGCCCTATCGGCTGCCCACTCCCCACCCCCGTCGGGCGGCACGAGCGTAGCGTCGTTACAGGCAGCGGCCACGTGGGCAGCGCGGACCGCCAACGTGTCACCCTCCGCCGACGGTTCCACTGAGCCCTCCGGCGCGTAGCCGCCACCACCGATGTGGTATTCACCGGCCGGCGTCCAGAGATGCTCAACGAGCATGCGGTTCTCGGTCAGAGTGCCGGTCTTGTCGGTGCAGATGACGCTGACCGAGCCCAGCGTCTCCACCGCTGGCAGCCGCCGCACCAGCGCCCGGCGCGCCGCCATCCGCCGCGCACCCAGGGCCAGCGAGATCGTCACCACCGCCGGCAGGCCCTCGGGGATGGCAGCGACCGCCAGCGACACCGCCACCAGGAACATCTCCTCGGCCGGCTCACCCCGCGCGACACCCAGCCCGAAGACGACCGCGCAGATGACGACGGCCGCGACCGCCACCCATTTGCCCAGCTGCCCCAGGCGTTTCTGCAGCGGTGTGGCCTCATCCTCACCCTGCTGCAGGAGTTCGGCGATGCGGCCGATGGCGGTCGACATGCCGGTCGCCACGACCACGCCGAGTGCCCGTCCGTTGGTGACAGCGGTGCCGCTGAAGGCCATGTTGCGCTGGTCGGCCGGCGTGGCCGCCCCCACCTCCGGCAGCGCCACGGTGACCTTGTCGACCGGTTCCGATTCGCCCGTCAGCGGCGCCTCGTTGATCTTCAGGCCCGGCGCCTCCAGCAGGCGCATGTCGGCGGTGACGATATCGCCTTGCTCAAGCAGCACCACGTCGCCCGGCACCACCAGGGCTGCGGGCAGCAGCGACACATCGCCGTCGCGAAGGACGCGCGCGTCGGGGCTGGACATCTTCATCAGCGCGTCCATGGCCTGCTCGGCGCGAGATTCCTGTACGAAGCCGATGACGCCATTGAAGATGACGATGGCCAGGATGACGATGGTGTCCTTGGTCTCGCCGATGACCGCGGTGATCACGGCAGCCGCGATGAGCACCAGGATCATGGGGCTGGTGAACTGGTCGAGCAGCAGCATCCATGTGGGCCGCTGCTTCTTGGCAACCAGCTCGTTGGGCCCGAACTCGACCAGCCGCTGGGCCGCGACGGTGGCGCTCAGGCCGGCCCTCGGATCGGTCTCCAGGGCAGCCGCGACCTGCGCCGACTCGACCCGCCACGGCTCGACCCGCTCGCTCGCCTTCGCGGGTCCGCTCGTCACCCGGCTCGGCCCCGTGGTCATCGACTTGGTCCCGTCGTCACCCGGCTCGGCCCCATGGTCATCGGCTAGACCCCCGCCGTGAAGATCATGTACATCAGGATGAAGTAGGCCCCCAGCGTCATGCCCGAGCCCGGCTCCAATCGTGAGACGCGGGTACGGCCACCATGGATGATGCCGGCTACCACGATACCCATGAGGAGGATGGCGCTGACGCCGACGAAGGCCTCGATAGGGTTCACAGCGGCCAGGATGGGCCCGTTCGTGTAGAACAGGTCGACGATGAGGATGATGGCCATGTTGAAGGCATTGCTGCCCAACAGCGAGCCGACCGCCAGGTCGAACGCGCCCATGCGCACCGCCACCACGGCGGTCGCAAGCTCCGGCAACGAGGTCGAGAAGGCCAGGAAGGAGGCACCCACGAAGGACTCACCGAGTTGCGCCTCGCGTGCGATGCCACTGGCCGCATCGACCAGGAAGGGGGCGGAGATGAGGATGACGAGCGCGGCGGCAGCGAACTTGGCGAGGTCCCAGCGGATCGATGTGAGGATGGCCCGGCGGTCGCCCGACGCAGAAATGGGCGCCTTCTGGTCGACTTGCGTCCCCGGAACGTCCGCGGTCGAGGAACGATGGGTCCAGGCGATGAGGCTGACGAAGCCGATGAAGATGACGATCGATTCGATCCCGACCCAGCCGATGGCCAGCTCGAAGGGCTTCAGGATGGCCAGCGTCGCCACGGCGGTGAGGGCGATGGCGACCGCGGCAGTGCGCGCGTGCCCAGCACCGACACGGTGCCAGACCTGGCCGCGCCATGCCAGGTCGACCATGGCCAGCAGGGCCATGTTGGCCATGTTGCTGCCCAGCAGGTTGCCGATCGCCAGGTCGGGCGAATCTTCCACCACCACGGCACTGACCGCCACCGCGATCTCCGGCAGCGACGTCGCCGCTGCCACCAGCACCATGCCGATGAGCAGGCCGCCGAGGCCCGTGACATCGGCGATGCGGTCGCCCGACTTGGCCAGCATCACGCCGGCGCCGACGATGACGGCGGACGCCACCAGGAAGATGGCCAGGTAGGAGAGAAGGTCGGTGTTCAAGGGTGCTCCATGGGGCAACCCGGGCGAGGGATCGAAGTCGGCTGCAGGCAGAATCGTAGGCCATGCGGACCGAACCGGGCAGCCGGGTCCCTGCTCGGGCCCTCAGCGGCAGTGCGTCAGGCAGCTCTTCAGGCGGCCACGAACACCTGCTCGCGCCGCGAACGAACGGACACCAGCTGACCCGGCGTCAACGCCAACCGTTCAGCCTCACCACGCGGCACTTGCGCCCAGACGCGGACGCCGTCCTCGCGCACCAGCTCCACGCGCACCTCGAAGCCCAGGTAGACCACGCGCTCGACGACGGCCTCGCTGCTGCCATCCACGGGCGTGAGCTGCACCTCGATGTCGTGGGGTCGGACATAGGCATCGCCGATGCGCGTGACGGGGCCGATGAAGCTCATCACGAACTCGTTGGCGGGATGCTCGTACAGTTCGCGGGGCGAACCCTCCTGTTCGATGCGCCCGTTGTCCATGACCACGATGTGGTCGGCCACGTCCATGGCCTCCTCCTGATCGTGCGTCACGAAGACGGTCGTGACGTGTGTCTCGTCGTGCAGCCGGCGTAGCCAGGATCGCAGCTCCTTGCGCACTCGTGCGTCGAGGGCGCCGAACGGCTCGTCCAGCAACAACACAGCCGGCTGGATGGCCAGCGCCCTGGCCAGCGCCATGCGCTGACGTTGGCCGCCCGAGAGTTGCGCCGGATAGCGGTCGGCCAGGTGCGCGATCTGGACCAGGCTGAGCAGGTCGCCAACCGTGCGCCGGATGAGCTCCCGCGGCTGATGCCGGATGGTCAGCCCGAAGGCCACGTTGTCCCACACCGTCATGTGCTTGAAGGGCGCGTAGTGCTGGAACACGAAGCCGATGCCGCGGTCCTGCGGTGGCACCCGTGTGACGTCACGACCCTCAAGGCAGACCACCCCACTGTCGGGCACGTCCAGACCGGCGATGATCCGCAGCAGCGTGGTCTTGCCGCTACCGCTTGGCCCCAGCAGGGCCGTGAGCGAACCGTCCTCGATCTCAAGGGAGACGTCGTTGAGCGCTGTGAAATCACCGAACCGCTTGGTCAGACTCATCACGCTGATGGCCACGTCCGATCCTCCTTCCGAACCAACCAGATTGGAGCAGGGTCATGTCCAGCAGCACGCTGATGGCCATGAGGGCGAGCACGATGGAGGCGGTGTAGGCGCCCACCATGTCGAAGGCGTGGAAGCGCTCCTCGACGTGGGTAGTGAGCGTCTCGGTCTTGCCTGAGATCTTGCCCGACACGATAGCCACGGCTCCGAACTCGCCCAGCGAGCGGGCCGTGGTGAGGATGACGCCGTAGATGACACCCCAACGGATGGCCGGCAGCGTCACGCGCCAGAACGTCGACCAGGGCGATGCACCGAGGGTGTAGGCGGCCTGCTCCTGGTCGGTGCCGATCTCACGCAGGACCGGCATGACCTCGCGCACCACGAACGGCAGCGACACGAACAGGGTGGCCAGGACCATGCCTGGCGTCGCGAAGATGACGGGAAAGCCGATGTCGTCGAGGAGATCGCCGAGCCATCCGTTCTTGCCGTACACCAGCACCAAGGCCAGGCCGATGACGACCGGGGAGATGGCGAAGGGCAGGTCGATCAAGGCGTTGAGCAGGCCGCGACCGGGGAAGCGCCGGCGTACCAGCGCCAGGGCCGCGATGATGCCGAAGGCTGTATTGATGGGCACCGCGATGAGCGTGATCTTCAGCGTCAGCCAGAAGGCCGAGGCGAACGCCGGCCGGCTGAGGGCCTCCAGCACCGGCTCCAGGCCATGCTGGAAGGTGCGCCAGAAGACGGTCAGCACCGGCAGGGCCAGCAGGAAGAGCAGATAGCCCAGCACCACCGAGCGCAGCGATAGACGCGCGACACGGTTGCGGGCGGCCGACCTCGCTCCACCCAGCGGATCGGCCGATGGGGTCGCCGACGGTGCGGTCGGTGCGCTGGAGGGTGCGGCCATACCCGGAGCCGTCACTCCAGACGTACTCATGCGCTTGGCTCCGCATGCGCCGAGACCCGGCGTCGCAGCAGGTCGAAGACGGTGAGCACCAGCAACGAGGTCACCAGCATGACGACCGAGACGGCAGCCGCGGCTCCGGGTCGGTCGGTCTCCACCTGGCCATAGATGTAGACCGACGACATCTCGGTGCGGTAGGGGATATTGCCCGCGATGAGCACGACCGATCCGAATTCGCCGATGCAGCGGGCGAAGCCCAGCGCCGCACCACTGAGGATGGCCGGCAACAGGTTGGGCAGGATGATGCGGCGTACCACGGTCGGCGTCGATGCGCCCAGTGACGCTGCCGCTTCCTCCATCTCGTGATCCAGCTCCGCCAGCACAGGCTGGACGGCCCGGACCACGAAGGGCAGGGTGATGAACAGCAGCGCCAACATGATGCCCGCCTGCGAGAAGGCCACGTTGACACCGAAGGGGCTCTGCGGTCCGTACAGCGCCAGCAGTGTCAGGCCGGCGACGATGGTGGGCAGGGCGAAGGGTAGGTCGATGAGGGCGTTGATGAAGGCCTTGCCGGCGAAGTCGTCACGCACCAGGACCCAGGCGATGAGCGTGCCCATCACCAGGTTGATGGCCATCACCACCAGCGCCAGTGTCAGCGTGAGCTGCAGTGCGGCGATGGCCTGCGGTGAGGTCACGGCCGCTACGAAGTCGTCGGGGCCATCCGATACCGAGCGCCACAGGATGGCGGCGATGGGGATGAGCACCAGCAGGCTGAGGTAGGAGGCCGTGATCCCGGGGCCCATGAGGCCCTGCCCATCGAATCTCGCCGAGGCGGGCAGTCGGGATGTCGCAGGCACTCCCGCGCTGGCGGTCACGCCGCCGCTCGGCCGATCTGGGCGAAGATCTGCGCCACGATGCCGGTCTCGGGATCGAAGAAGCGTGGCCGAGCCTCCGCCCAGCCGCCAAGATCAGCGATGGTGAAGAGGTTCGCCGGTTGCACGTAGTCGAACTCGGCCAGCACCTGCGGCAGGACGGGCCGGTAGCCCTTGCGACCGAAGACCTCCTGGGCCTCGGGCGTGTACAGGAAGTCGACGAACGCGCGCGCCGCATCAGTTGCATCACCGGTGAGCGTCACGGCCACCGGGTTTTCGATCAGGATGGTGGCATCGGGGACGACGTATTCGAGCGGCTGCCCGGCCCCCTGGGCAAAGATGGCCTCATTCTCGTAGGCGATCAGAACGTCACCCTGGCCGGCGGCGAATGTGGTCAGCGCTTCGCGCGCCCCTCGGTCCATGACCGAGGTGTTGGCGATCAGCGCCTTGAGGTACTCCGACGCCTCCTCCTCTGTGCGACCCGCCACGATCTGCGCCTGGTATGCCGCCAACAGGTTCCACTGGGCCCCACCGGAGGAGAACGGGTTGGGTGTGATGACGTCGACATCGTCGCGGATGAGATCATCCCAGCCGCTGATGTCCTTGGGATTGCCGGGCCGCACCGCGAAGACCACGATGCTGTCGTGGACGATGCCGCCGTACTCGTTCTGCCACCAGTCGGGAGCGACGATGCCCGGAGCCACCAGTCGGTCGATGTCCGGCCACAACGCGAGCGCCACCACGTCGGCCGGCAGCCCCGCCTCGACGGCCCGGCTCTGGTCGCCCGACCCTGAGTAGGACGTCTCGAACTCGACCCCGGCACCAGCCTCGGTAGCCTGGAACATGGGGATGATCTCGTCGTAGGCCTCGCGTGGCGTGGTGTAGGCGGCCAGCGTCACCACGCCCGAGGAATTCCCTGCTGCCGCGACGGACGCGGGGGCCGAGACGGCGGCGACCGACCCCAGCACGAGCGCCAGGGCAGCGACCGCGAGACGGCCCGCCATAGTCGATCGTCCGACCGATGCCGAGGCTTCGGCCAATACCACCGTCATGATGTCCCCCCTGTGCTATTCCCTACTTACTCGATATTGTCGATGAGTCCTATAGACTTTGTCGACCATAGACGCGGCGACGATGGCTGTCAAGCGGTTGAAACACGGATTTCACACCGTCGTGTAGGACGTCACGCCGGCGTCACCCCGGGAGTGGCAGAATCAAGGTACGAAGTCAGGGTGCCGGGTCGGTCGACTCGGTCGTGCCCGTTCGACGCGAGAAGGAGAACCCTATGGATCTGCTGCGATTCGTCGCCCCCAAGCGAAACGCCCACGCGCACTGCGACATCCCCTGTGGCGTCTACGATCCCGAGCAGGCTCGCATCGAGGCAGAGTCGTGCTATCGGATCATGGAGAAGTACCAAGCGTCCGACGACGACGTCTTCCGGACTCGTTGCATCGTCATCAAGGAGCAGCGTGCGGAGCTGGTGAAGCACCATCTCGACGTGCTGTGGCACGACTACTTCAAGCCCGAGCACCTCGAGAAGTATCCCGACCTCCACGACGTCTGCTGGAAGGCCGCCAAGCAGGCCTCTGAGGTCAAGCACAACACTGACCTCGACACGGCCAAGAAGCTGCTCGACCTCGTCGACCAGGTGGCCGACATGTGGAAGGGCACTGGGGGTCCCGAGAAGACCCGAATGGCCCGGTAGCGTCCCCTCGAGCATGACGACGACCCGCTCGCGACTTCCCGGCGGGTCGTTCTGATTCGGGTGACTCGTCCGATGCGCCGATGATCGGCTGGCTGCTGCGTTCGTGGCGTGGTCGAGTGGCGGTCGAGGGACACAGCATGGACCCGACGCTGCTGCCGGGAGACTGGCTGCTGGCCGACCCCGATGCCTACGCCGACAGGGTGCCGGTGCCGGGCGAGCTCGTGCTCGTGCCCGACCCACGCGTGCCTTCACGCTTGCTGGTCAAGCGCGTTGCCGAAGTCCACTTGGACGAGCTCGTCGTCGTCGGCGACGCACCCGATGTGTCGACCGATTCTCGATCCTTCGGCCCGGTCGAGGCCAGTGCCGTCGAGGGTCGACCCTGGTTCCGCTACTGGCCCCCGCAGCGGTTCGGTCGCGTGCGCTGAGGTTCATGCGGGCGCGTCAGCGGATCAACTCACCCATGACGGCGATGTGATCGAGGTCGCGGGGCAGGAAGTCCTGGAAGAGCAGCCGATCCACGCCGGTATCGGCGTACTCGGCGATGCGCGCCCTGGCGTTATCCGGCGTGCCCAGG
This sequence comes from Candidatus Limnocylindrales bacterium, assembly GCA_038251965.1. Classification (GTDB taxonomy): domain Bacteria; phylum Chloroflexota; class Limnocylindria; order Limnocylindrales; family CSP1-4; genus JAFMJV01. The sequence goes on from JBBSAV010000029.1 coordinate 20,305, forward strand.
ATCCAGCGGTCGCGGCGGGCGTCGAGCCACTCGGTGGCGCCATCGGCGTCGTCGCCGAAGACGGCGATCTGGGCCTGTGTGCGACGTAATACTTCAGCCTCGTCTCGTCCCACCAGAACGCCGGCCATGACCGAGCGGGTCAGGGTACCCGGATCGCGGCCCAGCTTCTCGCAGGCGACATCGAGCCTGAACATGACTTCGCGCACCTCGTCCGGGTTCGACGAGCTGATGTTGTACTCGTCGGCGTACTGGGCGCCCAATCGACAGGAGCGCGGGCGACCGACACCACCCACGATGAGGTTGGGCCGCTTGCCGCGCGGTCGGAAGATGGCGTTCTCGACCTGGTAGTGCTGGCCCTTGAAGCCCCAACCGTCAGGCTCGTCCCACAGCCCGCGCAGGATGGCCAGCTCCTCTTCCAGCCGGTCGACGCGTTCGACGGTGTCTGGGTAGGGAACGCCGAGCGCGGCATGCTCGTCATCGTTCCAGCCGGCACCGACACCCATCTCCACGCGTCCGGGACCGGCCATCTCGTCGACCGTGGCCACGACCTTGGCGAAGGAGCCGGGGATGCGGAACGTTACCGGTGAGACCATCGAGCCTAGTCCGATCTGGCTGGTGTCACGCGCCAGACCGGCCAGCGTGGTCCAGGCGTCGGTTGCAGGCTGGCCACTCTCGCCGGGGAAGCTGGAGTAGTGGTCGGAGCGGAAGTACGTCTCGAAGCCGGCGGACTTGGCGGCGTTGGCGGCATCGAGGATGTCCGCATAGCTGTAGCCCTGCTGGGGCTCGGTCATGAGTGCGTAGCGCATCGGGGTCGATCTCCTGTGGGGGCTGAGTTCCAATGATGCCGCAGTCTGACGCTACGATGCCGCCATGACGTCGCCGCACCCCCTCGCCTTTCCCCCGGCATTGCAAGCTCCTGGCACCGATGGGGCACCATTCGAGGCCGTCGCGTCGCTGGCCGACCTGCCCCTCGGGTCGATGCTTCGCATCACGCGCGGCGACCTCGATGTGTTGCTCGTCCACAGCGATACCGGCATCGCCGCCGTCGATGACCGCTGCCCGCACATGTCGGCACCGTTCTCCGCCGGCCGGCTGGAGGGCTGTGTGCTGCACTGCCCGTTGCACAGTGGCGCCTTTGACCTGCGCGATGGCGAGGTCGTCGTCTTCCCGACCACCGGCGGCCTGACCGCAGACGGTCGTTACCGGCCAACGTGGACGCCGGAGGGTTCGGAAGCGAAGCCGCCACCCGTAGGCTCCAAGGCTGAGGCGCGGGCGCTGACCCGCGTGCGCAGGCTCCGCTACTACCCGCTGCGGATCCGCGGCGAGGTGATCGAGATCGCGCTGCCCGCATGAGCGCGCTGCCCGCATGAGGGTCAAGTCGACGCGTCGGCGCGGCTGGATCTACTGGTTGCCGGCACTGGCCGTGATGGCGTTGATCTTCGCGCTCTCGTCGCAGAGTGGATTGCGCGTCAGCGAGGACCCCGTGATCGAACGACCGATCCGTGCTTCCGCGCACATGTTCGCCTTCGCGACGCTGGCGGCGTGCCTGCTGTTCGCGCTGGCGCGTGGGGGACGGCCACGCCTGCGGGACGTGGTCATCGCCTTCGCGCTGACGGTGCTCTATGGCGCCAGCGATGAGCTGCACCAATCGTTCGTACCTGACCGCAACGGCCGTATCGACGATGTCGTGGTGGACACGATCGGCGCGACCATCGGGCTGCTCATCGCGTGGCTGGTGCTAGCGTGGCGTGCTCGCCTCGGGGCCGGCGACCGTGAGCGTGGTGAGCGTGACCCGTCCCATGGGTGAAGCGTCGGAGCACCGAGCCTGATCCGCCCGGTCCAGCGCCATCTGACCCGCCCGGTGGGTGAAGCGACGGTCCGGCGGGTGCCGCTCGGTCGGATGACCCGCCGGGTGGGTAGGGCGCCGAACCGCCCGAACGTGCCAGCCCCGCGTGCCCGCCCTCCGGTCAGTCCTGGCGCAATGCGGCGCCGCTGACCTCCACGCCCAGCGCCACCACCCGCAGCCCGGCCAACGCAGCAGCGGCGGCATCCACGATGCGACGCCCATCGATCACCACGTCGCCCGCCATGGTGGGACCGATGGTGGCCCAGTCCAGCGTCCCGAACTGCGGCCATTCGGTCGCCACGACGATGGCGTCGGCGCCGGCACAGGCATCCGCAACGGACGCTGCCGCCTCCACCGGCACGTCCGGGCCAACCTTGGTGAGCAGCGCCACCCCGGTCTCGAGCGCGACGGGATCGAAAGCGGCCACGCTGGCGCCGCGTTCCAGCAGCGCGCCACCCAGGCGGATCGCCGGCGATTCACGCAGATCGTCGGTACCGGCCTTGAACGTGAGGCCCAGCAAGGCGACGCGCATGCCTGCGATGGGACGGCCGGCGGCGCGCTCCAGTCCGTCGAGCAACCAATCGGCCTGGCTGACGTTGGAGGTCCAGATGGCGTCCAGCAGCGGTGTGCGCACGCCATAGCTCGCGGCCACGCGGGGCAACGCCCGTGCCTGCGAGGGGAAGCAGGAGCCGCCGAAGCCGGGGCCCGGCGAGAGGAAGCTGCGCACGATGCGCTTGTCCAGCCCCATCCCGTCGACCACCGCGGCAGCATCGGCACCGGTCGCAGCCGTGAGGCGGGCGATCTCGTTGGCGAAGGTGATCTTGGCGGCCAGGAAGACGTTGGAGGCCACCTTGATGGTCTCGGCGCTGGTCAGGTCGGTGACGACCACCGCCGCCTCGAGTGGCGCATATACTTCGCGCAGCGCGGCGGCCAGGGCAGAGCCTGCCGCACCATCGTCATGGCCGTCCACACCGATGACCACGCGATCGGGGGCCAGGAAGTCCGCCACCGCCACGGCCTCGCGGGTGAACTCGGGGTTGTGGGCCAGACGCACGGCAGGATCGATGCTGCGCAGCTCGGCGGCGATGCCCACGGCCGTGCCCGGCAGCAACGTGGAGCGGATGGCGATGTTGCGCGGCAATGACACGTCGGTCGCGATCTGTCGAACTGCCGCGCGGACGATGTCGCCGCTCCATTCCTCCTCGGCATCAAGCGTGCCTACGCACACGATGACTAACTCGGAACCCGCGATCGCGTCGAAGTCCTCGGCGAAGCGCAGCCGGCCGTTGGACAGGCCTTCCGACACGAGCGCATCAAGACCGGGCTCGTGCACAGGCAGGTCCCCCGCGCGCAGACGTGCGATGCGACCGGCATCGACGTCCAGACAGATGATGTCGTGGCCGACATGCGCCAGACAGGCGGCGGTCACAAGGCCGACATAGCCGGCTCCAACGATGGCGAGATGCATCGGGCGAGCCTAGCGGAAAGCCGTTGACGCGTAGCGGAAAGCCGTTGACGGCGAAGGTCATGGTGCGTAGAGGCACCACTGAGGGGTGTCTATTCGGCGTTCGTGCGCTACCGTGCCCTCCTGATGCGCCGTCCCCAGTCGGCGTTCGGGCTCGTCGCCGTGATGGCGAGCCTGCTCGTCGTGTCTCCGTCCGCCACGCCCGCCAGCGCGAGTTTCGTGCCAGCGGAGCCGGACGCTGCCCCGGTCTTCTCGGCCACGTCCAGGCAGTGCACGCCGTGGAGCAGCTCGCTCATGCCACCGAGCAGCATCCGCGTCCTGCGCACCGAAGCGACCGATGCGCCCGAGGATCTCGTCGACACCGTGGTGGAGGTGGACTTCCACGACTACGTGGCCACGGTGATGGCGGCGGAGTGGCCGGAGCACTACCCCCTCGAAACGCTCAAGGCCGGGGCCATCGCGACCAAGCAGTTCGCCTGGTACTACATCATCTATCCCCGCGGACAGACCAAACGCATCGACGGCGAGAAGGTCTGCTACGACGTCGTGGACTCCACCATCGACCAGTACTACAAGCCTGAGACGCGCGGCATCGGACAGCCCAATGGACCCGGACCCAAGATCTTCGCGGCGCTCGACGCTACCTGGGACGTGTCGGTCCGCAAGTTCAAGACGAGCACCCAGAACAGCCGATTCTTCCTCACCGGCTACCGCGACGGCGCCAGCCAGGTCGATGGTCGGCCCGTCGCCTGCGGCGAGGACGCCACCGGCTACAAGCTCTTCCACAACAGCACCAGGCGATGTGGCAAGGATGGCCTCAAGTACCGCGAGATCCTGCGCAAGTACCTGAAGCCCGGCCTGGAGATCGTGACGCCGGGCCGCCACGACATCGTCGGCAGCAGGCACGGTGATGCCAGCGTCATGAAGAAGGACGGCGGGGCGTTCAAGACGCGCATCTGGACGCCCGGACGGTCATCCCCCGAACCGGGTTCCAACGCTGGGCTCAACGTCTCGAATGACAGCCTGGTGGACTTTCGCGCGGCCGACATGGATGGCGATGGTCGCGACGACCTGGTGTGGCTGAAGGAGACCGGCACCCGTAGCGGCAAGCTCAGGGTGGCGCTCAGCGACGGCGTTAACTACGGTCCCGCGGAGGACTGGTGGGAGGGGAACACCGTGGTGCCGATCGCGTCGGCGCGCTTGCTCACGGGTGACTTCTACGCTAACGAGCTGATCGATGTGGGGATCCTTGGCCGGGGCGATAGCCCTGGAACATCCCGACTCGTCATCCTGCGGCGCAAGCAGGCCGACCAGCAGGCCAAGTTCGACGATCCCCGGAGTTGGTGGTCCGGTGGGCAGGACCCCCGCAAGATCACCGCGGCCTGGGCGGGCGATGTGAGCGGGGATGGCCGGGCCGACCTGGTCATCCGCCAGAACATCGCCGGCGGCGGTGTGCAGGTGCGCACCGCGATCACGCGGAGCCCGCTTCCGAGTGCCTCGCCACGGATGGGGGCCATCAAGACCCGCTTCGAATCGCGTGGGCTGAAGGCGAGCAAGGTCAAGATGGCCCTGGGTGACGCCAACCGCGATGGACGCGAGGACGTCATCATGCTCATCGGCGGCGGCCGCGCCAGGATCGAACGCCTGCAAGGCCTGCAAGGTGGCGGCTTCAAGCGTGTCAGCCTCTGGGTCGCGCCGAAGTCGGACCCCGTTCCGGTGCAGCGGACGCGCCTGGGTGCTGCCGACATCGACTACGACGGGCGCACCGACCTGGTGCTCTATTCCTATCGCACCGAGAAGAACTCGCGCATGCGCACCCTGAAGGCCCGCTACGATCGCATGCTCCAGGGTCCGAACATCAAGGTCAGCATCCCGTGGAGCGCCATCTACCCCTACTGAGGAGTGGTCCGCGAGACGCGGTCTGGGCGGCGCGGTCTGGACGCGGGTGATGAGACGCGGTCTGGGCGGCGCTGGCCCGCGAGACGGATCAGCAAGGCGGTTCAGTCGCCCTGCTGCCAGCGTTTCCAGGTCTCCTCGTCGATACCGATGGTGACCTCGCTGCCATAGCGCACGAGCGGCAGCCGCAGCAGTCCCGGGTCGCTCGCGATCCGCTCCAGGATCTCAGTGTCGCCCATCGACAGATACCCCAGGTTGGCCTTCTTGTAGGCCTTGCTGTCCTCGTCGAGCAGGGCGCGTGCGCCGAACGCGCCGGCGAAGCGCTTCAGCTCGCCGGGCGCCGGCTTGCGCTTCCGCAGGTCGACGAAGCTGATGGGCATGCGACGCTCCAGGAAGAAACGCTGTGCGCGCCGGGTGGCCTGGGAATCGTTGCGGCCGAAGACCTGGATGACCGGGGCGCCGCGCTCGGTGGCCAGCGCTACTCGGTCGCCGCGTCCTTGCGCGGTCGGCCTCGCCGCGAGCGGCGCGCCGGTGTCATGAGACCAAGGTAGAAGCCATCAGGCGACTTCTTGACGGCGAGTTCCACCCCCGCCAGCTTGGCAGCCCGAAGGATCTGGGCTCGGACGGTGGCAGGCTTGTCATCCGCTTGCAGGACCGCCTCGTACACAACCGACTCATCGGTGATCTTCTTGATGCGATTGATCAGGGCCTGCTGCTCGGGGCTCACCGGGCGCCCGCGTGGCTTGGCTTTGGGCGAATCATCCATGAGCGCCGAGTCGACCTTTCTGTACTTGGGCATGCACGCAGTGTAGCCGCGCGCATCCGCTGTGACGCTCGGCCGCGAAGCGCGCGTCCGCTGCTACGCTCGGTGGCACTGATGAGGAGGAACCAGGCGCTCCGCGCCATCGCCCTGTCGATCCTGTGGCTGCTGTTGGGCGCGCCCCGGATCACACCCGCGAGCGCGCACGCATTGCATGGCGATGTCGACGCGCCGTTGCCCTTCGCTGCGTACCTGCTGGGCGCCGCGGCCATCGTGGCGCTGTCGTTCGCTTTCGCGGCCATCAGCGACGACCGGCCGTTGCCGGAACCTGAACCTGGTCGGATCCGCACCTTGTGGCGCCCGCTGCGCTGGTCGCTGCGCCTGCTCGGCCTGATGGCCTGGGCGTGGGTCGTGCTGCAGACCATCGCCGGCGGACGCAGCGACGCGGAGGTAGCTTCGCTGTTGTTGTGGGTCTTCGGCTGGGTCGGTCTGGCACTCGTCAGCGCGCTGCTGGGACCAGTCTGGGCGTGGCTCGATCCATTCAGCACCCTGCATGACATCCTGGCGGCCTGCTTCAGACTCGTCCATCAGCGCCTTCCGGGGCGGGCACCATGGCATCGCCATACCGGCGCCTGGCCGGCGGTCGTGCTGCTGGTCTTCTTCGTTTGGCTGGAGCTGGTGGGCCGCGTCGGGGGTGGCCGGGAGCTAGGACTGGTCATGATCGGCTACACGCTGCTGACGCTGGGTGGCATGGCCTGGTACGGCAAGGAACGGTGGCGCGGTTCGCGAGAGGTCTTCAGCGTCTGGTTCGGTCTCCTGGGGCGGCTGGCGCCCTATGGCTTGGCAGGGGCCCGGGAGCTGGGCAGGGTGCAGCGGCGCGGCTTCGGCAGCGCCCTGGCTCGCGAAGCCTGGTCAGCCTCGCTGCTGTCCGTGGTCGCGGTGGCCACCGGGTCGGTCATCTGGGATGGCATCTCGCAGACGCAGGTCTTCCACGACATCGTGGGGGACGTGCACGTGGTCATCGAGACCGTGATGCTCCTGGCCTTCCTGGGTGGGCTCGCGGGCCTGGTGCTGCTGGTGGCGCGCCGGGTGGGCCTGACCGCCATGGGCGCCGGCCTGGTACCTGTCTCGGTGGGCTACCTCACCGCGCACTACCTGACCTATCTGCTGACTGAGGGGCAGCGCATCGTGGTGGCCTTCTCCGACCCGTTCCAACAGGGCTGGGACCTCTTCGGTAGCGTCCAGTTCGAGCCGCGCGGGGACCTCCTCCCCAGCTCATTGGTGTGGACGCTGCAGGTGAGTGCCGTCGTCATCGGCCACGTCGTGGGTGCCTGGCTGGGCCACTCGGCGGTGCGGCGCTCACGCAGCGAGGGAGAGGATGTGAGCCAGTGGCCGCTGGCGACGCTGATGATCGCGATGACCGTGCTGGCGCTGTGGTCCCTGGGCCAGAACCTGGTCTTCGTCGCCGAGGTCGCCCCGCTGACGCCCCCGACCGCATGAGGGACCTTCGGGCGTCATGACGGACCAGTCAGCGCCCCATGTCGATGAGAGGCCCGATATCGATGAGCCGCTGCGGCTCGATTTCAGCGTTGATCCGGCGTCGACGTTGGGCGAGCTGCGTCACGGACCGCGTGATCCCACCGTCCGCTTCGAAGCGGGCGTCGTCTGGCGTTCGACCCGCGAGGTGAGCGGACCGGCGACGGTGCGCCTGTCGTCCATGCGGGATGGCTGGCGGGTGATGGCCTGGGGTCCAGGGTCTCGCGCGGCTGCAGACGCCCTGCCGCGACTGCTGGGTCGCGACGATGAGCCCGATGCGCTGGTGCTCCCACCGGGCAGGCTGCGCGATCTTGCCGCGCGGCTGGTGGGGCTGCGCTTCCCCCGCACGGATGCGGTATGGCCCTCGCTGGTGCCGGCCATCTGCGGTCAGAAGGTCACCGCGGTCCAGGCGCACCGAGCGTACTTCGGCCTCATCGCGCGCTACGGCGAAGCGGCGCCGGGTCCCGGCGGGCTCCGTCTCCCACCGTCGCCAGACGTCATCTCCGCGTTGCCCTACTTCGAGCTACATGAAGTGGGGCTCGAGCAACGACGCGCCATCACCCTCATCCATGCCGCCGAGCGCGCCGCCTGGCTGGAGCGGGCCGTGACGATGCCACCCTCGGCTGGAAATGCGCACCTGCGATCGCTGCCCGGTATCGGTGTGTGGACGGCGGCCGAGGTGGCACGCACCGCGCTGGGTGATCCCGATGCGGTCAGCATCGGTGATTTCCACGTACCTCACATGGTGTGCTGGGCGCTGGCCGGTGAGCCACGAGGTGACGATGCGCGCATGCTTGAACTGCTGGAGCCGTATCACGGGCAACGCGCACGAGTGGTGCGCATCCTCGAGTGCTCCGGCCTGGCCGCCCCTCGCTTCGGTCCGCGCCTGAGGGTTCGCCGCATCGAGCGGATCTGAGGACCTACGATCCGACCAAGTGCCCCGGCTGGCCGCATGGGCCTGCGATACGCTAGTGGCAACGTGCAGCTCAGCGTCGTGCCCATCATGAGTCGCGCAAAATCAACGGTTCCACCACAGGGAGGTATCGACTGATGCAAGGTCGTCCATTCGGCGTGCTGCTCCTGGGGGCGCTCGCCATCGCCATCGCGTTCATCCGACTGCTCGTCGGCCTTCAGCTCCTGGGCGTCGCCATCTTCGGCAACGAGGCCTGGGACGGCAGTGGCGTCTTGTGGGTCGGGCTGGTGACGCTCGTGGTCGGACTCATCTATCTGGGTGTGGGTTGGGCGCTCTGGTCGATGCGGCCTTGGGCGCTCATCTTCACCATGATCATGGCCGTCTTCGGGCTGGTGGACGCCATGTTCGTGCTGATGGCCACCGGAAGCATCGCCTACGGCCTTGCGGCAGCGGCCATCCCGGCGTTGCTGCTGTGGTACACGAGCCGCCAGGACATCCGCGACCAGTTCGCATCCGCCGATATGGCGCTGTACGCCACCAATCCGCAGGCGACCGGCGACAGCGACACCGCAGGCCCACCGCCATCGCCACCGCCATCGCCGACACCGCCGGCCACCTCGGTCTGACGACCAAAGGGGGCCCAGGCCCCGTTCCAACACACACCGAGGCCGGGCCCAAACGCCCGGCCTCGCTGGTCCGAGGGGGCCGGAGAGCCTGATGGAGTACGACATCATCGTCGCCGGAATCGGCGGCATGGGCAGTGCCACGGCCGCGGAGCAGCGGCCACGGTTTCAAGTTCGCCAGCTTGGTCGGCGAGACCGCGTCCGACCTCGCCCTTGACGGCGGCAGCGACTACGACGTCAGCGTTCCACATCGATCACTTCTCCGCACCGGTCGCTTCAAGGAGGTAGGGGCTTTGACTCGCACCATCGTTTGTTTCGGTGACAGCAACACCCACGGCGCAGACCCGTGCGGGGTGAGCCGCTTGCCACGCGCTGTCCGCTGGCCGCGCGTCATGGCGGCGGCACTCGGCGACGACTACGAGATCATCGAGGAAGGGCTCAACGGCCGCACCACGGTCTGGGATTCGCCGCTCGCTCCGGGGCGGAATGGGCTCACCTACCTGCTCCCCTGCCTGCTGTCGCACGCACCCGTGGACCTGGTGATCATCATGCTCGGCACCAATGACACCAAGCGCATCTACGGGTTGACGGCACCCGAGATAGCCGGCGGTGCCAGTGTGCTGGTCGATGCCGCACGTGCCTCCCTTGCCGGCCCTGATGGCATGCCGCCCGAAGTGCTACTGGTGTCACCGGTGCCGCTGGGCGAGGTCACCGCGCGCAGCGAGATGTGGGGCTTCGGTGAGTCCAGAGCCGAGTCCGAGCGACTGGCGGGCATGTACCGCCTCGTGGCTGACTCCGCTGGCGCCGGCTTCTTCGATGCCGGCTCCGTCGCGCGCGTGCACCCCGATGACGGGGTGCATCTTGACGGCGCCGCCTGCGCCAAGCTTGGAGCAGCCTTGGCCGATGTGGTCCGCCAGCGACTGAGCCCGAAACCGGTCTAGA
>JBBSAV010000030.1:0-29798 GCA_038251965.1 Candidatus Limnocylindrales bacterium
AGGGCCGGCGAGGCGATGGGATTGCCGAGGTGCTCGGTGAGGAAGCGCGCCACCTGCCCGCCGACCTGGAGGTTGGGCACATACGCATTGAGGTAGAGCCGATCGAGACACTCGAGGTCCAATGCGCTATGCCCCTCGAGCAGTTCGTTGATGTCGACCACGCTACCCATCGCACGACCTCCTCACACGGTGAGATGCCTTTTCCGTCCCCGCCCTCGTGAGCCCGGCCCAGCCATCGTCCCACACCGGGTCTCGGCGGTCCGAGGCGAAGCCTCTTTAGACGTCAGTTACATGACTGGCACACAAATCCGGCGCGTCCAGTTGAGGTACGTGGCGCCGCAACCACGCCGACTACACTTGCCGGCCATGACGGCTTTCCCTCACGCGTCCGACTTTGGCTCGCTCGTCGAGATCCTCGACGATGCCGCGGCGCGCTGGCCGGCCGACCGGCACATGTACGGCTTGCGACTGGATTCCGGGATGGTCATGACGTGGTCGGCGCGGGAGATGCAGCGGCGGTCGTTGCATGCAGCCTGGCGGCTGCGTGCCGCAGGCCTTGGCGAAGGTGACCGGCTACTGACGTGGTCACCCAGTACGCCACACTTGCCGGCGGTGTACTGGGGGGCGATGCGAGCCGGCCTCGTGACCGTGCCGGTCGATCTGCGTATGAAGCCCGACGTGGTCGAGCGCATCGCCTCGATCGCGGACACCCGCTGGCTGGCGGTGGACGACGGCTACGACGCACCCGACCCGGCCGAGGTCGGCCTGGATCACCTGGACATCCTGAAGCTGGAAGACCTGACCGCCGATCCCGGTGACGACTGGCCCGACGACTGGGAGGCGCAAGTGCGAGCGTGGACGCAGCCGGACCGCGACACGCTCTTTGAGGTGCACTTCACCTCGGGAACCACGGCCGTGCCCAAGGGGGTCCTACTGACACACGGCAACTTCCTCGAGTCGATGGGTATGTTCAGCAACCTGCTCGACGGGCGCCACATCCGCGCCGTTTCCATCCTGCCGCTGTCGCATCTTCTGGAGCAGGTCTCCACGCTCTTCTTCGGCACGATGATGGGCGCTGAGGTGGTCTACGTCCGATCGCGCAACCCGCGCGTCATCTTCGAGGCCATGCGCGAACTGCCGGCCACGGCCATGGTGATGACGCCACAAGTGCTGGAACTCTTCTGGAGCGGCATCATGCGCGAGATCAAGGCCCAGGGCCGCGATCAGCTGGTCGAGCGTGCCCGCCGGGTCGCGCGGCACCTCCCCTACCGCCTGCGCCGGCTGCTGTTCCGCTCACTGCATCACCAACTGGGCGGCGCCCTGGAGTTGGTCGTGAGCGCCGGTGCCTACCTGCCACCTGAGCTGCAGGAGGCCTGGGAGGACATCGGCATCGTGGTCATGCAGGGCTACGGCTCGACCGAATGCGGCTTCGCCACGGCCAACGACGAGTGGTATCACCCGCGGGGGCTGGTCGGCCGGGTGCACAAGGGCACCGACGTGCGAATCGACCCGGTCTCGGGCGAGATCCTCGTGAAGGGAGCCACGGTCTCCGCCGGCTACTGGCGGGACGAGGAGAGCACCCGCACCTCGCGCACCGCTGATGGCTGGTACCGCACCGGTGACACAGGCCATTTCACCGAGCACGGCGACCTCAAGCTGTCCGGCCGACTGCGCAATGTCATCGTGCTGCCCAACGGCCTCAACGTCTTCCCCGAGGATATCGAGGCGGCACTGGCCGACCACGGCCTGAGTCAGGCGGTGGTCGTCGAGACGAAGCCGGGTCGCATCGAAGCGGTGGTCCTGCCGCCGGGTTCGGTGCCCATCCTCAGGTCCGACCAGGAGGCGGCCAATGACCGCACGGTCGATGACGCCCTGCGGGCGGATATCGAGGCCATGGTGAAGGCGGCCAATGCGGACCTCTCGATGCACCAGCGCATCGCGGCGTGGCGGCTCTGGCCGGAGCGCGACTTCCCGCGCACGCACACGCTCAAGATCCGACGCAACGAGGTCCGGGCCTGGGCCGGCGATGAGACGGCGCTTCGGGTTCGCGAGAGCGAAGACGACGACGCAGCCGCTTGACCCCCGGTGCCCACACGGCCGCCTGAGACGTGGCGCCGGCGCGGTCGCCTGGATCCTGCCGCCGCCTGACAGGCCTACTTGTTGACTTCGACCGGCTCGCCCACCGTCCCGATGGCGTCGAACACTGCCTCACTCGCTTCCGGATCATCAGAGCGACCATTCGACCACGTGGTGAAGACGACCGTGTCGTCGAGCACGCCCACCGAAAACTGTGTGTCGGCAGTGAAGTTGGTCTGGCCGAAGCCCGAACCGAGGTAGTCGGCAAGCTCCCGGGCTCGGTCCAGCGCCAGCCCCGGGCTGTCCGCCTGATAGACCACCACGAAGCCATCATCGGTGTCGGCCAGATCTGCCCGCAGCACGACCCGGGGCATCTGTAACAGCGAGGCCGGCTCGGACGGCCGGTACGCGCCGACGGCCGTGTCGAGGCGCACGCCGACCGACGAGGTGGCTGTCTCCAGCGCACTGATGGTCGCCGCCAGAGACGCGTCGAACGAGTGCAGCGGCGTCGCCATCGGCACCCTATCGGCTTGCACCGTGGGCCGATCAACGCTGGCGCAGGCGCCCACCACGAATAGGGCCGCCAACGTGAGAAGCAGCGGCCGCCCGAATCGCTTCAACCTGGTGGCCAGGCCATGCGACGCCCACCGATGAGGTGGAAGTGCAGGTGCGGCACCGACTGGCCACCGTCAGTACCGACATTGGTGACCAGGCGGTAGCCCTTCTCAGTCAGGCCGGCCTTCGCGGCCAGTGACGCGGCCACCGTGAACAGCTGTCCCAGGAGGTCGGCATCCGCATGGCCGAGCTCGGCCGCCGACTCCACATGGCGGCGCGGGATGATCAGCTGGTGCACCGGCGCGACGGGGTTGATGTCATTGAAGGCGACGATCGAGTCGTCCTCATAGACGATGTCAGACGGGATCTCGCCCGCGATGATCTTGCAGAACAGACAAGTCTCGTCGGTCACGCTGACAACTCCCTTCGGCCGCTTCAGAATGTGGGCTTGCTCATCATGAGCCAACCGATGAGGCCGATGGCGCCGGCCATGACGTAGCTGGTGTAGCGCTGCCGCCTCGCACGCACGCGCCAGCGCTCCTTCTCCTCGGCTGTGGCGGCTTCGCGCAGTCCCAGCAATCGGCGCACGCCGGGCCGCTGCACGAAGAACGAGACGACCAGGATGGTGGCGTAGATCGACAGCGCCAGCAGCAGCCAGGGTTGCTGCAGGAAGGCCGCGCCGAGCACCAGTAGCATGCCGATGCCGGTGATGGCCACGCCGATGCCGATGACGATCGTCCCATGGGCCTCCAGCCACACCAGCCCGCGGACAAAGCGGCCGGATCGGGCGCCGATCACTGGATCGCCATCGGTGCCGCGTGTGCGCAGGGTGAACGGCAGCAGGAAGGCCGGCACGAAGAGCGAGATGGCCAGGATGACGTGTGAGGTCAACAGGACTGGAAAGAACTCCCCCGGGATCATGCGCTAGGGCGCTCCAGGTCGAGCGCGACCCAATCGGTCTCCTGGTCGCGGCGTACGACGCGAAGGCCCGCGGCGGCGAGAGCGCGGCGCACCTCCGGCTCACGTTCGATGAAGATGCCCGACGCCAGCAGACGACCCCCGCTGCGGGGCGTGCCGTCGCCCGGCCGCACGGTCGCAGCCAGCTGCGGGGCCAGCTGGACGAGGATGCTGGCCACGAGGTTGGCGAACACGAGGTCGAACGGGCCCCCATCGATGGGCAAGCTGCCCTGTCTGGCGTCGATGACGACCGCGTTTCGTTGGGCGTTCTGCAGGGTCGACTCGACCGCGATCGGATCGGTGTCCACGGCGCGAACGGGGCACGCTCCCAGCAACGCGGCACCGACCGCGAGGATGCCTGATCCGGAGCCGACGTCGAAGGTGCTGGCACCCGCCACGATGCCCTCGTCGGCCCAGCGCTCCAGGCCCACCAGGCAGAGGCGGGTGGTCGGATGGAGGCCGGTGCCGAAGGCCATGCCGGGATCAAGCGCGATGATGACGTCGTCGGGGCCCGGTTCGAACTCGCGCCACGTGGGCTTGATGACGATGCGGCGCCCCGGACGCATGACGGGGAAGTAGTCCTTCCACGCGGTGGCCCAATCCTCCTCGTGGACCTCGCGAACCTGTAGCTCACCGATGGGGCGCAGGTCGAAGGCGGTCAGATGACCCAGCCGAACACGCGCGGCAGCGATGGCGGCCTCGGCGGCAGCTCGGTCGATGGCCGGCAGATAGGCGCGGATCGTCACGGGCGCACCGTCGATGGGCACCGCCTCCAAACCCTCCTGCTCGGTGGCGAAGGGCTGCTCGACCGAGACACCACCACCGGCATCGCGCGACAGGATCTCACTGACGACTTCGACGGCCTCCGGGTCGGCCTGGATGCTCATCTCCAGCCAGGTACCTGCCGCGGACATACCCTCGTCTCCGATCATGGGTGGCTGCTTCGTCTCATGCCCGCTCAGCTGATCGCGTCCTTGAGGCGATCACCCAGCGAGCGCTTGCCGCGCCGCGTGCGCGGCCCATCGGCCGGGATGGTCTCACCATCGACGCTGACCTCGCCCGACTCGGCCGCCAGTTCTTCGAGCAGCTCACGCTGGCGGTCGGAAAGGCGGGTCGGGACCGCGATATCGATGAGCACGTGAAGGTCACCGCGAGCGCCGGGTCGGCGCAGGTGGGGCACGCCCTTGCCGCGACGGCGGATCTCCGTCCCCGGCTGTGTGCCCGGTTTGATCTCCAGCATCTCCTCGCCATCGGGCGTAAGGATGGGCACATCGGCACCCAACGCCGCCTGTGTGAGTGAGAGCTTCAACTCGCAGTAGAGTTCGGTGCCATCGCGCTTGAGGACGGGATGCTCCTCGACGTGGGTGACCACGTAGAGGTTGCCCGGCGTCCCGCCACGTGGCGCCGCCTCACCCTCACCGGTCAGGCGGATCTGGTGGCCATCATCGATGCCAGCGGGCACTGTGACGCGCAGCGTGCGCTTGTGCTCCGAGCGTCCGTCACCACGGCAGGTCGGGCAGGGCTTCTCCACGATCTGGCCACTACCGCGGCAGCGTCCACAGGGCGTGACGTTGACCATCTGGCCGAGCAGGGTGTTGCGGACCTCGCGGACCTCACCGCTGCCGTCACAGCGCGGACAGGCGATCGGCTCCGAGCCCGCTTCTGCTCCGCTCCCTCCGCACGTCTCGCAGGTATCGAGCGAGTTGAAGCTCAGCTCCTTCTCCGTGCCGTGGATGGCCTCGTCGAAGGTCAGCTGCAGGTCGTAGCGTAGGTCGGCTCCGGCGGGACGACGGGCACGACGGGCACCACCGCCGGCGGCGCCACTGAAGAAGGCGTCGAAGATGTCACCGAAGCCCTGGAAGCCGCCGAAGGGGCCGTAGCCTTCCGCGCCGGTGCCGCCCACGCCGGCGCGACCGAACGTGTCGTACTGCTGGCGGCGTCCAGGATCGCTTAGGACCTGATAGGCCTCATTCAGCTCCTTGAAGCGCGCGTCAGCGTCGGGGTCGGTATTGACGTCGGGGTGCCATTGCTGGGCCAGCTTTCGGAATGAGCGCTTGATCTCTTCGTCACTGGCACCGCGCTCCAACTCCAGGATCTCATAGTAGTCGCGGGTCGTGGCCATGCAATGCCGGAGTATAGGGAAGGTCCGCCCAAGACCCCTGCCACGCCTTTCAGGGCCGCGTATCCCCTGTCAAGGCCGCGTATCCTGCGTGGCCCATGCAGCCACTCACGATCTCGGCGGCCGCCGCTCGGCGATTCCTGGTGACACGTCACCTGCTAGCCCCGGCGCGGAACCAGGCCGCCGGGCTCGATGGCATTCGCGTGGTCTTCGAACGCCTCGGCTCCATCCAGTTCGACCCGCTCGCGGTGGCCGGCCGCAACCACGACCTGGTGCTGCACGCCCGTGTGCGTGACTACGACCCGGCCTGGACGAACGAGCTGCTCTACGAGCGTCGCGAGCTCTTCGAGGCCTACAACAAGGGCCTTTCGCTGCTGCCCACCAGTGAGCTGCCGTGGCACCGGCATACCTGGGATACGTTCCGGGTCCAGCACGAAGCCGCGTACTTCACCCGACACGTCGAGACCGTCGAACACCTGCTGGCAAGGATCCGCGACGAGGGGCCTCTCTGCAGCCTCGACTTCGAACGCCGGCCAGCACTGGACTGGTACTGGGGGCCGACCAGCGAGGTGCGGGCCACCCTGGAGGCACTGTCGGAAGCGGGCATCCTCGGGCTGGCCCGACGTGCGGGCAATCGCCGCTACTACGACCTCATCGAGCGGCTCTACCCCGCTGCGCTGCTGTCCGAGGAGCGGTCCGACCGCGAGCAGCGACGCCATCGGCTGCTGTCGCGTTATCGTGCGCACGGTCTGCTCGGCACGACTGGCCAGTCCGAGCTGTGGTACGGCATCGGCCCGGCCCTCCGACCACGCGCCACGGATCCGCCGGGAACGGTCACGCGGTCAGAGCTACATGCAGAGCTGGTGCGGGACGGTGAACTCGTGCCCGTCGCGGTCGAAGGCGTCCGCGGCACTCGCTACGTGCTGAGCGACGAGGTCCCGGAGTTGCGGGCGGCCCAGGAGGCTGCTGACCGCGGCCACCCCCTCACAGACGCCAGCGTGGTCTTGCTGGCGCCGCTGGACCCGCTGGTGTGGGACCGTCCATTGCTGCACAGTCTCTTCGACTTCGACTACGTGTGGGAGGTCTATGTGCCACAGCAGAAGCGTCGCTGGGGCTACTACGTGCTGCCGCTGCTCTGGGGTGACCGCCTGGTCGGTCGCATCGAACCGCGCATCGACCGGGCCACGGGCTCCATCCGCATCCTGGGTGCCTGGTGGCAGGACGACTTCGAGCCGCGACGCGACGAAGCGTTCATCGTCGCCATGCGCGAGGCGCTGGCCGCGTACTCCAGCTTCGGTGGTGTGAAGCGGATCGACTGGGGCACCCACACTTCGGAACGACGCCTCTTCGGATCCGGCCGAGTGCCCACTTGACACGTACGTAGCCATACCGTATATTCCGTAGGTACTACTTATCCTGCACTACGTAGTTGAGGGGAGCAGCCTGGTGCCATCCAGAACGTCCAGGATCATGAGCACGCTCGCGGTCAGCGCACTGAGCGTGGTCGTGGTGGCGGGGCCGACGTTGGCACATGCCGCCGGCGACGACGACACGCATCGCGGCCAAGTCGGACGGCATGCCTTCGGCGACTCCGAAAAGCGACCCGGTGCGCTCTGCATGTACGCACCGCCGGCACCGACAGCGGTGGTGGATCGCGCGTCCGAGTTCATCGGCGTGGTCGTCCGTCCTCCGAAGATGGCCGCCATCGACCGCAAGCTGGGCATCGACCGCGCACGGGTCGCCTGGGGCTTCGTGTTGAAGGAGAAGCTCGGTGACGACCACTGGCAGAGGGTGAAGCGGAGCCCGCTGCAGGTCACCCGCACCAGCGAGCATCACGCCGCGCACTTCAGCCGCATGAAGTTGCGCTACGACGGCGACCCGGCCGCCCAGTACCGCGTCAAGACCAGGGCCATCTGGCTCAAGCGGGGGCCCCGGCGCGCCGGCATCGCCACCCATCTCGTCGACTACTATCGCGTGAATGGCCGCGTCATCATGGGCTCTTGCCCCGGCTTCTTGCCGGTTCCAGCGCCGACTCCGGCTTCCGAGTAACAAGCCTCCTCCCTGAGGGCGTCCTTGTTCCGAGGATGCCCAGACCGACGGCGGGCCCCAGACCACCCGTCGATAGGCAGGCGCCGTTCCACGAGCGATCGTGGAACGGCGCCTCGGTCTGTCCGGAGGCGGGACGGCTTTTCGGACCTACTTGAGAAGCAGGCCTCGCAGGCGACGAGCGGTGATGCTGACGCCGACCAGACCCATGATGCCGAGGTAGGCGATGTCGACCAGCACCATCGGCCCCACCTCGCCGGTAGAGAAGCTGCGCAGCATGTGCACACCGCGGTAGAGCGGTGTGAACTCGACGAACGTCTCCAGCCAGTCGGGATAGACCGAGATGGGAAAGAACGTGCCGCTGAAGAGGAACATCGGCATGGTCACTACGGTTACGACGTCGAAGTCCTGCCATTTGCGCATGAAGGTGGTGGCAGCCATGCCGACCGACGCAGCGGCCAGGCCGATGAGCAAGGCGCCAGGGATCATCAGGATGCCCCACGGCGACAACACCAGGCCAAGCACCAGCATGACGAGCAGGAAGGTGATGGCATAGAGCAACCCGCGCGTGAGCGCCCAGCTCACCTCGCCGATAGCGATGTCCGACGGTCCCAGCGGAGTCGAGAGGATGGCGTCGAAGGTCTTGGCGTACTTGAGCTTGAAGAAGAGGTTGAAGGTGGCCTCGAAGAGTGCGCCGTTCATGGCCGCGGTGGCCATCAGGCCCGGCGCTACGAACGCGGAATATGGGATGTCGCCGACGTCACCCACCAGCGTGCCCAGGCCGAAGCCGATGCCCAACAGGTAGAAGATGGGCTCGAAGAAGCCGGTGACGATGATGGTCCAGTTGCGCCGGTAGACCAGCACGTCACGCTCCAGCACCTTGTGGGCACGCGAGCTGCCCAGCGGCCGGGTGGGGAAGAAGCGAGTGGTGATGAACATGCCGCTACTCCGCCAGCCGTCGCTGGAAGGTGACGTAGGACGCCAGGAGGCCCACCACCACGAAGGTGGTGAGATAGGCCACGTTGACCAGCGCCAGAGCGGGATCGAGCATGTCCAGCGCGATGCCACGGGCCAGTGAGACGGCATGCCACAGCGGTGTCAGCACCGCCACCAGCTGCAGCACCTCCGGCAGCTGGCTGATGGGGAAGAAGGTGCCGCTGAAGATGAACATGGGCATGATGACGAAACGGAAGAGCGTGGCGAAGGGTGCGTCGTTGGTCTGCGCCGCGGAGAAGGCCTGGATGGGCGCGGCAAAGGCCAGACCAGTCAGCACCGCCACCGGCAACATGGCCACCGCGTGCGGCAGGTCCGTCGCCCCGAAGGCCACCATGACCGCGAGGAACACGATGGCGCCCACGGTCAGTCGAAGGGCCACCCAGACCAGCTGGCCGGTTGCCACGTGGCGAGCGTCCAGCGGCGACAGGATCATGGCCACGTACGTCTTCAGCCAGCGGATGCCGGCCATCACCGGGTAGGTCGATTCGCCCGTGGCCGTGTTCATGGCCGTGGCTACGAGGATGCCCGGCGCCAGGAACATCACGTACGAGACGCCTTCGATGCCGGCCGGGTTGGCGTCGTCGACGAAGGCACCCAAGCCCACGCCGAGCGCGGCCAGATAGAGCACCGGGCTGAGGAAGGTCGAAAACACGGTGCCGTGCCAGGTGCGCCGGTAGACCAGGATGTGGTGCTCCACGACCCGCAGCACGCCTCGCAGCGCGGAGCGCACCCTCACTCGATGAGCCTCCGGCCGGTCAGGCGCAGGAAGACATCCTCCAACGACGAACGCCGCACCAATTGGCTGAGGGGACGGATGCCGGCGGCATGCAGCGCGGCGGCGGCTACCTCACCGTCGTCGCTGTAGAGGAGTGTCCGATCGGGCAGATGCTCGATGCGCTGGACGATGTCGTGGAAGCGACCGTCCAGGTCCGGCGGTTCGCCATCCTCGAAGCGCAGCTCCAGCACCTCGCGGCTACTGTGCTCCTCGATCAGCTCCCGAGGTGAGCCCTCGGCCACGATCTCTGCCTTGTCCATCACCACCAGGCGGTCACAGAGCTGCTCGGCCTCGTCCATGTAGTGGGTGGTGAGGATGAGCGTGACGCCCTGCCGTTTGAGCCGGTAGAGGCGCTCCCAGACCAGGTGGCGGGCCTGTGGGTCAAGACCGGTGGTGGGCTCATCGAGCAGCAGCACGGCGGGCTCATTGATGAGCGCCCGCGCGATCGTCAGGCGTCGCTTCATGCCGCCCGACAGCGGCTCGACCTGCGATTCGGCCTTCTCGGTCAGGTGCACGAAGTCGAGGAGCTCATCACTGCGGCGCCGGCACTCCTTGTAGGAAAGGTCGAAGTAGCGACCGTAGATGATGAGGTTCTCACGGACCGTGAGCTCCATGTCCAGCGTGTCGGCCTGCGGCACCACGCCGAGCCTGGCGCGGATGGCAGATCCGTCCGACGCGGGGTCCATACCCAGCACCTGCAGCGTGCCTTCGGTCACCGGCGAGATGCAGGCGACCATGCGCATGGTGCTGGTCTTGCCGGCGCCGTTTGGCCCCAGGAAACCGAAGGCCTCGCCGGGGGCGACATCGAAGTCGATGGCATCGACAGCGGTGAACGTGCCGAAGCGCTTGGTCAGCCCGTGGGCATGGATAAGCGGTGGGGTGCTGGTCGTAGATGTGGTGGACACCGCCCGATGGTAGCCCGAATCAGCATCCCGACCGGCTCACCTCGCGGTCCCGGCTCCGTCGGTTGCGGGTTCAGGGACTGTGCCCACGTGGAGCACCACGATGCCACCGGACATGGGCCGCCAGTCCACGTTGACCAAGCCGACCTCACGCATGATCCCGGCGATGCGAGCGGGGTCGGGGTACTCGCGGGTCGACTGGACGAGATAGGCGTAGGCGTCACCCTGGCCGACGAGGCGGCCGATGACCGGGACGATGTGGTCGAACCAGCCGGCGATGAGCTTGCCCAGGCGACGGCTGGGCCGGGTGATCTCCAGACAGGCCACCTTCCCGCCCGGCCGCACGGCACGCGACATCTCGGCGAAGCCCTTGCCATAGTCAGCGAGGTTGCGCATGCCGAAGGCGATGGTGGCAGCGTCGAAGCTGTCGTCATCGACCGGCAGGGCCAGGGCGTCCCCCTGCAGGAACGTCAGCTCGGCATCAGTGGTCGCGGTGCGCTCTCTGGCGATCCCGATCATGCCGGCCGAGAAGTCGACGCCGAGCGCGGACCCACCCGGTTGCGCGGCGCGATAGAGATCGGTCGTGACCTTGCCCGTGCCGCAGGCGATATCGATGGCGCGGCCACCGGGTCCGACGCCGCTGGCGTTCACCAGGTTGCGCCGCCAGCGCGGCTCTTGGAAGCCGCTGATGGCGAGGTTCATGCCGTCGTAGACGCCAGAGATACGGTCGAACATCTCCTCCACGCGCTGTGGCGGCGCGCTATTGCCCGGCTTCATCACCGACTGCCCTCCCTCACGATGCCGCACTCTCGGGCGAAGGTGATGACGGCCGCGGCGATCACGTCCGGCTGCAGGATGGGCCCCATGTGACCGAGGCCGTCGAGCCGTCGGTGGCTGGCGCCGCGGATGCGGGAGAGCAGCGCCTCCGCGATGATGGCGTAGAGGGGGTCACTGGCACCGCCACTGGCGATGCGCACGGGCGCATTGATCGCGGCCAGACCGTCGGCGTTCATGCCCAACAGGGTCGCATCCGCGACGGCTCCTTGCCCGGCACGGCCGATGCGCACTCGAGCAGCCGGGCTCAAGGCCGCCACCGAATCGGTCCCGGCCACGCCGGTCATGAACGCCAGAGCCGCCCCCTCGAGGTCGCCGCGGGCGTTGGCGGCGAGCGTCTCACGTGCCACCTGAGCCATGTGGGCCTGCACCTCCGGTGGCGCCAGCGGCCCGTACGGTGGCTCGTAGGCGAAGACAGAGGCGACGACATCCGGATGACGGGCGGCGAACTCAAGCGCCACACAACCGCCATAGCTGTGCCCCACCATCGTTGCCGCGCCGAGTCCTTCGGTTCGCAGGATCGCCAGCAGGTCACGGATATGGGTGGCCACATCGATGGGCACGGCAGGTCCATCGGTGGCGCTGCGGCCACTGCCGCGTCGATCGACGCTGATGACCGCGAACCGTTCGGCGAGCGCACCGGCTAGGGCTCGCAGTTGTCGCGAGGACGAGAGCGTGGCGTGGAGCAACAGCAGCGCCGGACCGTTGCCCTCGCGCTGGTAGTGGATGGTCCTCATGTCGTAGCCTCAGGAAGCAACTCGCGGAGATCACGTCGGAGGATCTTGCCGACGCTGTTGCGCGGTAATGCATCCAGGTACACGAAGCGTGCCGGCACCTTGTAACCGGCCAGGCACGCGCGGCAGTGAAGGGCCAGCTCGTCGTCCAGCACCTGCGCCCCGGGGCGCAGCACCACCACAGCCGCCGGAACCGCGCCCCAGCGCGCATCGGGTATCCCTACCACGGCGACTTCGGCGACCGCCGGGTGAACCGCCAGGACGGCTTCGACCTCCGTGGGGGCGATGTTCTCGCCACCGGAGATGATGATGTCGTCGCGCCGGTCGAGGATGCGCAAGAGGCCCGAGTCGTCCAGTGTGCCGACGTCTCCGCTGCGCAGCCATCCGTCCTGCAGTTTCGCGGCCGTGCCGGCGGGGTCATCGACGTAGCCGGCGAAGACCATCTCGCCGCGGATGAGGATCTCGCCGCGGATGAGGATCTCGCCACTGCCATCGACGGTGGCGCCCGGCTCGACGCGTATCTCCACACCCGGCAACGCCCGCACGGCGCCCGGTCCTCGCCGCGTGCCGGCATCGAGGCCACCCACCGCGACCCCCGAAGCCGTCTCAGTCATGCCATAGGTCGTCAGCACCCGATAGCCATCGGATCGGGCGCGCGCCAGCAGCTCGGCCGGGATCGGCCCACCCCCGAGCAGCACGGCGCGCAACGAATCCGGCACCGCTTGCCCCGCCCGCGCCGTCATGAGCGCAGATAGCTGCGCCGGTACCAACGAGAGGTGGCTGGCGCCCGCGTCGATGGAATGACTGACCGCGACGGCATCGAGATCGGGTCGCACCTCCAGCTCTGCCCCCCAGCGGATCGCTCGCGTCACGATCGCCAGCCCCGCGACGTGGAAGAGCGGCAGGCTCACCAGCCAGCGATCGGCCGGCCGTGGCCGCAGGACCGCCGACCATGCGTGCGCGCTGGCGGCGAGGTTGCCGTGGGTCAGGATCACGCCCTTGGCCCGTGCCGTGGTGCCCGAGGTGAAGACGATGGCGGCGGTCGCCGCAAGGTCGACCTCGTCGAGCAGTCGAGACGGGGTGACGAACGGTCGCGCGGCCATCAGAGCCTCGACTCCTAGACACAGGATGGTATCGGGAGTGCTGGCGTGCGCGAGCGTGGCGTGTGACTGGTCGTAGACCACGGCCGTCGCGGTGACCGTCCGCAGCTGCTCGCGAAGCTCCGCTGCGGCAGCGCGTCGGTTGAGTGGCACTAGCACGGTGCCCATCCGGCGGACTGCCTCAATGAGTACCACTGCGGGCACGTCATCGACCAGCAGCGTTGCCACCCGGTCGCCCGCGGCGATGCCCTCACTCGAAAGTGCGGCGGCCAGCGAGTCGGCCGCTTCCAGCAGCTGCGACCGCGACCAGGTGACCGACCAGCCCACCGAATGGCCGCGGATAGCCGACTCGTCCGGGCGTCTGGCGGCCCGCATGACCAGCGGGTCAGGTGAATGACGACTCATGCGACTCGGTATCGCTCAAGGGCGGCGTCGTCGAGCTCGATCCCGAGGCCCGCCCCTTCCGGCAGCATCATGTGCCCGTCCGTGCAGGCCAACGGGGTCGCCAGCAGGTCGGATGCGAGCAAGTCGGCCGTGGCCAGTCCATGTGCCTGCGGGCCTGGTGCGATCGCGGCAACGTGCAACGCCCCTGCGATGCCGACGCCGGTCTCGAACAGCGTCGACACCGTCACCGGCACAGCCGCCGCCGTGGCCAGCTCCACGATCGCGGCCGCCTGCCGCAGTCCACCCACACGCGCCGGCTTGACGACCAGCGCGTCCACAGCACCGGCGTCGAGCAGTGCCCGGGCGGACCCCACGTCGCGCACCGACTCGTCGGCGGCGATGGGCACCGCCCCCGTCCAGCGCAGGTGTGCCAATGCCTCCCGACCGGCCGAGGCCGCGATGGGCTGCTCGGCGTATTCGAGGTCGAACGCGGCCAGTCCCGCCAACACGTGCGGCGCGCCCCTGACCGAGAGGCTGCCGTTGAAATCGACGCGTAGCGCCACGCCGGACCCCGTCGCCTCGCGCACGGCCGCCACGCGCGCTTCCAGCTCGCCGGGTGCCTCGTCGCCGGCCTTCAGCTTCAGGCAACGGAACCCGTCCGCCACCAGGCGGGCCGCCTGTGCCGCGACCTGCTGGGGCGAACCCACTCCGAGCAGCGCGTTGACCGCCACCTCGGCGGTGGGCTCATGGCCCAGGTATGACGCCACCGAGCGATGGCCCACCAGGGCCAGCAGTTCGACCAGCGCCGACTCCGTAGCTGCCCGAGCGGCACGTCCCACGAAGGGCCACCTGTCGATGTCGCGAAGCGCGCCCTCGAGGGCCACGGGGTCGGCCAGGTGGATGCCGGTGAGCGTGGCCACCAAACGGGGTGAGGCGTCCTCACCGAGGTCGGCGGGCTCAGCTGCGGCGAACTCACCCCGCCCGGCACGTCCATCGTCGGTGCGGAGGGTCAAGATGCCCGCGCGACGGTGGACCCAACGCATGACCCCACTGCTGATGGGCTCACGGAAGGGGATCTCGACGATATCCACACGAACGTCGGCGATGCGCATCAGCGGGACCCTCCGAGGGCCAGACCGGCCGCAAGGAGCACCGAGTACGACAGGGACAGTCGCGCGGTCCCCTTGAGGACGGCGTTGAGTCGACGCGGGTCGCCACCCGCCCGAACGACCCGGCGCAGCGGCAGCGCCAGCGGCAAGGTCACCAAGGGCAGCAGGACAGCCAGCGACACACCACCGGCGAGCGACACACCACCGGCGAGGACGAGTAAGACCGGCGTGACGTAGGCGAAGACGAGCAGCGTGTCGTATTCGGCCATGGCAACGCGAGGCCCGCGGCGAGCCGCCAGCGTGAGCTTGCCCGCCCGGCGATCAGCGTCGATGTCGCGCAGGTTGTTGACCACCAGGACCGCGGTGATGAGTGCGCCCACAGGGATGGCAGCGAGGAACGCGAGCGGCTCCCAACTCAGCGTCTGGAGGTACGTCGTGCCGGCCACCGCCACCAGGCCGAAGAAGACGAAGACGAAGATCTCTCCCAGGCCGCGGTAGCCGTAGGGCCAGGGTCCGCCGGTGTAGGTGAAGGCGCTCACGATGGCTGCGATGCCCAGTAGCAGGATGACGACACCGCCGACCCATACCAGGTAGAGGCCGACGAGCCCAGCCAGGCCAACCACCAGCGCGGTTCCTGCGAGCATCTCGCGTTGGCTCAGCCATCCCTGTGCGGAGGCGCGGGCAGGCCCCAGTCGATCGTCGCTGTCGGCGCCAGAACGGAAGTCGGAGAGGTCGTTGGCGAGGTTGGAGGCGATCTGCAACAACAGGGCCACCGCCAACGCCCCCAGCGCCGGGAGGAACTCGAAGACACCGAGCCCAACGGCCACGCCGAGCCCGACCAGCACCGGGCCCACCGCTGCCGGCAGGGTCGCCGGTCGGCTGGCCAGCAGCCAGGCGCGAGCGCGCGAGGGCGGTGGGGTCAGGGTCGTCATCACGTCCGAGGAGGTTATGGCCGACGGGGGAACTTGCTGAAGTCTGGCGCTCGCTTCTCGAGGAAGGCCCGGCTACCTTCGTGCGCCTCTTCGGTGAGGTAGAAGAGCATGGTCGCGTCGCCTGCCAGCTCCTGGATGCCGGCGAGGCCGTCCGTGTCGGCGTTGAAGGAGCGCTTCAGCATGCGGATGGCGGTAGGGCTCTTGGCCAGGATCTCCTCGGCCCAGCTCACGCCCTCGTCTTCGAGCCGCGCCAGCGGCACGACGGCATTGACCAGGCCCATCTCCAGCGCCTCCGTCGCAGAATACTGGCGGCACAGGTACCACATCTCGCGCGCCTTCTTGTGGCCCACGATGCGCGCCAGCAGCGTTGCCCCGTAACCGCCGTCGAAGCTGCCGACCTTGGGCCCGGTCTGTCCGAAGACGGCGTTCTCCGAGGCGATGCTGAGGTCACACACCACGTGCAGCACGTGACCGCCGCCGATGGCATAGCCGTTGACCAGGGCGATGACGGCGATGGGCAGCGAGCGGATGAGGCGCTGCAGGTCGAGCACGTTGAGGCGCGCCGTGCCGTCGGCGGCGATGTAGCCGCCCTCGCCCTTGACGTTCATGTCACCACCGGAGCAGAAGGCCACCTCACCGGCGCCGGTGAAGAGCACGACACCGATGGAGCTGTCGTCACGCACTCGGTGGAAGGCGTCGATCAGCTCGGACACGGTCTCGGGCCGGAAAGCATTGCGCACGTGGGGGCGGTCGATGGTGATCTTGGCGATGCCCGTTCCGCTGTGCTCGTAGCGGATGTCTTCGTACTGCTGGACCGTGGCCCACTGGGTCGGCATGGCGTGCTCCTACTGGCGACTGGACTGGTTGAGGAATCGACCGATGAGGTGCCCGAAGGCGTCGGGGTCTTCGAGGTGAGGCGCATGGCCGACACCCGGAACGATCTCCAGGCGGGCGCCGACGATACCCGCTGCCACCACGCGGGCTCGTTCGAGGCCCATCGGGTCAAGGCCTCCGGCGATGACCAGCGTGGCGACCGTGACCTCGCCCAAGCGGTCGTGGAGTGGCGTCATCGCACCCTGGCCGGCACCGCGCAAGGTCGCGGCGAGGCCGGCGGGATCGTGGCAGAGGCGCTCGGTATGCAGGCGCTCGCGGCGATCGGCGGGCATCGAGGCCTGGCTGGCAAACAGGGGCAGCGCCTCCCAACCATCGACGAAGGCCTCGACCCCGTCGCGCTCAAGGTCGGCAGCAAGCCGTTCATCGGCGTCACGGCGTTGTGCCCGCTCGACCGGGCCCGCAATGCCTGCAGAAGGGCTTTCAAGGACGAGTCGAGCGACCAGTGCCGGGTGCGCCAGTGCCAATACCAGCGCCAGCCTCGCGCCCATCGAATAGCCCACCACCGTCGCCGCCGTGGCACCCAGCAACGCCAGTAAGTCGGCTAAGGCATCTGCCTGTCGCTCCAGCGTGTAGCGGGCCGGTTCCGATGGAGCGTCGGAGCCGCCGTGGCCCAGCAGGTCGGGCGCGATGACACGGTAGTGGGTCGAAAGAGCATCGATGTGGGCCTCCCACGTGCGCGCCGTACCAGTGAACCCGTGCAGCAGCAGGACCGGCGGTCCCGCCCCCACTGTCAGGACGTTCAGGCTCATCGCAGACTCTCGGCGGCACGTGCGACGACATCGAACGCCTGACGATGAAGCTCGACATTGCGGGCACGATCGGTGCGCAGCTCGACCACGCTGACCCCGGGCCGCCCGAGCGCCTCACGCACGGCCGCCGCCACGCCGTCACCCATCGCCACGAGGTAGTCGGCACCGAGCGCTCCGACGAGTGGCCCGAAGTCGGTGCCGTGCGGTGTCCCGAAGAGCTCCTCGTAGCGCTCGGGCAGCCCGACTCCCGGCAGCGTCGCGGACGCCTGCGGCAAGAAGGAGAAGATGCCACCACCATCGTTGTTCACCAGCACGATGGTGACATCGAGGCCCAGCCGTCGCGCCGCCACGAGGGCGTTGAGGTCGTGCAGGAAGCTGACATCGCCGACGATCGCCACGACCGGCCGTTCCTGCGCGGCAGCCGCACCAAGCGCGGTCGAGATGAGGCCGTCGATGCCGTTGGCGCCGCGGTTGCCCAAGCAGCGAACCTGGTGTGGGGAGGCAGGTAGGAAGGTGTCGAGGTCGCGCACGGGCATGCTGTTGCCGACCACGACGATGGCATCGTCGGGCACGGCCTCGTCCAAGCGTTCGAAGATGGCCGCCTCGAAGGGTTCGTTCCGCCGCGTGCGCCAGCGAGCGAGCGCGTCAGTGGCGGCCTTGTCGGCCGCTTGCCAGCGCGCAAGCCAGTCGGTCGGCCGGGCTCGAGTCGTGAGGGCTTGCGCCAACCGATCCGCGAATACGACTGGATCGGAGTCGATCAACGTCGGTTCCGGCGATCGCTCCCAGCCAGCGCCATCGTCGATGAGCACCTGGGGCGCCTCCAGGCCGTCGAGCAGCTGGTTCAGGGCCTTGGACGTGGGAGTGGCGCCGAAACGGAGCACCAGGTCTGGCTCATTCCAGCCTCGAACGGCATCGCTGCGTAGCAAGGCGTCATGATGAGCGACGACACACGATCGCTCGTGTGTACCGCTACGGACGTTAGACAGCCCGTCTGCGAACAGCGGGAACCCGGATCTCGCCGCCAACTTGGTGACCGCGGCCGCGAAGCCGGGCGCGTCGAGCGGACCGCAGACGATGAGCCCCCGCCGGGCTTCGTCGATCATCGCAGCGGCGCGTTCCACGTCGGCGGGATCCAGGCCGGTCGCAGGCGTCTGCGTCGCGGTAGTCTCGAAGGGCCCGTCGGTCAATGGCCCGTCGGGCAGCAGCGGCTCACGGAACGGCAGGTTGAGCTGCACCGGACCGGCCGGCGCGGCCACCGCGCGCGCGACCACCTCCGTGACCACTTCGCGAATGTGTGCGATCGCGGCCTCAGAGGCCTCGGGCGGCGGGAGCTCGGCGAACCACTTGGCATGCCGCCCAAAGAGCTCGACCTGGTCGATGGTCTGGGGCGCACCCCGTCCATGTAGCTCCGCGGGTCGGTCGGCCGTCAGCAGGATGAGCGGCACCCGGCCGTAGCGCGCCTCGGCGACTGCCGGGGCAAAGTTCACCACGGCCGTACCGGAGGTGGCCAGGATGGCTGCCGGACGTCGCGCCGCCTTGGCAGCGCCGAGAGCAAAGAAGGCACCGGCACGCTCGTCAAGGTGGACCCAGCAACGCAGGCCAGACGTCGCCCGTAACGCCAGTGCTAACGGCGTCGAGCGCGATCCCGGGCAGATGACGACATCGTGCACGCCAGCCCGGACCAACTCCTCGGTGATAGCGCGCAGACCTTCCGCTGGGATCAGGTCGGTGCTCACGGCTCGATCCGCCCCAAGGCAGAGCCCAGGGCCAGCAGCTTGGCCGACGATTCGTCCCACTCCTGCTCGGGATCCGAATCGGCCACGATGCCGCAGCCGGCGAACAGCCAAACCCGGCTTCGGTGGATGACGCCCGAGCGCAGCGCCACCACGAACTCGCCATCGCCGTGGCGGTCGATCCAACCCAGCGGGCCCGCGTACCAGCCTCGCTCGATGGGTTCTTCCTCGGCGATCAACTCCAGGGCCAGGGCGCGAGGCATGCCACCGACCGCGGGCGTCGGGTGCAATCGTTCGACCAGCGTCAGCACATCGGCATCGTCACGTAGTCGGCCCGAAACCTGGGTGACCAGGTGCTGGACATGGCGGAAGCGGACCACCTGCGGGCGCACAGCGATGTCGAGGCGCTCCGCCACGGGCGTGAGCACCTCGCGCAGCATGGCCACCACCACGGCGTGCTCCTCCCGCTCCTTGTCGCTGGCTTCCAACTCGCCCGCCAGGCGTTCGTCGGCACCGCTGTCGAGGGCGCGAGCCGCGGAGCCCGCCATCGCCATCGTTCGCAGCTCACGGCCGTTCAGGCTCACCAATCGCTCGGGCGACGCGCCCACGAACGAGCGGTCCCCGCGAGAGACAGCGAAGACCGTGGACTCGGGTGCCGATGCGGCAAGCCGCCGCAACACCGCCGACACGTCGATCGACGAGTCGGCCTCAAGGGCCACTCGACGTGCCAGGACGGCCTTGTCAAGGCGGCCGCGCCCCACGGCACCCGCGAGCCGCGCGACCGAAGCGCGCCACGTGCTCGCATCGGGTCGCTGACCGACCACCTGGAGCGTCGCGAGTCGCGTGTCCGCACCGGGAGCGTCCGTGTCAGCAAGGAGACCTTCCCACATCCGTGCCAGCGCCTCCAGTCCGGGTGTCTCGCCAATACGCGCGGACAGCGTCAGCCAGCAGCCATCCGGTGTCGTAGTCAGCAACAGCGCCGGGAGCACCAGGCAGGCGGGCTCGAAGCCGTGCCACACGCTCGACCCCGCGGGTTCGTCGTCGAAGCTGAACCCGCCCAGCAGCAGCGGTCCGGTACCGCGCCGCGTGTCGACCTGATCGATCACAGCGCCATCGAGCAGTTCCGCCCATGCCTGCGACACCGCCGTGAAACGGTGAGTGCCGGAGCCCGGCCGTACCGCCCAGGCCTCACCGACACCGACCAGCGAGAAGCCGGCATCCGGTTGCAGCCAGAGTGAGGCACCGAGGCCGACTGCGGCGGCATGGAGGGCGATCGGCTCGACCGCCGGCACCGGCACCGTGATACACGTCAGCGTGCCGTCGGGGCGTGACACAGCCGCATCGGTCGCCGCCTGCACCGCCTCCCACAACGGCGTCGGATGGATCAGGGTCATCCGACTTCGAGCGCGTCGATGCGATCTTCGGAGATGCCGACGCTGCGCAACAGGATGGCCCGCAAGGTGGCGTAGCTGTCTTCGAGGTGGCCGTGCTGCTCGTCCATGAGCCAGCGCGTCACGACCTCGTTAAGGGCACCGAACCAGGCCATGCCGGCGATGCGCGTGTCGAGCGGCGCGATGATACCCTCCGCCACCGCAGCGTCTAGCTGTTCGGCGATGAGCCCACTGAAGCGCTGGTGCAGTCGGGCCAGCTCTGCCTGGAACTCCGACCCCGCGCCCACCGCGTCGATGAGGAACAGACGTGCCATCGTGCGGTGGCCGGCGAACACGCCCAAGACCGTGCGCAAGGCGACGTCGGCGCGTTCGATGGGATCGGCCACGCCACTCATCGACCGTTCGACCTTGCCCACCAGGCGGTCAGCCGTGGTCCGCAACAACTCCAGGAAGAGCGATTCCTTGGTCGGGAAGTGGAAGTAGACACCGCCTTTGCTGGTCTCAGCCTGGCGCCCCACCTCATCGACGCCGGCGTGACGGTATCCGCGCTGGCTGAAGACCGTGAACGCGGCATCCAGGATGCGCTCACGGCGCCGGGCACTTCGCTCCTGCTTCACGCCGCGTCGATCTCCACCTACGACTTCCGACTAAACGGTCGGTTTTCAGGAGGAGCGTACCAAAGGAGGCCCGAGC
Organism: Candidatus Limnocylindrales bacterium; assembly: GCA_038251965.1. Taxonomy (GTDB): domain Bacteria; phylum Chloroflexota; class Limnocylindria; order Limnocylindrales; family CSP1-4; genus JAFMJV01. The sequence continues at coordinate 20,980 of JBBSAV010000030.1, forward strand.
CGGACAAGAGGAGCCCCGAAGCGGCCAAGCCGCGGCCAACGGTGGTCCGGCGTGGAAGTTGAGTTCGGGTCTCCCGCACATTTCCTACTGACATAGGGGACAATAGGGACACATGAGAGTCTCCGCCAAGGCCGATTACGCCGCCAGAGCCGCCGCTGAGCTGTCGACCGCGACCGATTCACCCATCAAGGCCGACGCCATCGCGGAAGCCCAGGGAATCCCGGCCAAGTTCCTCGAGACGATCCTGCTGGAGCTCAAACACGCCGGCATCGTCAGGAGCCAGCGCGGCCCCGACGGCGGCTACACGTTGGCTCGACCGGCCGAGGACATCAGCCTCGCCGACGTCATCCGCGCCGTCGATGGGCCATTGGCCAATGTGCGTGGCGATCGACCGGAGAACATGGAGTACCGCGGGGCCGCTGAGCCGTTGACCGACGTCTGGATCGCGGTCCGCGCCGCCCTGCGCGACATCCTTGAGACCACCACCCTGGCACACCTGCGCGACGGTGCGCTCCCGGCACGCGTTTCCGAGTTGGCCGATGACCCTGAGGCGTGGGTGTCCCTGGGCCGCATCCGCGGCGCCGCACCCGAGCGCCGCAGGAGCCGCCCTCAGCCGAAGGACAGCAGCGCCAAGTCGTAGACCGCCACTTCGCTGGCGCCGTCGAGCGTGATCCGCACCGCGTCGATGGTACGAGGCTTCTTCTCCAGCCCGATCAGGCCCACGTACGTGCCGGAGCCGGGCATGGGATAGGCCACCACCGGGCACCACCCCCCTGCCTCGCGCACGGCCAGCTCGACGTCGACCGGCGCGGCCGGGGCCGAAACGCGCAGGACGTAGGCAAGCGCATGGCAACGCAGTGCCAGCCCACCCTCGGGGATGATGAGCGAGCCGCCTTGTCCATCGAAGCGCACGGTAACGACCACGCCCTCCTCGGCTACCTCGACCTCATCGAGCGATCCACCGTCCACCTCCAACGGGGGTGCATCAACAGCGATGCTCCATGCCACATCGGCCTGCAGCCAGGCCAACTCCTGGGCAAGGTGCGGCGAGGCCAGGAAGCGGCCCGGGGCAGCCTCGTAGTCGTAGTCCTCGCCGCGCGCCATGGCCCCTCGAGCCCCAGCGATAGGCAACGGGCGAAATGACAGCTTCTTGCTCGCCTCGGCCAATCCGGCGACCTCGTTGGAGACCGCGGCGGCGGCCTCACGCCCGAACATGTCGCTGATGGGGAAGCCCGCCAGGCGCAGCTTGCTGCCGTATCGCGAGGGGCTCCGTGAGAGCTGACCCATCTCATCCATCAGTGCGCGCGTTCTGGGCTGCCAGCGATCGATGACGTGATCCACCGTGGCCGGGATGTCGAAGGGGACGTCAGGCAGCTGGAAGGAGTGCGTCGATGTCGTGGCACGGTTGCGCTTGGCCTGGAACTCCTGCCACGACTTGGTGAAGTAGTGGTTCATCTGCAGGTTCGCGTAGCTCGGGTCTGCGATCACTGTGGCGCGCTCCGATGTCGGCTCGCCGGCCGTGTTGACGGTACGCCCGTGGACCGTGGTGGCGTTGTGGATCCCGACTCGGGCCGTCCCGCGTGGCCGGATGATGGGCTTGGCCAGGATCTCCGAGGTGCCCACGCGCGGCACCTGGACGCTGTGCTCCCGATAGTTCTCGGTGACGAGACCGGTGGGTGGCGTCCGGTGACCGGAGTAGCAGAACTCCTTGCGTGACAACAGCACCTGCTCGGCATCGGGATAGCGCGCCATCACCTCGCTGATGGACTCGTCGTTCTCTGGCACCAGGAACTCATCGATGTCGACATAGGCGATCCACTCGGTGGTGTCGCCGAAGAAGCGCACCACGTGGTTGTTGGCGTCGCGCTGCAACCCGCGCATAGGGAAGTACACGGTGGTCACGACCCCATAATCGGCATACGGCCTCAGGACCTCGTGCAGCTCGTCAGTGCTGCCGTTGTCGTAGAGGAAGAAGTGGTCCACGCCGATGGCCATGTGGTGGCAGAGCCACTCCTCCATGTTGGGCGCCTCATCCTTGAGGATCGCCATCACACAGACGTCGAAGCGGCCACGCTCCATCAGGGGCATCCTGGCGGGACGCTCGTCAACGCGGCCCAGCAGTCGGCCCAGGCGGCGGCCGGCACTCATCGCTGCTCAGCCATACGAGAGCAGGAAGAGATCGAGTACGCGCACCGTCGTGCCGGCGCCGGAGAACGAGACGTCGACACGCTCGACGGGGTGCGGTCGCTCATCCAAGTCGAGGACGCCAGCCCAGGTCGAGTCGGTCGTGAGCTCAGCACTCACCGACGCACCCGTTGAGCCGTCGTGACGCTTGTTCTGGGCGGAGAGGCGCAGCGGAGCATCAGTGCTGATGACGAATCCAAGCGCGTAGCGACGTCGCTGGCCCGGGGCGGAGACATCCAGCGACAGCGATGCCGAGCCCGACTCCAGTACGACCTCGGTCGCCTCGCTCGTCGTGCACACCTCGCCCCGGACATGGTCGGCCAGCGCGCGCGCATGGTCGGATGACGACAAGCAGCCGGGGCTGGCCTCGTACTCGGTGGTGCCAAGGTCGCCGACAAATCCCACCGCCGGATAGTGGTTCTTCAGCCGGAAGGCCGGTCCGCGCTCGGCTTCCTCGAAGCCGGCGGACATGTTCACGATGGCGAACTCGGCGAACCGCCCCAAGTCGTTGGGCACGGGGAAATGCGACAGGCCCAGCTGACTGCCATAGAGGAACGGCTTGGGAGCCAAGCTGTGGATCCGCTCCATCATCGCCCGGGTCTGGGGCGCGAAGCGTTGGGCCTTGGTATCGACACGGATGGTCGCCAGATCGAACGGCAGGCCCGGACGAGGCAATCGGCCGGTCGCACTGCCGCGGAACCGCTTGGCCTCGAACTCCTCCCACGAGCGCGTGTAGTAATGGTTGACCTGGACGACCTCCATAAGCTCGGACGGTTCGACCGTCTCGCGCGGCGCGTCGACGGTCGAACCGTCCGACAGCTGGGGCAGCGCGTCAGCCACGGTGGAGCTGTGGATGTCGACCGACGAGATGCCGCTCGGCTGCAAGGCCGTCTTGACGCGGGGGCCCTTGGACGCGTCCCGCCCATCGGTGTTGGCGATGTCGGCATAAGCCTCGATGACCAAGCCAACCGGCTGCGTCCGATGGCCGCTGAAGCCGAACTCGGCCCGCGGCATGCGCAGGTCAGCCGCCTCCGGATAGCGCGCCAGGATGGTGGGGATGTCGTCGTCCTTGACAGGCACGATGAACTCGTCCACATCGACGAAGGCGAGCCAGTCGACGCTGGGGCCGAAGAAGCGCAGAGCGTGGTTGTAGGCGCCCAGCTGCCCACCCGGTAGCGGCCAGTTCACGATGGTCACCAAACCGTGGTTGGCGTAGGTCTCCAGCAGCTCGAAAGTGCCGTCGGTGCTGCCGTTGTCGTACAGGAAGACGTGATCGACACCAAGGGCGAAGTGGAAGCAGAGCCACTCCTCCAGATAGTCGGCCTCGTTCTTGACGATGCAGACGATAGCCAGGCGCAACCCTGGTTCATCGATGAGCGCGCCGCGACCGGTCACGTTGGGCGGCCGGCTACGCCAGTTCTTGCGCGGAGGCTTGCGAGGGGCCTTGCGCTGCCCTCCGACGGCACCATCCACGGCCGGGCTACCCACGGTGGGAACGCCCGGACTCGGGTTCATGGCCCGGCTCAGCCGGCGTCGCAACGTCATCGCGTTAGCCTACGCGACGGAGCCGGGGCGGTGTTGGCCTAGACCTCCTTGAACTCGCCCTCGACGGCCTCCTCGCCATCGTCAGCGGCGTCACCCCCGGCATCAGCACCACCGTCGCCGGGGGCACCCATGTCAGGGGCGCCCTCGGGCCCAGCGGCCTGGTAAGCCTTGGTGGCCACCTCCTGGAGCGTGCTCGTCAGCTCGGTCGAGGCCTTCTTCACGGCCTCCTCGTCGTCACCCTTGAGCGCGGTTCGCACCGCCTCGATACGTGACTCGAGGGAGGCCTTGTCGGCGGCGTCGATCTTGTCTCCAAGGTCCTTCGTGGTGCGCTCCGCCTGGAAGACGAGCGCGTCAGCCTGGTTGCGGGTCTCAACGGACTGGCGCTTGGCCTTGTCCTCGGCGGCGTGCTCCTGGGCCTCCTTGACCATGCGGTCGACATCCTCGTTCGATAGCATCGAGGAGGCGGTGATGCGCACCGACTGCTCACGCGAGGTGGCCTTGTCCTTGGCCTTGACATCGAGGATGCCGTTGGCGTCGATATCGAACGTCACCTCGATCTGGGGCACGCCGCGGGGAGCTGACGGGATGCCGTCGAGGATGAAGGTGCCCAGCGTCTTGTTGCCGCTGGCCATCTCGCGCTCACCTTGCAGCACGTGGATCTCCACCTGCGGCTGGCTATCCGAGGCGGTCGAGAAGACCTGGCTCTTGGACGTGGGGATGGTGGTGTTGCGATCGATGAGCCGTGTCATCACGCCACCCAGTGTCTCGATGCCCAGCGACAGCGGGGTCACGTCGAGCAGTAGCACGTCCTTGACGTCACCGGCAAGCACGCCGGCCTGGATGGCAGCACCCACGGCCACGACCTCATCGGGATTGACGCCCTTGTGGGGCTCCTTGCCGCCGAACATCTTCTTGACGGCCTCGACCACCGCCGGCATCCGTGTCTGACCGCCGACGAGGATGACCTCGTCGATGTCTGAGGGCTTGAGGCCGGCGTCCTTGAGCGCGGCCTCGACCGGCTTGCGAGTGGCATCGACCAGGTCGGCGACGAGGTCCTCGAGCTTGGCCCGCGACAGCGTGGTCACCAGATGCTTGGGGTTGCGGTCAGCGTCGACCGTGATGTAGGGAAGGTTGATCTCGGTGGTGCTGGTGGTGGAGAGCTCGATCTTGGCGCGCTCAGCGGCCTCCTTGAGACGCTGCAGGGCCTGCTGATCCTTGGCCAGGTCGATGCCCTGGTCCTTCTTGAACTCCTCAAGCAGCCAGTCGATGACCGTCTGGTCGAAGTCGTCACCACCCAGGTGCGTGTCACCGTTGGTGGCCTTGACCTCGAAGACGCCGTCGCCCAACTCCAGGATGGAGATGTCGAAGGTGCCGCCGCCGAGGTCATAGACTGCGATCTGCTCATCGACCTTCTTGTCGAGGCCATAGGCAAGCGACGAGGCGGTGGGCTCGTTGATGATGCGCTTGACCTCGAGTCCCGCGATGCGGCCGGCATCCTTGGTAGCCTGGCGCTGCGTGTCATCGAAGTAGGCCGGCACGGTGATGACCGCCTCGTTGACGGTCTCACCGAGGTACGCCTCAGCATCGGCCTTGAGCTTCTGCAAGATCATGGCGCTGATCTCCGGCGGGCTGTAGGACTTGCCATCGGCGAGCGTCACCACGATGCCGTCGCTGTTCTTGTCCTTGTCCACCTTGTAGGGCACCAGCTTGATGCTGCGCTGTACCTCGGGGTCATCCCAGCGTCGGCCGATGAAGCGCTTGATGGAGTAGACGGTGTTGGCCGGGTTGGTGATGGCCTGGCGCTTGGCGATCTGGCCGACGAGGCGCTCGCCCTGCTTGCTGAAGGCCACGACCGAAGGTACGGTACGACCGCCCTCCGCGCTGGGGATGACGGTGGGCTCGCCGCCTTCCATCACCGCGATGGCGGAGTTGGTGGTGCCGAGGTCGATGCCGATGATGCGTCCCATGGGTGATGCTCCTTGTGTGTGGGTGTTGATCGTGTGTGGGTGTTGATCGTGTGTGGGTGTTGATCAGTCCTGATCGGGCGGGTTGTCGTTGCGAGCCACCGCCACGAGGGCGGGCCGAAGCACGCGATCGCGGATGGTGTAGCCCCGCTGGATCACCTTGGTGACGGTGCCGTCTGGCACGTCCGCGGTGTCCTCATAGGAGATGGCTTGCTGCGTGTGGGGATCGAAGGGCTGACCTTCGCCCTCCATGGCCAGGATGCCCTCGGCCTCCAGCAGTGCGCGCAACTTGCGGTCGATAGCGCTGATGCCCTCGACCCAGGGGCTGTTCCGGGTGTCATCGGGGACGTGCTCGACCGCGAGGTCGAAGTCGTCCGTCAGGTCCAGCACCCGGACGAGCAGCCGATCACCGGCCACGTTGGCCCAATCGGCCCGCTCCTCCCCCGTGCGGCGCTTGAGGTTGGCGAAGTCGGCACGGGCGCGCTGCCACCCGGCCTCCGCCTCGGTGGCGCGCTGCTCGGCTGCCTCCAGCTGGGCACTCAGCTGCTCGATCTGCTCGTGCAGCGACGTACCACTGGTATCGAGCGCAGCGATGCGCTCCTCCGCGCGGGAGCCACCACGCTTGGCCGCGCTGGCGGTCGCCTGGTCGTGCTGTTGGGGGTTGCCGTTGACGCCTGGGGCGTCGTGTCTCTTCTCATTCATGCGTACAAGTGATCCACCAATTCATTCATGAGGCCACGCACGTAGCGGACCGTGGAGATAGCGTGTGGGTAGGCCATGCGGGTGGGGCCGACCACGCCGACGACTCCGACGGCACGGTCGGGCCGGCCATACGATGCGACCACGAGTGAGACATCATTCATCTCTGCGTGTTCGTTCTCACTGCCGATGAAGACGCTGACGTCGCCCGAGGCCGCGAGCCGTCGCACGAGGTCGCCCAGGTAGACGCGATCCTGCAGCACGTTGAACACGCGGCGCAGCCGCTCCGAACGGTCGAACTCCGGCTCTTTCATGACGTTGAGCAGGCCCTCGCTGAAGACCTCCTCGACCGCGGCCGCATCGAATTCGTGCATGAGTCGGGAGACCCGCTCCACGGCCTGCGTGAAGAGAGGGTCCACCGAGGCCGGCCGCTCACGCAACGTGTCCAGCACCGCATCCACCTCTGGCGTGGTCTTGGCACGCAGCACGCGGTCCACACCGTGCGCGATCTCGTCGAGCTCAGTTTGGGTGTACTCATGGTCGAGGTTGAGCAGCACCTGCTTCACCGGTCCGACCGCCATCACCAGCAGAAGGCTGGCGGCGCGCTCAGCGGTGGGCACGATGTCGATACGGCGGATGCGACAGGATTGTGGCTTGATGGGCGTGGCGATGGCGGCCGAGCCGGTCGCGCTGGCGAGCGTGGCGGCTGCCAGGCGAAACCACTGCTCGTTGGCGAACTCGACCTGGCCGAACTGGTGGCGGATCATCAACTGCTCGACCGGCGCCAGGCAGACCTGATCGGAGATGGATTCGACATACAGGCGATAACCGCGGTCCGTGGGTACGCGTCCCGCACTGGTGTGGGGATGCCCCAGGAGGTCCGCAGTCTCCAACTCGGCCATGATGTTACGCACGGTGGCAGGGCTGATGGAGAGCGCGTACTTCTCCACCAACGCCACGCTACCCACCGGCTGCGCGGTGGCTACGTACTCCTCGATGATCGCCCGCAAGATGGCCGCTGAACGGTCCTCCAGCGGTCCCGGGCGTAGCTTTCGCCTTGCCAATCGATCCTCTTGGTGATGCGGTTTCTCAGTCAGCAGAGTTAGCACTCGTATGAGTCGAGTGCTAACTCCGTGGGCAGTATCGTATCAGTCCCCTGCCCCGAGTGTCAACGCGCGAGATCGTTCATGTGAGATCGTTCACACGCGCGAGATCGATCAAACGTCCGAGTTCGGTCTCGGAACACGCGCTGCGGCCGCAGTTGATAGACGGCTGCAACGAGATGGAGGCCATGTCGCCTCAGTGTTGGATGAGGCGTTGGGTAGTGTTTCCGAAGGAACGGCTGTGATGCCGGAGGCCGTGGAGACAGGGACCGTGTACGACAGGAGGCCAGATCGAGGGTGGACGAGCGGCATCCAGGCAACATCGCTTCTTCCGAGACGCTGAACGAGATGGATGGAGTGCGAGCAGCTCTCTCGGAGTACGACGTCAAGTGCGTGATCACTGCGACAGGTGGGCGGTCGTGGCGAGAACACCACCTGGCTGTGACTCCCGGGGGCTTGGCCATCCTGACGCCGCGCAAGAGTCGTGGCCACCGAGGGCGGGAGTTCGCTGTCCGGCTAGCGCGTTGGCCACTGGTACAGCTGGGAGGGTTCGGCGAACCCCAAGGTGGACCCGATGGCTCCCGGTTCGACCTCGTGGTCCGGGTCGGCCGCCAGTCGTTCGTGGCCCTCCTCGACGGACCGACCGGTCAGCGGACCCTGCGGGACTTCGTGGTGGCCGTGCAGCGAGGCATGCGGGGCGACTTCGCCTACGCCGATTACGACGCGGCTTCGATGCTGACGTTCTGAGCGCCTCTACGACCGCCTGAGGCCCCATGAGGCGTTGGCGGCCTCGCTTCCGATCGAGTCGCGCGTGATGAGCTTGTGGGCACAAGACCTCCGTCGGGCCGCGCAGGACGACGCGCTTGACGACCCCTCCGCAGAGTGGATCCACCGTGGCCTCAAGGCGCCTTGCGTCCGCCTCCTCGACGCCCCGCATGGCCTCCGCATCCTCATCGATGACCGCCATCGTGCCCGTCCGCAACGGCCGCATCGACGATGTCAGGGTAGACACGATCGACGCGACCATCGGACTGGTCATGGCGTGGTTCGTGCTGGCGTGGCGTGCCCACCTCGGTGTGGGCGACCGTGAGCGTGGTGAGCGTGACCCATCCCATGGGTGAAGCGTCGGAGCACCGAGCCTGATCCGCCCGGTCCAGCGCCATCTCATGCACCGGGTGGGTGAAATGACGGTCGTCCTGGTGCAGGTCGGTCGGATGACCCGCCGGGTGGGTGAACCGACGGAGGACAGGGTGCAGGTCGGTCGGATGACCCGCCGGGTGGGTGAACCGACGGAGGACAGGGTGCAGGTCGGTCGGATGACCCG
>JBBSAV010000031.1:0-28939 GCA_038251965.1 Candidatus Limnocylindrales bacterium
CACTCCGCGGTGCCGTTGATGAAGTCGCTGATGACGCGGTCGACCGAGACGCCCCAACCCTCGATCATGATGCCGGTCTGGCCGGTGGGCACGAAGGTGGCCGAGAGGCCCGCGTCGATGGCCGCGCGACGGAGCTTGAGGGCCACGGTCATCTTGCCGATGGCGCAGTCGGTACCGACGCTAAGGATCACGTGCTTGCCGGGGCCGTGCTTGCGCCCCATGGCCACCTCGTGACGTTCCGGAGGGCGACGATGGTCGATGAGCTCGACGCCATGCGTCGCGGCGAGGGCCGTGAACTCGGGGTCATCCGAGACGAACTCGTGGAGGCCACTGACGATGTCCAGCCCGTGGTCGATGGCGTCGGCGATGATGGCGCGCCACTCGGGCGGGATCTTGCCGCCTTGTGGTGCGGTGCCGATGAGGAGTGCCGACGGCGCCAGCGGCAAAGCTTCGGCCAGCGTGGCCACGATGGGAGCGGCATGCTCTGGGCCAAGCCATTCGGCGACGTCGCGCCCGGCGCGGGTGCTGTCCAGCACTGCCACCACGCGATCGAGGCCGTACTTGATGACACCCATGGCGGTCTTTGAGCCGGGCTCTCCGAACTGCCCCTCGGCCAGGACCAGGTATCGACGACGGCTCTCAGCGTCCACGGGCGGTCTTTCTCTGCATGATCCGACTGTAGCGAAGTCGCCGCCTCGCATCGCCCGCTTGACCACGGAACTGCGCCCTTCAGGGTAGTAGTACGCCCCCGGGGCGCGGTCCGGGGGCGTGGGGATATTCGTTGGTACCGCATACCGGATTCGAACCGGTGATCTCCGCCTTGAGAGGGCGGTGTCCTGGGCCTCTAGACGAATGCGGCTTGCTCTCGGATTAGGTTAGCCGACCTTCGCCGACTCTGTCCACCGGCCCGCGCTCACAGCCTCGCCCGTCCTCACGGTCCCCGGCGCGCCCACCAGGGTCCCGAGGGGATCGATCCCGCCACGCGGCCCTGAGCCCGCCGTTCGTGGCCGCGCTGGATTCCTGGTCACATGTGGCCGCCGGACCCGTTAGGGCTGGTTTCCGATTGGCGGGGCTGTGCGCGATCGCATCCGTATCCACATTGGCTGCATATCCGGCCCTTCTGACCGTTCCGTATGGATGGCTATGCAGGCTGCTCGGTTGCCAACCAGCAGATTCGTGCCTAACGGCACGAGGCCCGACAAATGACGAAGAAGTGAGCCGACGGCCAACGCCACGAGCACTCCGCGGCCTCACCGGCGACGGGTGCCGCCGAGGCCCTACTGGCGACGGCCTCACGGGCGACGGCCTCACGGGCGACGGGTGTCGCCGAGGCGCGGCGGGCGTTGCTCACACCGACGGATCGCACTACAAGCGGTGGTGCTCCAGGAACGAGCGGATGGTGTCCGCGACCTGATCGAAGGCCTGCTCGCCGAGCACGGCACCGTAGTGTGAATGCGCGCCGAAGGGCTGGTACTCCGCCCCCAGCCACTCGGCCAGTCGGGCGCTGTCAGCCTCGGCGAACTGGCGGTCCAGCCCAGCGCCGATCACGAGCGTGGGTACATCGGGCAGCTTGTCGCGATCGACGTAGACCCCGGCCAGCATCTGCCGACGGGCGGCACCGCTCTCGGCGCCCAGGAGGTGCTGGATGCGACGCACGTCGGCAAGAGTCAGGTCCGGGTTCTGTCGTTGCACCTGCTCGTCGCTGCCGGCCCAGTCGATGAGCTCGGCCTGGTAGAAGGCCGGCACCAGCCGGATGACATGTGACGGCGGCACCGGACGTAGCGGCGCAGGGATGGCCGGGCTGACGAGGATGAGCGCATCGATCTGGTGGGATTGGGCCAGCTTCATCGCCAATAGGCCGCCAAGGCCGTGACCGACGATGACGGCCGGACGCTCGAGAGCCTCGAAGCCTGCCACCGCATCTTCAAGATAGGTCCCGAAGTCGAGTTCCTCGATGGGCGCCGTCTGCGACCAGAAATGGGCCCGCAAGTTGAGGGCATGTCCCTCCCAGCCACGCTGTGCGAAGTACCGTAGGTACGCCTCCCACAGCCAGGAGCCGCCTAGCTCACCGTGGAGGTAGTACAGCGGCCGCCGGCGTGATCGGCGCTCGGGCAGCCAGGACTCGACATAGAGCCCGCGCTCCTCGAGCACGATCTCGTCCTTGCGCACGGGCTTGCCCGGCGGGCGGCCGAGATCCGTTCTGTCACCACCTCGCCCGTTCCCGGCGATGGCGGCCGCTCCCTTCGGGAGGTCTGGGTCCATCCTGTAGCTCTCCCCTCTACCCGAGGCCGGCTCTCTTACCACTCGAGTGGACTGAGCAGGAGCCCGGTCGGCGCCTTGGGATCGAAATAGGTCGACTTCTGAGGCATGACCTCGCCGGCCCCGGCCACCAGCGCGATGGCCGCTGGCGGCATCTCGTGGAGCAGGAAGGCAGCAGATGCCTCCTCGCTAGTGACCTGCCCGGTCGCGACGGTGGCGTCCTTGACGTACCAGAGTCGCCCCTCGGCCGCCATCGCGGTGGCGTCGTCGCCGAAGGCACGCTCGATGATCACGCTGAGTGCGTTGACGTCCAGCCCCCGGGAGCCGACCGAGAGGCTCGCATCGAGGAGCACGTCGACCGCAGGACGATCGACGGTCAGGATGGCTGCCAGGCCACGCGTGAACAGGCCGATGCGGCCGGTGCCGGTCGCCCCCGACTCGAACTCGACCGGCTCAGCCATGCGAGCCAACAGCGTCTCGTGGTCCGGCAACCGCTCGAGCGCCGCATATGGCTTCACTCGCTCCAGCAAGTCCTCGCCACAGGGAAACCCGCGGATGACGCGGTGCGTCGGCAGCGCCGGTGGAGACTGGTCGAGTGGGTAGATGAGCGCCAGCAGGTAGTCCCAAGCTGGATCAGCGTCAGCATCTCGATCGGCCTCGTGGTCGGCGCGGTACTTCAGCGCCGTCTCGTAGCGATGATGCCCGTCTGCGATCGTCAGCGGCGCGCCCGACACCAGGTCCAGCAGCGGCGCGGCCGCGGCGGCGTCACGGATCCAGAGCCGGTGGCGCACGCAGTCGGTGGTCGTCGCCTCAGCGTCCGGCGCGCCCTCGGCCAGCGCCAACAGGGCCGCAGAGGTCACAGCCTGGTCCGATCCGGCCAGGAAGACGAGCGGGCTGGTGTTGAGGCGTGTGGCCTCGAGCAGTGCGTAGCGATCCGCTTTGGGCCCGCCATGGGTCTTCTCATGCGGCAGCACGCCCCCATCGAGACCGTACTCCTCGAGACGGAGGCGACAGAACAGCCCGGTCGCGCATCCTTCACGGCCTTCGGCATCGGTCCAGCGCATCTCGTGGATGGTCACGGTCGGCTCGGCGTCCTTGACCAGGACCCCGGCCTCGCGCCACTCGGCGAGGGTGGCTGCGGCAGCCGCATAGTCGTTCGCGCCCGCCGTGCCAAGGTCGGCCGGCAGCTCGATGCGCACGATGTTGTGCGGGTCTCGATCGAGCAGCGCCAGACGATCACCGGGACTGATGATGTCGTAGGGCGGCGCGAGCACCGCCGAGAGGTCGGCAGCAGCCGCGTCGAACCGCAATGCGCGGAATGGACGGAGTTTGGGCACGCGGGAATGGTAGCGACGATAAGCGAATTGGGCCGAGACGAAGCTCGCTACGGCACCGGACAGGCCGGAATGGCGTCCCGGTGACGCCACGGATGTGCCGCCTGGTCGCGACCCAGTAGGCTATCGGGGTGAGTTCCGTTACCCGAGCGATCGTGCTGCTGGTGATGCCGCTGCTCCTTGGCGGCTGCTACTCGCTGGCGGAGCCGTCGTTCGACCCTGGTGACCAACGCGATGTGGTGCAGTCGATCGCGCGGCGCGGCATCGTCATCAGCGAGCCCCTGACCGGGGAGACCGCCTGCGACGATCACGATCTGGTGGGCAACTCCACCTACCTGACGGCACACATGCCCGACGAGCAAGAGCCGCGCGATGTCTACATCCACGCGTACCGTGAGAAGTTCTGGCAGCAGTCGATCGAGGAAGTCGACCGCTGCATGGCCGAGTACGCGGCGGCCCACCCCGATTCGCAGATCCGCCGCTTCGACATCCCGACCTTCCGCGTGTTCGGGGCCGACTGGTCAGACGAGCTGACCGAGCAACTGATGAAGGCGTTCGAGGAGGCGTCGGAGGCGGGCAAGCCCGGATGACGCCGTCGAGGCCCGGATGACATCGTCGGAACCTGACGTCAGCAGCCGTCAGAACCCTCGCTTCAAGGCCGCCCATTCGCTACGCGACGCACGAGAGCGCCGCGCGCGTGGCCACATCCTCGTCGATGGTGCCCGCGAGATCGGCCGCGCCCTCGATGCCGGCGTCCCGCTCATGGAGGCCTGGGTCGCCATCGACCGCGTCCGCAGTGATGCTGCGAGGGCACTGCTGCCGAGGCTGGCCAGCAGCGGAGAGCTGATCGAGACCACACCCGAGCTGCTGGCACGCCTCGCCTACGGAGAGCGCGACGAGGGCATCGTGGCGGTGTTCCAGATGCCGCCGACCGACCTGGCTCGGCTGGCGGACTCCCTGCCGGAGCGGCCGCTCATCGCGGTCGTGGAGCAGGTGGAGAAGCCGGGCAACCTGGGAGCGCTGCTGCGTTCAGCCGACGGCGCCGGCGTGGACGCGGTCATCGTGGCCGACGCCGTGTCGGATATCTGGAATCCCAACGCCGTCCGTGCCAGCCTGGGCATCATCTTCAGCTTGCCCCTTGCGGCCTGCACATCGGCCCAAGCCCTGGCCTTCCTGCGCCAACACGGCATCAGTGTCCTGGCTGCGCGCGTCGAAGCCGCGCTCGACTACGACTCGGCCGACCTCACGCAGCCGGTCGCGCTCGTGGTGGGAGCCGAGACGGCTGGCCTCAGCGATGCCTGGTCGGGCGACGGTGTGACGACGGTGAGCATCCCCATGCTGGGCCTCGCGGATAGCCTGAATGTCTCGGCCAGCGCCGCCGTACTCTTCTACGAGGCACGGCGCCAACGCCGCGCTGCCGTCCGCTAGCTCACACACTGGAGGGAACACCCATGGCCAACACGACGCTATTCGTCGAGTTCGACATCAAGCCCGGCCACCTCGACGCCTTCAAGGCGGCCGCGGCAGCGCTCTTCGCCAAGACGCAGGAGGAGCCTGACACCCTGCGCTACGACTACTTCCTCGCCGCCGACGGCACCAAGAACGTCAACGTGGAGGTGTTCAAGGACGCCGATGCATTCGTCTTCCACAATCGCAACGTGGCCGATCTGGTGCCGGCGCTGTTCGCCAACACCGAGAACCTCCGGATCGCCGTCATGGGCGACGTCAACGATGACCTCTGGGCGGAACTGGCGGACATCGAGACTGCCCACTACGAGTACCTCGGCGGCATCTCCCGCTAGGTCAGCTGCCGGCTATCCCAGTGACTGGGTGGCCAGGCTGGCTAGCGCGATGTGCCGCTGGCGCGGCCCATCGAGCTCGAGGAAGATGACGCGCTGCCAGGTGCCTACGTCCAGCCGTCCGTTCGTGATGGGGAGCAACAGCTGGCCGCCGATAAAGCTCGAGAGCACGTGCGACTGAGCGTTGCCCGGGTTCCATGTCTCGTGCTGCCAGGGCCCATAGGACTCGATGAGGCCGGCCGCCACCCGCTCGTAGTCGGCGAACATCTCCGCGCCCGATTCGCCCAGGAAGATGGCCGCCGTGGTGTGCTCGACCGACGCCAGCAGCAGTCCGTCGGGCCAGGCACGAGAGGCGAAGAGGTGCGTGACGTCGATGGCCTGCGTGCGCCGGCTCGTCGAGAGATCGAAGCGGAGCATGCGTGGCAACGTTACACGCCGTCGAGGACGACCACCTGGCCCAGGTGCCGGGGCTCTTCGGGGTCGCAGCCGCGACGCACGGCGATGCCCAGCGCCAGCGCCTGCAAGACGTGCAGGACGAGCGGTAGGCGGGCGATCTCATCGAGGTCGGCAGCCGGTCCGTCGGGACCCAACACCCACGTCGTGGCGCCCAATGCCGCGGACTCATCGACCACGCGCCGCTCATCCTCCTCGGTCTCGCCACCGAGGATGCCGACCACCAACATGCCCGGCTCGCACACCGAGATGGGCCCGTGACGAAACTCGTAGGGATGGAACGCTGAGGCCGGCACCTGTCCCGTCTCGGTCGCCTTCAGCACCGCCTCATTGGCGAGGCCGAAGGCGGCACCGCCACCGAGCACCACCAGCCGTGACGGGTCGGCAGCGGCCAGCTCGAAGGCCCCCTCGATCCAAGGCGCGAGGCTGTCCCAGCGCGATGGGATGGCATCGAGATCGGCGGCGAAGGCGTCGGCACCCAAGCGCGCAGCCAGACGCATGAGCAGCGCGGTCTGGGAGGCGAAGGAGCGCGTCATCACGATGGCTTCCTCGTCCCCTTCCGGCACCGCCAGCGTGGTGTCGGCCAAGTCCGCCATGGGCGCTTGCGGTCGGCAGGTGACCGCGAGCGTGTATTGGCCGCGATCACGCGCAGCCTTGATGACCTCCAGCGCCTCGGTGGTGGAGCCGGAGCGCGAGACCACGATGACCGGCTGATCGGCCAGGGCCGCCCCGGCGAAGACCGCTTCGGGTCGCAGCAGGACTTCGGAGAGCGGCTGTGCTTCGGCGGGCAGGTCGGCATGGGCACGCATGGCGAATGCCGCCACCTGTGCGATGTAGAACGAGGATCCGGCACCGGTGATGACGATGCGCGCGGCACCGTCGAGTCGGTCGACGATGTCCTGTGAAGCTGAGCGAGCGACTTCTAGGGCGGCGGCGATGGCCTCACCCCCGGTGCTGGCCTCGCGCCATCCCGTGGTGGACTCGACTCGCGTTCGGACGTCGGCGGCGGTGAGGGACTGGGGCGCGGTCATATCGGCTGCTCCTTGTGACTGGTCAGGCGTCGCGCAGCTCGACCGAATAGCGATAGCGGTCAGCGCGAAGGATGGATTGGCAGAACTCGATGATCAGGCCGTCGGCGTCGTAGGTGGTGCGCTCGACGCTCAGGACCGGGTCCCCGGCGGCACCACCAAGGATGGCGGCTTCCTCGTCGTCGAGCAGCACCGGCACGAAGGTCTCTCGCGCGCGCACCGGCCTGACACCGAAGGTGCTCGTCAACGTGTCGTACAGACTGACATCGGAGAAGTCGAATCCCTCCAGGCCGCGGAATCGAGCCGCCGGCAGATAGCTCGTCTCCGTCACGATGGCCTGCTCGTCGGCAAGACGGATGCGAGACAGGGCGACCACCGGGGTGCCCTGGGCCAGACCCAGACCATCGGCGACATCGACGCCGGCAGGCTCGATCCCGATGCCGCGCACGCGGGTGCCGGGGCGCCTACCGTGACGCTCGATCTCACGGCTGAAAGTATAGAAGCCGCCGAGGCGGTGCTCGAGCGCGGCGCCGTGGACGAAGGTGCCACGGCCACGGCGGATCTCAAGCAGACCCTCGGCCACCAGGCCTGACAGCGCCTGACGGACGGTGGCACGACTGACCCCGTAGTGCGCCATGAGCTCCTGCTCGGTCTCGACCTGGGCACCGGGCTCCAGCTCGCCGGCGGTCACACGCTCGCGCAGATCGGCCTGGATCTGTCGATAGAGCGGCGTCCCTCCGGTTTCGACCGCCACGCGGTTCCTCCTGCGTTTGCACCAAGACCGTGTTTGCACCAAGACGTACGGACGTCCGGTCCTCATGGTGCCATGAGTGTCAAGCATGATACGGACGTCCGGATGTCCAAGACACGACGCAGGCCGGTGGTAGCATCCCGATGGCGGCCCCCGAACCCGGGAGCCACGACGCAACTCACAGGAGGAAGCTGCCGTGAGGCTCGGCACACTTCGCGGCCTGGACGCCTGTGCCTCCAACCGTGGCACGTTCTCGGTCCTGGCGCTCGACCATCGCAATAACCTGCGCCGGATGCTCGGGCCGGACGATCCAGCTGCCGTCACCTACGAGCGGATGGTGGACGTCAAGCGAGCCATCGTGCGCGCCATCGCCGGCACCGCCAGCGGCATCCTGCTGGACCCCGAGCTCGGCGCCGGTCCGGCCGTGGCTGACGGCTCGTTGCTCCCCGGCTGCGGTCTGCTGGTATCGGTGGAAGAGACCGGCTACGAAGGCCCCTCGACGGCGCGACACAGCCGTCTCCTGCCGGGTTGGGGCGTCGCCCAGATCAAGCGCATGGGCGCCGACGCGGTGAAACTGCTGCTCTACTACCACCCTGACGCCGAGAACGCGGAGGACCAGGAGCGGTTGCTCATCGAGGTGGCCGAATGGTGCGCCGATGTCGACATCCCGCTCTTCCTTGAGACCCTCAGCTTCGCGCTCCAGGACGGGGAGACGCTGACCGATGACGCGCGACGCGAAGTGGTGGTGCGCACGGCACGCCGCCTCACCGCCCTCGGTGGCGACGTGCTCAAGTGTGAGTTCCCCTATGACGCCTCGGTCACTGACCGCACCCGCTGGAAGGAGGCCTGTGCCGAGCTGGATGAGGCAACGGCCATCCCCTGGGCCATCCTCTCGGCCGGAGTCGATGACGCCACCTTCGAGGCACAGACGGAGATCGCCTGCGCCGCCGGCGCCTCGGGCGTGCTGGTCGGCCGCTCGGTGTGGAAGGAAGGCGCCACCATGGTCGGTGCGGAGCGCGATGCCTGGCTGGCATCGGTCGGGGTCGCTCGCATGCAACGGCTGGTCGACATCGTCGAAAGCGGGGCGCGTCCCTGGCGCGAGCGCTCTCCTCTCCTTGAGCATGCCCCACTGGCTGAGGGCTGGTACACCGACTACCCAGGCAACGTGAGTGACTGACACGCCGCCGACCCGGGCATCTGAGCGCGAGACCGACCTCTACGTCATCGGTGACGTCAATCCGGACATCCTCGTCATCGGTGACGACGTGGTGCCCGAGTTCGGGCAGGTCGAGAAGTACGTCGGCACCATCCGCCTGACGGTGGGTGGCTCGTCGGCCATCACCGCCTGCGGGGCGGCGCGACTGGGCCTGCGCGTGGCGCATGGCGGCATCGTCGGTGACGACATGCTGGGCCACGCCATCCTCGAAGCACTACGCGATCGCGGCGTCGATACCTCGACCGTCTCGGTCGAGCCGGCCATCCCCACTGGTGCCACCGTGCACCTCGGCAAGGGCGACCAGCGCGCCATGCTGACCGCGACCGGCACCATCGACCGTCTGCGCGCGCAGGACGTGCCGCGCGCGATCCTTCCGCACATCCGGCACCTCCACGCCGGTTCCACGGCCATCCAGCCGCGCTTGCGACCGGGGCTGCCGGCGCTCTTCCGTGAGGCTCGGGCCGCCGGGGTGACTACCTCCTTCGATACCAACTGGGATCCCGACCGTCGCTGGGAGGGCATCGACCCGATGCTGGCGGAGGCCGACATCTTCCTGCCCAACGAACGGGAAGCGGCGCTCATCTCTGGCGTCATGGATCCACTTGAGGCGGCCGGCGCGCTGGTCGCTCGAGCGCAGGACGCCGGTCGGTCCGCCGATGCGGCACCACTGACGGTGGTCGTGAAACTGGGCGCGGACGGTGCCCTGGCCGTGCGTGGTGAGGAGGCCTTGCGGCTCCCTGCCGATCAGGTCGAAGTGGTCGATTCGACCGGTGCCGGCGATGCCTTCGATGCCGGCTTCCTCTACGGCTTTCTGGACGGTCGGCCGCTGGCTGAGGCGTTGGCCCTGGCAGTGGCTTGCGGCACGCTCTCCACGCGCGCCATCGGCGGCGTCGACGGTCAGGCCACCCTCGCAGAAGCAGAGGCACTCCTGTAGGTCAGGGCAGTGGGTGATGCTCAGGGCAGATCGCGGTCGCTCAGGGCAGGAAGCGGCTCGTTCGCGCTCGCAGCCAAACGTTGCAGCCGATGAAGCCCTCCGCCGCAGCGACGCCGCACTGGAGTCCGCGGTACCTCGACACCGTACGCACCTGCTCGAGCATGTCGACATCGTCATGATCGGCCAGCCAGGTCAGCTGGCTCTGGTGCTGCGCAAGCATGGCCAGCTTGGTCTCGAGGAAGCCGGAGATATCGACGAACTCGGTGGGCACGAAGTCGTTGCCGGACACGGTCTCCATGTATGCCAGTGCCGGTACGTCGGCCAGGTGCGGCGACGCGGTCTCGAACAGCGGAAGGGTGGCCAGGAAGCTTGAGTCCAGCGCCAGCCGCGAGGCCTCCACGTGGTCGGTCATGTAGTCGTTGGGCGCGTGGGCCAGCACCACGTCCGGCCGCGCCACCCGGATGGCCTCGACCATGTCGGAGCGTTGACCCGGGTCGGACGCGTTGACCTCGCCATCGGCCACACCCAGGGCCAGGCATTCGGCACCGATCACCTCCGCGGCGCGGCGCGCCTCCAGGTCGCGGATCTCCGCGATCTCGTCGCGGGTGTGCTCGTAGGACCCCCGGTCACCACGCGCCACGTGGCACATCGTGACAACGTGTCCCTCGGCCGCATATCGGGCCAGCGTTCCCGCGCACAGGATCTCCAGGTCGTCGGGGTGCGCTCCGATGGCCATCACACGCATACTCGGCTCCTCCTACTCCTACGGTCGACTCAGGCTTCTTCGCGCTCGATCTGGCGCCGCGTGGCGGGCGTGCGCTTAGGCGCCAGGACATCGGACGCACCCTCCACGAAGGAGGCCTCACGCGCCCACGCCGCGGCCTGCTCCTGCTGCTCCAGCGAGAGGATGCCGTGGCGGGCCAGCGACGCCATCTCATCGCGGATGTAGGTGTTGAGCATCTCCGGGCCGTCGGTGTTGATGGTGTAGCGCACGCCGTTCCTGTGGAACGTGTCGATGATCCAGGCGAACTCATCCCAGCCGGAGACGACACGCGAGTTTAGGTTGCTGGTGGGGCACAGCTCCAGGGTGATGCCGCGTTCGCGGATCATGCCCATCGTCTTCTCGTCATAGGCCGACTTGACGCCATGGCCAAGGCGATCGGGCTCAAGGTGCCGGATGACCTGGGCGACCTCTTCCACCGGGCCTGATTCACCGGTGTGCACGGTGATGCCAAGGCCGTGCTGGCGTGCGCGTCGGAAGGCGGACTTGTAGTGCGCCGGGTCGAAGGTGGCCGACTCCGGGCCAGCGATATCGATGCCGACCACGCCGCGGTGGCGGTAGGCGATGGCCTTCTCCACGATGATCTCGTTGAGGTGTTCGGGAAATGCGCGGTCGAGGCACAGGATGAGACCGGGCTTGATGGGGTACTCGAGGGTGGCCAGGTCCATGCCCCGGATGGCGGCACTGATGATGTGGTCCAGGTCCTGCTCGCCGCCACGGTTCCGCTTCATGGGGTTGAAGCGCAGCTCCATGGTGGTGATGTGGTTCTTGCGGTAGGCCCCGCCGATGACCTCGTAGGCGGCACGCTCCACCGCGATCGGTGATGACTGGATCAGCTCCGTCCAGTGGAATAGCTGCAGGTAGCCGTCGAAGGAGCGACCGCGCCGCTTGGACACGGTGATCATCTCGCGGAACTCCCAGAAGTCCTTGCTGGGCAGTCGGATGCCCTGCGAGTGGGCGATGCCCCACATGATGGCCGGTGACACGGCGCCACCAAGATGGCAATGCAGCTCGGCCAGCGGGATCTTGCGCGAGAGCACGGAGGGCATGGGGTCATGCTAGCGGCTCGGAGATGTGGGGCGCACGGTTGCTGACGCAGCAGGCGTAGCGGTGCCAGAGTGCTCTGCGCGCCGCCTGGAGTCGTCTGGCGGGCAGAGATCGGTATACTACTGACGCGTAGGCTACGCATCAGTAGTATGAGGAGACCATGACAGGCTTCGTCGACCGGACCGAGGAGTTGTCGGACCTCGAATCGCTGTGGGGGATGCAGCGCCAGGTGGTATTGCTCTGGGGTCGTCGTCGGGTCGGCAAGACACGCCTGCTCGATGAGTTCGCCACCGAAAAGCCAGCCATCATCTACGGGGCCGACGAGGGCACGGTGACAGAGCAGCTCGCTCGGCTGACCGAACGGATCCTCGCCTACCGTGAGGATCCCCGGCTGGCCGCCCAGCCGCTGGTCACCTGGGACGCTGCGATCGCGGTGTTGCTCGAGCGGGCCCGAGAGGCAAAGAACGAGGGCCACCCCTTGTTGGTGATCCTCGACGAGTTCCCGCGGCTCGTCGTCTCGCATCCGCGACTCTCGTCGCTGCTGCAATCCGCGCTCGAAGACGTGCGCCGCGAAGATCTGCCGCTGTTCCTGGTCATCTCGGGCAGCCAGATCTCGCTCTACGAGAAGCACGTCCTGCACGGGCCCCTGTACGGCCGACGCACCTGGGGCGAGCAGCTCGCGCCACTTGGCTATCGGGAAGCGGCTGAGTTCTTCCCGACATGGTCTGCGGAGGACCGCCTCCGCGCCTGGGGACTGCTGGGCGGTATCCCCTATTGCCTCGAGCAGTGGGATGCGGCACGCTCGCTGGGCTGGAACGTCGTCAACCGCTTCCTGCGCAAAGGCTCGGTGCTTTACAGCGAAGCCGAGCTCATGATCAAGGAGGAGCTCTCGGCGGAGGCCGGCATCTACCTGTCGATCATCGCGGCGGTGGCCGCCGGCAGGACGCGGCCATCGGATATCGCCGATCTCGCAGGGGTCGATGCACGGACGGTCAGCAAGTACCTCGACCAGCTGCGCCGTCTGCACATGGTCGAGCACTTGGTCCCGGCCGGCGCGGGCAGATCGACCAGGCGCGGGCTGTGGCGGCTCGCTGATCACTACCTGCGGGCCTGGTTCCGCTTCGTGCGTGCCAACCGCACGGACCTTGAAGCACGCCGTGGTGAAGACGTCTTCCGGGATCGGGTACGGCCCGCGCTCGACGCGTTCGTGTCCAAGCCCGCGTTCGAGGATGCCGTACGGGAGCACGTTCGCCACGCCATCGGGGTCGATCCGGATCTGCCGAGCGTCGCCGACATCGGAGCCTGGTGGGGGCCCGTCCCCGACACGCGCTATCCGGGTACCAAGCGGACGCGTGAAGGTGAGATCGAGGTCGTCGGGTATGAAGGAAAGCGGCTGGTATTGGCCGCTGAGGCCAAATGGACCAACGGGCCCGAAGTCGGCGGCGCGCTGGACCAGCTCCGTTCGACGGTCGTCCACGTCCCCGGGTATTCGCCGAGCGGGACTCGGCTCGCACTCTATGTGCGTGACGGTCTCACCGATCGGTTCCGGCGCGCCGCGGAGGCCGATGGCGTCATCCTGCGGACCGTCGCGGACCTCTATGCCTAGATCCACGAACCCGGACGGCGGTGAGACATCACCATCCTCTTGACATCCTGTGGCACGATGAGGACCGGACGTCCGTACGTCCCGATGTTCCGATGAGTCGCCGCCGGCGGATCCGGATACATGGAGGAGGTCAGTACCCATGACCAAGCGTTTCTCAGGAGTCGTGGCTCTCGGCGCCGCGGGTCTGTTGGCTGTCGCTGGCGCAGTGCCGGTGGCCGCCCAGGATGCCACCAGTATCGAGATGATCGCGGCCCAATACACCGATGCCATGCAGCCGTACTTCGATGATCTGGCAAGCCGGTTCATGGAAGAGAACCCGGACGTCGACGTCACCGTCCAGGTGGTCAACTGGAATGACATCGACCAGGTGGTGACGACGCGCATCGCCACCGGCGAGCCGCCGGACATCGCCAACCTCAACTACTTCGCCGCCTTCGCTGCGGACGACCTGCTGTACACCGCGGACCAGATCGTGGACGAGGCGACCGTGGCCGACCTCATCCAGACCTTCCGCGACAACTCCAAGTACGACGGCGTCGAGTATGCGGTGCCGGACCTGGCGTCCGACCGCCTGTTCTTCTTCAACAAGGACATCCTCGCGACCGCTGGCGTTGAGCCGCCGACGACCTGGAGCGAGGTCAAGGCCGTCTGCCAGGCCATCCTCGACACGCAGCCCGGCGTCGTCCCGCTGGCACTCCCGTTGGGCCCGGAGGAAGCCCAAGCCGAGTTCCTCATCTGGGCCGGCGGCAACGGCGGCAAGTACTTCGACGGTGAGAACTGGGTCGTCAACTCGGCCGCGAACATGGAGACCCTGGACTTCCTGCAGGAGCTGGTCGACATGGGCTGCACGCAGCCCAACCCGGGTTCGTTCAACCGGACCGATGGCGCCTTCCAGCTGTTCGCCCAGGGCGTGGTGGGCATGCTCAACGGCGCGATCTTCCTGCCGGGCGAGCTCGAGAACACCTACCAGAGCGACGTTGATTGGGGCGTGGTCCCCTTCCCCGCCGCCGACGGCAAGGAGTCCATCACGCTCGGCGTGCAGGACTACTTCTTCGGCTTCAAGAAGGACGGCAACCAGGAAGCCGTCCAGAAGTTCTTGAGCTTCCTGTACCAGCCCGAGAACTACGCGGCCTTCCTCGAAGCGGCGGGCGGCTTCCTGCCGGCGACCATCTCCGCCGGTGAGGCCATGTCAGCAGACCCCTTCCTGGCACCGTTCATCGAGGTCCTGCCCTCGGCCATCTTCTACCCCTCCGACCAGGCTGCCTGGGGCTCCGTCCAGGGCGCCATCCAGGACGGCATCGGCGCGGCCTTCGTGCCCGGCGCCGACAAGCAGGCCATCCTCGACCAGCTCAACTCGGTCGGCGCAGCAGGCTGATCGAACCAGTCACGATTGACTAGCATGCGAGGGTCCCAGCCAGACATGGTTGGGACCCTCGCTCTTCTTCCTCGGAGGGACTCGTGAGCCAGGCACGCGTCGCGCCCGTCGACAAGCCACCCGCCGCGGCACCGCCCCGGCGTCGGCGCCTGCCCGACCTTGGGCCCCTGCCCTGGATCGGCCCCGCCCTCCTGCTCATCTTCGCGGTCGTGCTCTGGCCGACCTTCGAGATGGCCCGCACGTCGGTGCTGGAGATCAGCCGCTCCGGCCTGGCCAAGGGTTTCATCGGCTTCGAGAACTTCGAACGCCTGTTGGCGGACCCAGGCTTCATGGGCATCCTCACGCGCACGTTGGCATGGGTCGTCATCGTCGTCAGCGTCACCATCCTCGTTTCGCTGGCGCTGGCATCGTTGCTCAACGCCGCCTTCCCCGGCCGACGCCTGGTGCGTTGGGCGTTGATCGTCCCGTGGGCAGCATCGGTGGTCATGACCGCCACCATCTGGCGCTGGATGCTCGACGGCTTCTACGGGATCATCAACCGCATCCTGCTTGACCTGGGACTGCTGTCTGGCCCCATCAACGACTGGCTGGGCAACCCCTCGAGCGCCTTCATCTGGCTCATGTTCGTGGCCATCTTCGTGTCACTGCCGTTCACCACCTACGTGCTGCTGGCCGGACTGCAGTCCATCCCCAAGGACATCTACGAGGCCGGCGAGGTCGACGGCGCGACCGGCTGGCACAGCTACGTCAGCCTCACCCTGCCGTTGCTGCGACCGGCGCTGTTGGTGGCCGCGATCATCAACATGATCAACGTCTTCAACTCGTTCCCCATCATCTGGGCCATGACCCGCGGCGGTCCCGGTTCGCTCACCGACACGACCACTACCTACATGTACAAGCTGGCATTCCAGCTGCTCGATGTGGGCCAGTCGGCCGCCATGGCCGTGGTCAACTTCGGCGTCATCCTCCTCTTCGTGCTGCTCTACCTGCGCTTCGTCGATTGGCGGAGGGCGTGACGTGACCGGCGTACGAGCGCCGACCATCAGAAAAGCGCTGCTGACAGGCATCGGTGTTCTGGTGGCCTTCTTCTTCATGGCGCCCTACATCCAGATGCTCATCACGGCGCTGTCGCCGGCGGACGAGCTGGTGTCGGTCCCGGCGAACTACCTGCCGTCGCGCTTCGAGTTCTCCAACTTCATCACGGTGTGGGAGGAGGCGCCGCTGTGGGGCTACCTCCGGAGCAGCCTCATCATCTCCATCCTCGCCACGCTGCTGGTGCTGGTCGTGTCGCTGCCCGCGGCCTACTACACAGCACGCTATCGGTATCGCGGCCGACTGCTGTTCCTGTTGTTGGTGCTGATCACACAGATGTTCGCGCCGACGGCGTTGGTCATCGGCATCTACCGCGAGTTCGTCGCCATCGGCAGCGTCTTTCCCGCCGCCGGCGTCAACACCTACTTCTCGCTGATCATCGTCAACGCCGCCTTCAACCTGGCCTTCTCCACCTGGATCATGGTGGCCTACTTCTCGACCATCCCGGTCGAGCTGGAAGAGGCAGCGTCGATCGACGGTGCCTCCCGCCTGGGGGTGCTGCGGCGGGTCACGTTGCCGTTGGCACTGCCGGGCATCATCACCGCGGTCATCTTCACCTTCATCGCCGCCTGGAACGAGTTCGTCATCGCATTGACGCTGGCGCAATCGGCCGATATCCACCCGCTTACTGTCGGTGTCACCACCTTCATCGGCCAGTACCGCGTCGAGTGGCAGTACCTCTTCACCTCCTCGCTCATCGCCATCGTGCCGGTGGTCATCCTCTTCATCATCATCGAGAAATGGCTCGTCGGTGGCCTCACCGCCGGCAGCATCAAGTAGCCCAGCCACGTGGCCACCGAGGGACCGAACATGCCTGAGATGCGTCTTTCCGACTACCGACCGGTGAACAAGCTGCGCCTGCCGGAGCACCTGATCGAGAAGCCACGTTTCGGGGTGGTCGATGCGCACAACCACCTGGGGCCGACCTTCAGCCAGGGCTGGCATGCCCGACCTGTCAGCGAACTGGTGGCGGCACTGGACGAGGCCGGCGTGGAGACCATCGTCGACCTGGACGGCGGCCAGGGTGAGGCCTTCAGCCAACACTTCGCCAAGTACGCCGGTGCGTACCCGACGCGTTTCGCGCACGTGGCGCAGATGGCCTACGAGGAGTGGGCGGAGCGTCCCGACTTCGGCGAGATGGAGGCGGCGCGCTTCGAGGATGCCGTGGGACGCGGCGCGGTCGGCATCAAGGCCTGGAAGCCGCTGGGCCTGCGGGCGCGCGATCCCGACGGCACGGTCGTGCCGGTCGACGATCCACGCCTGGATCCAGTGTGCGCGGTGGGTGCCAGGACAGGTGCGGTGATCATCGTCCACGTGGCCGATCCCATCGCCTTCTTCGACCCACTCGATGCCCATAACGAGCGCTGGGAGGAGCTGCAGGCCCATCCCGACTGGCACTTCTGGCCCCCGCGCGCCGAGGGCGGCGAGTCCGGCGAGGCGAGCGAGGCGGGCGAGGCAGGCTTCTCGAGCTTCGATGAGATCATCGCGGCCTTCGAGCGGGTGGTCGCGCGCCACCCCGATACGACATTCATCGGTGCCCACGTGGGTTGCGCCTCAGAGGACCTGGCGCTGGTCTCGGGCATGCTCGACCGCAATCCCAACCTGTACGTCGACATCTCGGCCCGCATCAGCGAGCTGGGCCGGCAGCCGTACACGGCACGCGAGTTCTTCCTCAAGTACGCCGATCGCATCCTGTTCGGGACCGACTTCGGCTACGACCCGGCGATGTACCGCATCTTCTACCGCTTCCTTGAGACATTCGACGAGTCGTTCGACTACGACCTGGGCGACTTTCCGTCCCAGGGCCGCTGGCAGATCCACGGTATCGGCCTGCCCGACGAGGTGCTGAAGAAGGTGTACGCGGACAACGCGAGGCGCATCCTGCTCAAGAGGCAGTGAACGTTTCTATCGTTCACTAAGTCATATCAATTCGATTGGACATCCACTGCGAGGCATCGTAGCCTCACGATCTGACGACAACGGGGGCAGAGCGGGCCGAAGAGGTTCCGATGATGAGGAGCGATGCCATGTCCGACTACGCCAATCCTGCCGCCCTGGTGAGTGCCGAGTGGGCGCAGCAGCATCTCGACGACCCATCGGTGCGCTTCGTCGAGGTCGACGTCGATACCGAGGCATACCGTCAGGGACACCTCCCCGGCGCGGTCGGCTGGAACTGGCAGACGCAGCTGTCCGATGGCATCCGGCGGGACATCGTCAGCAGTGATGAGCTATCGGAGCTGCTCTCGGTCTCAGGGATCGGGCCTGACACGCATGTCGTGCTCTACGGTGACAACCACGACTGGTTCGCTGCCTGGGCCTACTGGCAGTTGCGGCTTCACGGCGTGGAGCGCGTCAGCCTGCTCGACGGCGGCCGGGCCTACTGGCTGGCAAACGGTCTGCCCCTCACCGTCGAGGTGCCCACCTATGCCCCCACGGGCATCACGCTGCCCGAGCCCGATTTCTCCACCCGAGCCTTCCAGCGCGACATCCTCGGTCAGTTGGGTGACGCCGAGGTGGCGCTCGTCGACGTGCGCTCTCCGGCCGAGTTCAGTGGTGAGGTGCTGGCGCCCCCCGGCATGAGCGAGTCGGCGCAGCGTGGCGGGCACATCCCGGGAGCAACCTCTGCTCCGTGGGCACAGACGGTCAACGAGGATGGGACGTTCCGGTCGGCCGTCGAGTTGCGCGAGCACTACGCCGCCAAGGGCGTGACCGCCGACCGCGACGTCGTGACCTATTGCCGCATCGGGGAGCGCTCGAGCCACACCTGGTTCGTGCTGCACGAGCTGCTCGGCTACGAGCGCGTGCGCAACTACGACGGCTCCTGGACCGAATGGGGCTCCGTCATCGGCGCTCCCATCGAGAACCCCAGCGCGGTCGCGGCGCGAGAGGCGAGCGCGGTCTAGTTCGAACGTGTCTCGCGTGGCCTGGAGTAGCGCCAGGTCCGCGGGTGTCGCGTGCACCGACCGATCCTGCGCTACGAGCTGATGGCCAGGCCGTTCGCGGCCAAAGCAGCAGCTCGCGCGTTGCGGTTGCGCTTCGATTCCTCGGGCACCTGATCGCGGGCGTGGTAGGAGGACCGCACCAGCGGGCCCGATTCCACGTGCTTGAAGCCCAGCGCCAGGCCCTCGGCCTTCATCTCGGCGAACTCGTCGGGGTGGACGTAGCGCTCGACCGGGAGGTGCTTCATCGACGGGCGCAGGTATTGCCCGAGCGTGAGGATGTCGCAGTCGACTGCGCGCAAGTCGCGGAACGCCTGGCTCAGCTCCTCTCGCGTCTCGCCCAGACCGACCATGATGCTCGACTTGGTGTGCACGGTCCCAGTTCGCCCGGCGATCTCGAGCGCCATGGACTTGGCGTCACTGAGCACCTGCAGCGATCGGTCGTAGCGGGCGCGCTTGCGAACGGGCTTCTGCAGCCGCTCGACGGTTTCCACGTTGTGGTTGAGGATGTCGGGAGCCGCCAGCATCACGGTGCGCAGCTCGGCATCGAGGTAGTCGGGGATGAGCACCTCCACACCCATGCCGGGACTGCAGCGGCGCATCTCGCGGATGGTCTGGGCGAAGATCCGGGCGCCACCATCGGACAGGTCGTCGCGACAAACGCTGGTGACGACGACGTGCTCCAGGCCCATCACCGCAACGGCTTGGGCCACGCGGCGGGGCTCGTCATCATCATCCCACTCGGGCCGGCCGGTCTTGACCGCACAAAAGCCGCAAGCTCGGGTGCAGGTGTCACCCAGGATCATCACGGTGGCGGTGCGTTGCTCCCAGCACTCACCGATATTGGGGCACATGGCCGCTTCACAGACGGTGTTGAGCGTCTGACCCTTGACGAGGCCCTTCAGCTCCTCGTAGTTGGCGCCGCTGGGCAGCTTGGCCCGGATCCAATCGGGATGGCGCTGGCGATCGGGACCGGTGCGGGCAGCGGAGGCATCGACCGAACCGCCCATGGCGATGGTCAGCGGCTGGTGCAGCTCGGGTGGGCTGGGGTTGGGGTCGAAGATGGGGAGTGCCCGGGTCATGCCGCTACCAGATGGGGGTGTCTTGGTCGACCGCAGCGAGCCACTCGGCGACGTCGGTCAGGAAGGCGCCGGCCTGGGCGCCGTCGACGGCGCGATGGTCGATGGCGATGCACATGTTCATCATCGACCGCACCGCGATGGCGTCACCCTGGTCCTCCAGCACCACCGGCCGCTTCACGATCTTCTCCATCGTGATGATGGCCACCTCAGGCACGTTGATGATGGGCAGCGTCAGGATGGAGCCGGTCCAGCCGGTGTTGTCGACGGTGAAGGTGCCACCCTCCAGATCCTCGGGGCGCAGCTTCTTGTTGCGCGCACGAGTGGCCAGGTCGTTGATGGCGGCATTGAGGCCGTGGAGACTCAGGTTCTCGGCGTTCCTGATGACCGGAACGACCAAGCCATCATCGACCGCCACAGCGATGCCGATATTGACGGCCTTGCGGAGCCAATGACCCTCATCGGTCCAGTGGGCATTGAAGTCGGGGTATCTGCGCAGAGCCTCCACGCAGGCCTTGGTCATGTAGGCCACGAAGCTCATCGACATGCCCTCACGCGACTTGTAGTCGGCGTTGATGGCGTTGCGAGCCTTGACCACCGGGGTCATGTCGACCTCGATGGTGATATAGGCCGCCGGGACGTCCAGGAAGCGCTCCATGTGCCGGGCGATCGCCTTGCGCATGGGGCTGAGCTGCTTGAGTGAATCGCCCTGCTTGACCGGGGAGTCGGTGGGGTCGGCGGCAACACGGCCAGCCGACGCGGGGGTCGCGGATGCGGGAGCTGCGGTGGCGGCGGATACTGCAGTCTCGACATCGCCGCGCGTGATGCGACCGCCCTTGCCGGAACCCTTGATGCTGGTGACGTCGACGTTGAGGTCGCGCGCCAGCCGCCGCACGGCGGGCGTCATGCGGGTGTTGGTCGGCACCACGACGGGGGTCTTGGGGGTGGAGGCCGGAGCGGGCTCGGGCGCGGGCTCGGGCGCGTTGGCTTTGGCAACCTCCGGCTCCGGCTCGGCCTCGGGCTCATTGGCCTCGGCAGCCCGCGGCCCGGCAGACTCCGGCTCGGGTGCGTCGGCAGCTTCCGGCTCGGGTGCGTCGGCAGCTTCCGGCTCGGGTGCGTCGGCAGCTTCGGGCTCGGGTGCGTCGGCAGCTTCGGGCTCGGGCGTCTTCTCACCCTGCTCCTCCGCCTCGGCAACCCCGGCCGCCTCGACCTCGGCGATGGGGGCGTCGTTGGCCACCGTCTCACCTTCGGAGACGAGGATCTTCGTGAGCGTGCCTTCGAAGGGCGAAGGGACTTCTGCATTGACCTTGTCGGTCACGACCTCGACGAGTGGGTCGCCCACGCGTACGGCATCACCCACGCTCTTGAGCCACTTCCCGATGGTGCCTGATTCGACGCCTTCACCGAGCTGGGGCATGGTCACCTGGGGCATGATTCGACTCCTGGGAAGCTCGTTCGCTGGATCTTGGTGGGCACGATACGGATCAAGAAGACAATGATAGCGGCCGGTCCGATTCAGACCGCGGTGAAGCGCCGGCCAAGGCGCGGTGAAGTCGGGCTGGACATGCTACGGGCATGGACGATATCCGCATCGGCAACACGCTTCGTGTCATCCGGGTCCGCAAGCACCTGCGACAAGTGGATGTTGCTCGCCGGGCCGGAACGTCACGAGAAACGGTCAGCCGTCTTGAGCGTGGATGGTTCGGCCGCGTGCCATACGACACGTTCCGGTCAGTGGCGACGGCGCTCGGCATCGGGGCCGATGTGCGGCTGCGATGGCAGGGCGGCGATCTCGACCGGGTGCTAAATGCCGCCCATGCGGCGTTGCATGAGGCACTGGCCCGCTACCTCGGTGGTCACGCTGGATGGGCCAGACAGCATGAGGTCAGCTTCTCGATCTACGGGGAGCGTGGTGTCATCGACATCCTCGCCTGGCATGCCGAAACCCGCTCGCTCCTGATCATCGAGCTGAAGACCGAGCTGGTCGACCCCCAGGATCTGGTCGCCACCATGGGTCGACGGACACGGCTTGGCACTCGCATCGCGGAGCAGTTCGGATGGGCACCGCTCAGCGTGAGCGCCTGGGTGGTGGTGGTCGACAGCAGCACCAACCGGCGCCGCTGCGACCAGCATACGGGCCTACTGCGCACGACATTCCCCTCCGACGGTCGAAACATGCGCCGCTGGCTACGAGCACCGTCGGGCACGATCTCCGCGTTGAGTTTCTGGTCACATGACGGCGCGGGGTCCGCTAGCACGACAACACGCCAGGTCCGGCGGGTCCGGGCACGTGGTGCCGAGCTGCCGTCGAGCGTGAGCACACGTGAACAGTGTGGCTGACGGCACCTCGCGCCAGTCAGGTGCCCCACGTTCATCACCTAAGGGTGCCCTGGCCGACACGTGAGGAAGAAGTCGGCCGAAGGGGGTCGATCGCCGTCTCCAGAACGACATGTGGCAAGGACCGGCCGTCGACCACGGGAAGCCTATCGGCCGACACCGCCAGCTTTGGTGGTGATACGCCTCGCGTGACGTCCGCCTCGTTGGGACGCTGTTCCCAGCGCACGCGACCGACTAGACTCGCTTGACCATCGTCGCTTCGCTAGCGTCGCTATAGCAGGAGCGGTGACGTACGTACGGTGGTCGCGTGCCTCGCCGAGGTAACCGATCCGCATCGGCTGCCTGGTTGCCGCTATCACTCGCGCTGCCCCATCAGCCCGGTCATTCACCCTGGTCGCGACGTACTCCGAAACGCCGAGCCCACCCCGGATCACCGTCAGGCAGCCACCTGCCACTTCGCCCAGCCTCCCCGTCCAGTCGAAGCCGAGAACAGGATGACATCATGACCCGCAGACTCATCGACGTCGACCTCGCCGACTCCATCCAGCGGCCCCAGCCTGGCCCCATCGACGTGGTTCACTGGCAGGACCGGTTGACCACCCTCGCCGCCAAGCACCGCGTGCCCGGTGCCCAGCTGGGGATCATGCGCATCGCCGACGAGCGTGCCGCCGATAGCGCTGATAGCCGAGTCGACGAGCTGGCAGAGGCTGCCGGGGGCGTGCTGAGCATGCGTACGGGCGTTCCTGCCACGACGGAGTCGGTCTTCCAGATCGGCTCTATCACCAAGGTCTGGACCGCCACTGTGGCCATGCAATTGGTCGATGAGGGGCTCATCGGCCTCGACTCGCCGGTGCTGGAGGTCTTGCCGGAGCTGCGGCTTTCCGACTCCGACGTCGCGAAACAGCTGACGCTGCGGCACCTGCTCACAAATACCAGCGGCATCGACGGCGACGTCTTCACCGACACGGGGCGAGGCGATGATTGCCTGGAGCGCTATGTCGAGCTGCTGGTGGATGTGGCCCAGAACCATCCGCTTGGCGCTACCTGGTCGTACTGCAACTCCGGCTATTCACTCATCGGCCGCATCATCGAGAAGGTCACTGGCGGGACGTGGGACAAGGCGATGCGTGAGCGTTTGTTCGCCCCTCTTGGGCTGACCCACACCGGCACCTTGCCGGAAGATGCGCTGCTCGACGCGGCGGCCATCGGTCACGACGAGGAAGACGGCGAGCAGCACGTCGTGCCGGTCTGGGGGATGCCGCGTTCGGTCGGCCCGGCCGGGCTGATCACCTCGACCGCGGCGGATGTACTGGCCTTCGCGCGCATGCACCTCAACGGTGGGCTTGCCGCAGATGGCACGCGCGTGCTGAGTGAAGCCAGCATCGCCGCCATGGCCGACCGGCAAGTCGAGTTGCCCGATCCTTACATCCTGGGGGACTCGTGGGGCCTTGGTTGGATCCGCTTCGAGTGGGATCACCACCGGCTCATCGGGCACGACGGCAACACCCTCGGTCAGGCCGCGTTCCTGCGCCTGCTGCCCGAGCATGGACTGGCGGTCACGCTGCTGACCAATGGGGGCCACACCCGGGACCTATACGAAGACCTGTACCGGGAGATCTTCGCCGAGGTGGCTGGGGTGAAGATGCCCCACTCGCTCACGCCTCCCGCTGAGCCGGTCGAGGTCGATCCGCTGCCGTTCGTGGGCACCTACGAGCGAGCCTCCGTGCGCCTGGAGGTGCTGGCGCCTGACGCCGACAACGCCCTTGCGCGCCTCCGAACGACCGTTACAGGTCATCTCGCCGAGCTGTCGCCCGAGCCGACCAAGGAGTACCCCATGGTGCCGGTGGGTCCGGATCTGTTCGTCATCCGACCGCCCGAGGCTGAGACGTGGACGCCGGTCTCGTTCTACTCGCTACCGACCGGCGAGCGCTACATGCACTTCGGAGCCAGGGCCACGCGCCGCGTGGACTGAGGCTGCTAGCGAGAGCGGCAGTTGCTCCTCATAGAGGGAAGGCGGACTCGGTTTCCGGGTATCGAACAGGATCTCCGGGCCACATTCTCGGCCAGATGACGCCCCGAGGTCCGTTGACTCGACAATTCGCCAGATCCGGCGGGGTGCGGCGACGGATGATGGCTGCGGCCGAGCGTGGTCACCGCGTGGAATGGTCACGAACCAGTCGTCCGCGTGCGCGAGGAGCAGCGCCGCAGCCCAGGTTCCTCACCTAACGGCGGCCCAGTCGGCATCTGATGAAGAAGTGGGCCGACCGAGGCTCATCACGGTCAGGGTCCGGCAAATGGCGAAGAACCCGCGGTCGCGGGCAAGCGGTCCCCAGGATCGCCGACCGGAGCCTCGCTCAGAAGTTGATGGACTTGCCCTCCACGGCCATGGCGGCCTCGCCCATCGCCTCCGAGAGCGTGGGGTGCGGATGGACCGCGGCACCGACCTCCCAGGCCGTGGCCTCCAGCAGCATGGCCGTGGATGACTCGGCGATGAGTTCGGTCACGTTGTGGCCGATCATGTGGACGCCCAGCAGCTCATCGGTGTCGGCATCGGCGATGACCTTGACGAAGCCGGTGGTGTCGCCCTCGATGATGGCCTTGCCGTTGGCCTGCATGGGCATCTTGCCGACCTTGGTCTTGATGCCCCGCTCCGCACACTGCTCCGAGGTCAGCCCGATCGAGGCCACCTGCGGCCGCGAGTAGGTGGCGCGTGGCATCTTCACGTAGTCGATCTCCTCCACCTCCAGACCGGCGATGGCGTGCGCCGCGGCGATGCCCTCGTGCGTGGCCACGTGTGCCAGCCACAGACCGCCGATGATGTCGCCCACGGCATAGAGGTGCGGGTCGGCGGTGCGCATCTGCGCGTCCACCTTGATGACGCCGCGATCGACCACGGCACGCGTGGTCTCAAGGCCGATGTCCTCGAGGTTGGCGGCACGACCGGTGGCTACCAGCATCTGCTCGGCTCGCAGCTCGGACGGCTCCTCACCCTCCTTCCCCACCATCAGGCTCACGCCCGACTCATCGGCCTTGACCGCAGCCGGGTCGAAGCGGGCCGAGGTGATGACCTTGATGCCACGCCGCTTGAAGGCGCGCTCCATCTCACGGCTGACCTCAGCATCCTCCAGCGGCACCAGGCCCGGCAGGTACTCGAGCACGGTGACCTCACAACCAAGGTCGTGGTAGTAGCTGGCGAACTCGACACCGACCGCACCGGCACCCACGACGATGATCGACGCGGGCAGATGGGACGACCGCAGCACGTCGTCGGAGGT
The DNA here is from genome assembly GCA_038251965.1 of Candidatus Limnocylindrales bacterium. Classification (GTDB taxonomy): domain Bacteria; phylum Chloroflexota; class Limnocylindria; order Limnocylindrales; family CSP1-4; genus JAFMJV01. Next base: position 25,306 of record JBBSAV010000031.1, read on the forward strand.
GACGATGTGCTGCCCGTCCGGCACCAGGCCCGGCAGTGACTTGACACGAGAACCGGTGGCGAGGATGACGTCTTTCGCCTTGAGGATGACCTCGCCGGACGGCTTGCCATCGGCGTCCAGTGTCTTGACGCGGACCTGCTGCGGACCCTCGAGTCGGCCGCGGCCCACGATGTACTCGACCTTGTTCTTCTTTGCCAGGCTGGTCACACCCTTCACGAGGCGGGAGACGATGCGGTCGCGCCGAGCCGCGATGGCCTCGGCATCGATCTCCGGCGTGCCGGCACTGACGCCGAACTCCGAAGCGTGACGAATGCGGTCGATGAGGTCGGCTGAGGCCAGCATGGCCTTGGTGGGGATACAACCGATGTGCAGGCAGGTGCCACCGATGCCGACCGGATTGTCGTCGACGAGCGCGACCTTCAGCCCCAGCTGGCCGGCGCGGAAGGCGGCACCGTAGCCGCCGGTGCCGGCGCCAAGGACGACGATGTCAAAGGACTGGGTTTCGTTGGGCACGGTAGACCTCGGGATGAACGGTGGAACGGACGACCTCGATGGTAGCAAAGGGGACCCGACCGGCAAAGAGGACCGACCGGCGGCCTATACTCGGCCGTCGTGGACGACCTACCCCTGACCCTGCTGCTGCTCGCGATGGGCTATCTCATGGGCTCCTTGCCGATGGGCGTCATCGTCGCGCGCCTCACCGGTGGCACCGACCCCCGAACGGTCGGGTCCGGCCGCACCGGCGGCACCAACACGTTGCGCGCCGGGGGCTGGGGTCGTGCCATCGCCGTCGCGACGCTGGATCTCTCCAAGGGCGCCGTGCCCATCCTGATCGCTCGTGCGGCTGGCGCACCGGTCGAAGTGCAGGCGCTCACCGGCCTGGCGGCGGTCCTGGGCAGCTGGAAGTCTGTCTTCCTGCACTTCCACGGCGGCCGCGGCGTGGCCACCGGCGTCGGTGGCATGATCGCCGTCGCACCATGGATCGTGCTGCTCGCGCTGCCGGTCTTCGTCATCGTCATCTGGACCACCCGCTACGTCTCGCTGGGCTCGATCCTGGGCACAGCGTTTGGCGCCGGCGTCGTGGTCGTCGCAGTCATCACCGGTTGGCTTGACCCCGGCTGGTTGCTCTATGCCATCCCTGGCGTCGCCATCGTCTGGCTGGCCCATCGCGACAACATCGCACGCCTCCTCGCCGGCACGGAGCGCAAGTTCTCAGCGGGCGACCGACAACCCACACCGCCACCCGCGAGCTAGCGCCATGGCGGCGCGGCGCGCCGCGCCAGGCGCTGCTGTTTGAGAGCTTCAGCCTCGGTATCAGTAGCTATCGGCCTGGATGGGGATGCCGATGGGTGCGACCAGCACCCGGCCGGCCAACACCTTGGCGACTCGGGTGCGGTGCCCTTCCTTGGGTCGATGGAAGGTGATGGTGACGTCCGCGCGAACGACCGGATCGGAGGGCTCGCCGGTGGAGAGGTCGACCGAGGTCGGCGTGTCCACCGCCAGCACGGGCACCTGACCCTGACGCGCGCGAATGGCCACGTCGACCGCGGTGCGGATGGGCTCTCGCAGTGGACCCCTGACACCAGTGCCGAGCAATGCGTCGATGACGAGGCCGGCGCGCTCGATGCCGTTGAGGTAGAGCGCGATGTCACTGTCACGACCGGTGGCCACGCGGTTGACGAGCTTGAGGTCATCAAGCCGATCCCAGTTGAGCCTCGCGTCCGGCGTGGACGGCAGACCACTGCTCGACAGCAGCACGACCTCAGAGGCGATGCCCTGCTCGGCCAGCCGCCGGGCTGCCACCAGGCCGTCACCGCCGTTGTTGCCCGGGCCACAGAGGACAAGCACGACCGCGCGGGCCGGTCGATCGGTCGAGACCATCAACGCCTTGGCGGCAGCGGCGGTGGCGGTGCCGGCTTGCTCCATCAGCCACTCGCCGGGGGTCCCCAGGCGCTGGGCGCGAATGTCAGCGCCGCGCATCTCCTGCCCGGTCATCGGCTCCAGAGTCGCCTGCTGGTGCCAGCGGTCGGTGAGCGCATCGATGTCCACGTCGGCCCCAAAGAGCGCCGCGTCGGAAAGGGGCAACAGGAGCCCGCTGGCAGGGTCGTGGGTCGTGGTCATGTCGCGTCCGATGGTAGGCGCACCGACCCATCGGGGTGCCGCTGCAGCAATCCATCGCGCTCCAGGCCGGCCACCGCGGCCACGATCGCAGTTTCCCCGTGCACCCCGATGGCATTGGGGAGTCGGTCCCAGGCGTCGTCATCGAGCTGACGCAGGCGTTCCACGATGTGGCCGCGCAGCCAGCGAGTAGTGCGCTCGAAGGGCAGGGCTTGCGTGTCGCCCAGGCGTTGCTCCCGGCGCTCCAACGGCATCACCTGCCCGGCACTGGCACACCAGGGGCTGACGGGGCAGGCATCGCAACGCGGGCGACGCGCGGTGCAGACGGTGGCACCCAACTCCATGGAAGCATGCGTCCAGGTGGCGGGGTCATCAGCTGGCACCAACACGTCAGCCAGGGCCTGGATCTCCCGGCCGCTGAGCGGGGCACCCACCATGCGTGTGATGACCCGTCGCACGTTGGTGTCCACGGCGGCGACCGGGTTACCGAAGGCGATAGCGACCACCGCCCGTGCGGTGTACGGCCCGATGCCCGGCAGTGCCTCCAGTGCCGCGACTTCCGCTCGAACACGACCCGCGTGCTCGGCCTCGATCAGGGCCGCAGCACGTTGAAGGTGGACAGCGCGGCGGTTGTAGCCCAGTCCCGACCAGGCGCGCAGCACGTCAGCGGTCGATGCGGCAGCCAGGGCCGCCGGCGTGGGATATCGCTGCATGAACGCGACCCAGGCCGCGTCGACACGCTCGATCTGCGTCTGTTGTGCCATCACCTCGGAGACGAGGATGGCCCAAGGCTCGCGCGTGGCGCGGATGCGCAGCGGCCGGGCACGAGGTCCGTACCAGGCCAGCAGCGCTCGCTGAAAACGCCCTGAGTGACGCCCCTGTAACCACCCGAACCACCCCGTACCAGGACTATCCGCACCGGAGGGTTTCGGAACCTTCATCTTCGCAACACCCACATTCGCCGAAGGTCGTGCACAATCTCACTTGCATGCCGTATCGCCCACAGAAACGCCGCGCTTACCGCACCGGAAATGGGAACGGGAACGGGACCCATCATCAGGGTTCGTACGCCGCGCGTCTTGCCATCGCCCGTAGCACCGCACGCAAGAAGGGATCCAAGGGTCCCCACGCCATCGTGGTGCTATTGCTCATCCTCATGGTTTCCGGCGTCACCGTCGTGTCCGCGGCGGCCATCACCGCCGGTGGCGCAGCGGCGGTCACCATCGCCACGCTGGAGAAGGGCCTGCCTGACGTCGAGTCCTTCCGCGATATCGACTTCAGCGAAGAGACCGTCATGACCACCCGCAACGGCAAGGTCGAGCTGGCCAAGTTCTGGGAAGAGCGCCGCAGCGTGGTGGGCTTCGAGGAGATCCCCACGATCGTGCTGGACGCCACGACCGCGACCGAGGATGACACCTTCTGGACCAACCCGGGCGTGGACTTCCAGGGCACGCTCAATGCGCTGGTGACGGAGGCTGCCGGTGGTGGTGGTGGCCCTGGTGGTTCGACCATCACC
>JBBSAV010000032.1:0-28848 GCA_038251965.1 Candidatus Limnocylindrales bacterium
GAGGCCGCGGACAAGGTGCTCCGGGACCGGGACTACGTGGCGCTGAAGGCGACCATGGATGAATTGGACGCCGAGGAGACAGAGGTCCACGCGACCATAGAAGCACCTGTAACCGCTCGCGAAGTCGCAGACGCACTCTCAGACATGAGCCGCCTATTCAGCAACGCGGAACCGCGCACCCAGCAGCGCATCGCGAATGCACTGTTCAAGAGGGTCGAGGTTCTTGGCCCGTTGCATGTCTGGGTGCAACCAAGCGACGAGGCGGAGGCGGAAGGGTGGGCCTCGGCCATGCACGGCGAGTTCGAGAGGAAAGTGCGTAGTTATGGTCGGGGCGAGAGGATTTGAACCTCCGACCTCAGCGTCCCGAACGCTGCGCGCTGCCAAACTGCGCCACGCCCCGACTGAAGGGACCGCCACGACTCGTCGGTCGCGCGGCCTCGGATTATAGGCCAGCTTGCGCGAGCCTTCTCAGGCAGGCCTCGCCCTCACCAGGGCGACGGATCGAGCGGTGGATGAGACCATCAACGAAGACCGGCTCGGTCGTGGAGTTCGTCACGCGTCCAGGTGCGGCCGGCTGGACCGCTGCTCGCCGTTGAACGTCGAGCGAGCCGCGCGAACCCGTTCAGGCCAGCATCGGCGTCGCCGACCCCCGCGTATCGCTCGAGATACGCCCGCAACAGAGCGTTGACAGAGACGCCATCCTCCAGTGCGCGCATCCGCGCCCGCTTCAACAGGCGGTCGTCGATAGTGATCGTCAAGTTGGCCATGGCATGTCACCCGTGATAGACGGCTCCAGTGTTGCACCGGAAGAACGAAACGCCCCGGTCACCTGCCGACCGGCCACGCCTCGACGGCGACTTCCGGCATCGGGAAGTCCTTGGGATTGCCGGTCGCCAGGCGCCCACCGATGGCGAGCGCAGCTGACGCGACCAGGCAATCGGCCTGCGATAACGTTCGGCCCCGCGACGCGAACGCACGTCGCCAACTCCCTGCTCGCATGCCCTCGTCGCGCCCGAGCGGGGCGATGTTCATGCCGTCGAGAAGCCGCTGGGCGGCATGTTTTTCGGCAGAACCTCTGATGCCCCGCTCGACCTCTTCGACGTTGACGGCGCAGATGTAGGGCTGATCACCTGCCTTCCGCAGGGCCCGCAGCCGTCTCACGGCGCCATCCCGGCCACGAAGCACGTCGATCAGCACCGTGGTGTCGAGCAGGACCGCCGCCATCAGCCTCGCTGCCGGCGGTCGGCGTGACGCTGCGCATGCACCCATCCCGCGGGATCGGGGTCCCATGAATGTCCGTGGTCCGGCACTTCCCCGATGGCCGAGTCGATCAACTCCCAACGCTGCTCGTCGTCAAGCGCGCGCCTCACGGCAGCCGCGATGAAACTGCTGCGGCGGCGTGCTCCCACGCGAGCATCGAGGCGCCGCACGTCGTCCTCGTCGAGGGTAATGTGCACACGCCTAGCCACAAGTCAGCACCCTGGACTGCTGGGCTTGCCAGGCCTGAGAAGCGTTAGGACGTCACTCGTTCGAATGGTCGGTCTCCGTGGTGATTTCGTCCTTGGCGCCACTGTTGGCGGCCGATGTGCCGCGCGTTTGCGCGGCACACACATAACTCACGATCCCGGGTCGCTGTCGGTCAAGGACTTGCGTGGCACTCCCGATTTCGGTCCGACATGCGCCCGGTTTGCGTAGGGGGCAACGGAGGGTCGCGGAGCACGGGTTTTACGTCCGTTACGTGAGTGCCACGCAACCCGGGCCGGCAACCGGGGCCGTAGTCCCGCAGCCGTAATCCCGGGGCATCGACGCGGCGCAAGGCGACGCGGAGGGCGTCGCGCAGGTCAGGGGCGCCTCGCCTCGCTCCGGCGCCACGTTTCGGCGCTAATGCGCTGAGCGGAACCGCGGATTGGTCTCCGCAGCCGGGAAGCGCGGCACCATCAGCGCCACGATCAGCGACGCACCCACGAACAGCCACATAGCGGTGCTGATGGCTGTCGCGTCGGAGGTGATGCCGATGATCGTCGGCCCGACCATGAACGTCAGCGTGAGCGAGGTGAACACGGCCGACAGCGAGGGCCCGTGCGGCGGGATGCGACCGGCTGCGCCGAAGATCTGCGGCACCACGTTGGCGATGCCCACTCCGGCAACGACGAGCCCCACCAGCGCCACGATGGCCGTCCCCAAGAGGAGGAAAGCAGCGATGGCCGCCGCCGTCAGCAACATGCCGAGCTGGATGAGCTTCACCGATCCGATGCGGTCCTTGACCCGATCGCCCACGACACGTCCGAGGAAGAGTCCCAATGAGAATGCTGCGAACGCGTATGCCGCGACTTCTGCTGGCGCGCTGACACCCTCGCTCAGATAGACACCACCCCAGTCTGCAAGACCACCCTCGACGAAGGCGACGAGCACGATGAGCACCGCCAGCGGCAGGATCGCTCGTGTCGGCAGGTGGAGTCCTCCTCTGCCCTCTTCACGCACGGAGCCTTGGCCCAGGAACCGGCTGGCGCCGATAGCCACTAGCCACAGCACAAATGCCGCGACGATCACCTCCACCAGCGGATCCAGCCCGCTACCCAGCGCCAGTGCCACACCGACGGCACCGATGACGCCGCCCAGCGACCAGCCAGCGTGCAACCCGGACATGATGGACTTGCCGCTGCGCGTCTCGAGCGCTACGCCGTGTGCGTTCATCACCACGTCCACGGTCGTGTTGAAGTACCCGAAGACCACCATCACCAGCGCCAGCGCCAGCGCGCTCGGGGCAAGCACGGGCAGGATGGCCAGCAACGGGTAGAACAGCAGCATGACCGCCAGCAGCCGCTGACTGGAGAAGTGCATCAGCAGCTGGCCAGTGACCTGCTGCGCCACCAAAGCCCCGCCGTTGAGCATGAGGAGGACCATGCCGAGCTCGGTGGCAGACGCTTCCAGCGATGTCTTGATACTGGGGATCAATGCCGCCCACGTGCCCACCACCACACCGTTGATGATGAAGACCAGGAACGTGGCCATCCGCGGTGTCATCGACGTGATCAGGTGCTCGGGGTTCTTGGGGTAGTCGGGCGTTCAGGCGGATCGGGCGCCGCGACGGCGCAGGATCACTTGCCGGCCTTGAAGGGGTAGATGACCCAGTCGTCGGTCTCGACGATGTAGAGGTCGGGCACGATGTCCACGCGCGACTTGCCAGGCTTGTAGTGCAACACCGCTGTCACCGGCTCACCACCGGCCGCCCGGATCCGCGCCGAAACCGCCGCGATGGTGGTGCCGCTGTCCCAGACCTCATCGATGATGAGAACACGCTTGCCGCGCAACTGTTCGTCGGCCGGGAACTGCAGGAATTCGGCCTCACCCCGGAAGCCCGATTCATCGTCGTAGACCACCACAGCCGCCAGCAGCATGTCCCGCCAGCCCATGCGATAGCCGAGCATGCCGGCGGGGACCAATCCACCGCGTGAGATGGCCAGGACGACGTCCGGCGCGGGGATCGTGGCGAGGCGTTCGGCGAGCTCGGAGACGAGGTCGTCGAGGTCGTCCCAGGTGACGTTGACTTTGATGGGTTCGGGCATGTTCGCAGCCTACACGACCGACTGCCCGCTGATCATGGGTGCGCCTGACGGCGGAGGCGCCATCCCTCCCGTAGACTGACGACCGCGCCCGGACGACACACCAAAGGAGCACCACCATGGCATTCGGCCCCATCCAGATCTTCACCTTCGGCTTCCCCTCCACGGAGGGCCCCGAAGGCCGCATCGCCGAGGAACTCATCAAGCTCAGCGACGCCGGCATCATCCGGGTCATCGACGCGCTCGCGGTCATCGCCGACGGTGACGAGGTGGACATCGTGCGTGTGTCGGATCTCGACGACGAACAGCGTGAAGAGCTGGGCATGCAGGTGGGCGCGCTCATGGGGCTCGGTGCAGCCGGCCTGGAAGGCTTCATCGCGGGTGCCGAGGCAGGGGCTGAGATCGCCGAAGAGGGCGGCTTCGGCCTGGTCGAGGCCATCGGTGAGGACTTCATCGAGGAGCTGCCTGACGGCGCTGCCGCACTCCTGCTCATCGTCGAGCACGCCTGGGCGGTGCCACTGCGTGATGCTGTCGTCGATGCTGGTGGCATCCTGATGGGCAACCAGTGGTTGGGCGCGCAGGACCTGGTGGCCATGGGTGCCGCCCTGGGCCTCGTCGCGGAGCTGAAGGCTGAGAGCGGCCAGTAGCGGACTCGTGCGTCAGTACACTGCAGGCGGGAGGTGGCCATGACGTTGACGTGGGATGGACGAGAGTGCTGGGCGTTGGTGCTCGGCGCCAGCAGCGGCTTTGGTGCCGCGGCGGCCAGGGCCTGGGCTCGCGCCGGTTTCGGCATCATCGGCGTGCACCTCGATCTACGCGGCACCATCGCCAGCGCCAACGCGGTGCGTAATGAGATCGAGTCGATTGGTGTCCCGGTCGTCTTCCACAACGTCAACGCAGCCGATGATGCCAAGCGGGAGCACGTCATCGCTTCGATCGAGGAGCTCTTCGAGGAGCGCCGGGCCGCCGGGGCACAGCCGATGGTCGGCGCCATGCTCCATTCGCTGGCCTTTGGCACCACCCTCCACTACGTCACCGACGACGAGGATCGCAAGGAACTCTCGCGCAAACAGATGGAGATGACCGCCGACGTCATGGCGCATTCGCTGGTGTACTGGACGCGTGACTTGTATCACGCCGGCATGTTGCAGCGCGGCAGCCGCATCTATGCCATGACCAGCGAAGGTGCCATCCTGGCCGTGCCCACATACGGCGCCGTGAGTGCTGCCAAGGCCGCGCTGGAGGCACATGTGCGGCAGCTGGCGCTGGAGCTTGCCCACGCCGGCATCACCGTCAACGCCATCCGTGCCGGCGTCACTGACACTCCCGCCCTGCGGCGCATCCCCGGCTGGCCGCAGATGGTGGAGGCCGCACAGTCACGCAACCCGGGTGGGCGGCTGACCACTCCGGAAGACGTCGCCGATGCCCTGACCGTGCTGGCCACACCCCAGACGCACTGGATGACCGGCAACACCATCGGCGTCGATGGCGGTGAGGTCATGGGCATGCGGGAGTCGGCCGAGATCGGCTAGCGGTGTCCGACCAGCAACCGACCGAGCAGCCCTCAAGGGTCGAGCGCTCCAATCCGGCCGTCGAGGCCGAACCGGGCGGCATCGGCTCGTCGAACGCGCCCGACTCACTGTCGCGTGAGATCAAGTTGTTGGGGTCATTGCTTGGTCAAGTCATCGCCGAGCAGGCGGGTGAGGAGGTCCTCACCCTGGTAGAGCGGGTCCGCAAGCTCACCATCGACATCCGTAAGAACCCCAGCCCCACGCGCCAGATGGGTCTGCGCGCCATCCTCGAGGAGCTCTCGATCGAGCAAATCGAGGCGCTCATCAAGGCCTTCAGCCTCTACTTCCACCTGACCAACCTGGCCGAGGAGAAGCATCGTGTCCGCCGTGTGCGGAAGCGCGCCCGAACCACCCCCGGTGGCCAGGAAGGCTCGCTCGAGGCGGCCATCCGCAAGCTCCTCGCGGAAGGTGAGCCGGAGCAGGTCAAGGCGTCGATCGACCGACTCTCGATCGGCCTGGTGCTCACCGCCCACCCCACCGAGGCCCGCCGACGAACGGTGCTGGTGGCACTACGCCGCACGTTCGCGCTCATCGACCGGCTCGATGACCCGCGCTTGACGCCCAACGAGGATTCCGAGATCCGCCGCCGGCTGCGTGAGGAGATCACGTTGCTGTGGCGCACATCCGTGCTGCGAACCGAGCGCCCCTCCCCGCTCGACGAGGTCCGGACGGCGCTGCTGTTCTTCGACGAGACGCTGTTCCAGGTCACGCCCTATCTCTATCGCACGCTCGACCGAGTCCTCGACCTGGTGCCAAGCGTCACGCATGGCGATGGCGGCGAGGGTGCGGAGATCCCGGCGGCCGGCCCCGCGACCGATAGCGGCCACACCGGCACTCGCCCGCCGACAGTGCATGCCTATCTGCGCTGGGGATCATGGGTGGGCGCCGACCGCGACGGCCACCCCCACGTCACCGCTGACACCACACGTGAGGCGGTCACCATCGGAGCCGACCATGCCCTGCGCGGCCTGGAGCATGTCGCCACGCGACTGATGCACACCGTCACGCTGACGCATAGCGGCGACGATTTCTCACCCCGCCTCCGTGCCCGACTGGACCTCGACCGGGAAGAGCTTGGCAACGCCTACGAGGAGCTGTTGCGGCACTTCCCCGACGAGCCCTATCGGCAGCGTTTCGGTTGCATCGCTGAACGATTGCGCCAGACGCGGCACCGATTGGTGGCTGGGCGCGGCATCGGCAGTGGCTACCGCTCGCCGGACGATCTGCTCGATGAGCTTGGGGAGCTACAGGCGGCCCTGATCGATGACGGCATGGCCCGCGTCGCCTACGGCGAGGTGCAGGCCCTGCGCTGGCAGGTGGAGACGTTCGGGTTCCACGCCCTCTCGCTGGAGGTACGTCAGCACAGCGAGGTGCACGCGGCCACCCTGGCCGCCATCTCCGACGGCCTGGTGCTGGGTGAGCGGGCCGTTGCCAACGGCGTCACCGCAGCCGAGGTACTCGAAACCTACCGGGCCATCGACGACATCCAGCATCGCTTCGGCTCGGGAGCCTGTCAGCGCTACGTCATCAGCTTCACGCGTGAGGCACAGGACGTCTACAACGTCCTGGAGCTGGCCGACTACGCCGGCCTGGCGCGCGACGCCATCGATGTCGTGCCGCTGCTGGAGACGGCCGATGCGCTCGAGCACGCGGACCGTCTGTTCGACCAGATCATCGGCGATCCTCGCTATCGCGAGCATGTACGGGCACGCGGCGACCACCAGGAAGTGATGCTGGGCTATTCCGACTCGACCAAGGAATCCGGTGCCCTCGCGGCGGCTTGGCTGCTCCACGGCGCCGAGACGAAACTGGCGGCAGCCGCACAGCGGCACGGCATCAAACTGACCCTGTTCCACGGGCGAGGTGGTGCCATCGGACGCGGTGGCGGGCCGATGAGTCGGGCCATCCTGTCGAGTGCCCCGCATTCGCTCGATGGCACGCTCAAGATCACCGAGCAGGGCGAGGTGGTAGCCGACCGGTACGCCAACTTCGACATCGCCATGCGACACCTCGCACAGCTCACCAATGCGGTGCTGGTGGCCTCCTCGCCAGCGCACGAGCAACAGGCACAAGATGCGCAGGTGCAGGGCAAAGCCATCCTGGAAGAGCTGGCCGAACGCTAGGCGCACGTGTATCGGTCGCTGGTCTGGGAGGATCCCGGTTTCGAAGCCTTCTTCACCGCGGCCACTCCGATCGTCGAGCTGTCCGGACTGGCCCTGGGCTCCCGACCGGCAGCACGCGGCGGCGGCGCTGTGTCGCTGGACAGCTTGCGCGCCATCCCCTGGGTCTTCTCGTGGTCACAGGCACGGCTGTTCCTGCCGGCCTGGTACGGCCTGGGCACTGCCGTCGAAGAGTTCGAGCAGGAACACGGCCCCTCCGCCACCAAAACGCTGCAGGACCTGTATCGCGATTCGCCTTTCCTGACTGGTGTCATCGACGTCATGGAGATGGCCCTGGCCAAGGCCGACATGATCGTTGCGCAGCGCTACGCAGGCCTGGCACCGGCGCCCGACTCGGAGCGCATCTGGGAGCTCATCCGTGCCGAGTACGAGCGGACCGTGGCTGCTGTCCTGCGCGTCAGCGGTCGTGAGAACCTGCTGGACGCAGCACCGTCGTTACAACGCTCCATCTCGCTGCGCAACCCCTATGTCGATTCGCTGTCCGAGATCCAGGTGATGCTGCTGGGGCGCCTGCGGGCGCTGCCGGAGGACAGCCCCGAGCACGCACATCTGCGCCGCCTGGTGCAGCTCGCGGTCAGCGGCGTGGCCGCAGGTCTCCAGAACACCGGCTAGTGGGACGAGTCCACGACCGGCTGCAGCAGGCCCGGTGGCAAGTCGGCGACACCGCCGTCGACCACTGGGCGCGCATCAAGCCCGGCGGCATCGAGCAGACTGGCGGCGATGGTGGCACGGGCGCCGGTGCGGCAGGCCACCAGCCAGCGGGTCGATGGGTCGAGAGCAGCGATCACCCGCGGCAGGTCGGCGACGAAGACGCGCTGGCTTCCCGGCACGGCACCCTCGGCCCACTCGTACGGCTGGCGCACATCCAGAATGCGCGTCCCGTCGCTGCCCTCCCCGGCAGCCTGGGCGACCAGCTCCAAGGTGCTGGCGGTGGCATACGCACTTGTCGCACCAGCTGCGGCAGCCCAGGCCGTGATCCCGTCGTCGAGGTAGCCCAGCACCTGATCGAAGCCGATGAGCAGCAGTTCGGCGGCCACGTCGATGGCCTGCGCAGGGTGGTCCACGACGAGGCAGATGGGTGCATCGAATGGCAGCAGCCAGCCGACGTAGGCGGACAGCGAGTCGCCCAGCTCCACGTTGAGAGCGCCGCTGATGTGGCTCGCGGCGAACGCGCGGCGATCACGCACGTCCACGACCTGGACGCCGGCCTCGCGTGCCTCGGCCAGTTGCGGAACACTCAGGGCCGGAGGCGTCGGTGTGGCACCCAGCAATCGGGGCCCCCGCCGGTTGAGCGGGGCCATGCGTCGGTAATAGGTCGGGTAGCGGGTACGGCCGGCTGCGAACTCACGCGCGAACTCGACCGGGTCAGACAGCGCGAAGGCCGGGTTCCACGTTCGCAGCGCACCGATCGTGGACGACGGTGGTCCGTCACCGTCGCCGGCGACACAGAACGAACCGGCACCGTGCGTCGGATAGACATGGACCTCGTCGGGCAGTTCTGCCAGTCGCCGCATACTGCGGAACTGGGCCTGCGTCAGCTCATCGGTATGGGCTGGGCCCAGCAGGTCGGTCCGGCCCACCCCCGCGAGCAGGAGTGACCCGCCCGAGAAAATCGCCGTGGGGTGGCCGGCGCCGTCCTGCAGCTCCTAGCTGAGGTGCTCGGGCGTGTGCCCGGGAGTCGCGCGCGCCACCATGCCACCCCGCCCCAGCGCCAAGCTGAAGCCGTCTTCGGCGTCATCGTGTGAGAAGCGATAGCGACCACGAGCTGGCACCACTACCCGTGAGCCATGCCGACGCCGGAGCTCTCGTGCTCCGGAGAGATAATCGTTGTGGACGTGGGTCTCCAGCGCGTGGGTGATACGCCAGCCGTGCTCCTCCGCCACGCGCGCCACGCGCCAGGCATCGCGCGGCACATCCACCACCACGGCCCCGCCGTCATGGCCGACGAGATAGCTGCTGTTGCCGAGTCCGGGAACCGGGATGGCGACGACGGTGACTCGGGCCGCGGTTCTCGCGCTCACCGCGGAAGGGTACTCTCGCCGGGCGTCTGGCGGACCCTGTCGCGGCTCAGCCGTCGGGCAGATGCACGTCGTCGGCCACGCGCAGGATGACCTTACCTTCGTTCTCGTGGTCGATGAGCCGCTGGTAGGCCGCCCCTGCGTTGCTCAGGGGCTGGATCGAATCGATGTTGGCGGCGATGCGGCCCTCTCCGGCCATTCGCAGCACCTCACGGAAGGCTGACTGGGTGGAGCCCCAGCAGCCATGGATCGTGACGCGGTGCCGGTAGAGCCACTGGTTGTCCAGCTCCACGACAGGCCCCGCATGGGCGCCGACCACGGCGACGCGCGCGCCCATGCGCAACGTCCGCAGCGCTTCCTGCCAGATGCGTGGCTGGGATGTCGTCTCGACGTAGACCCCGACACCATCTGCCATGCGTGAGCGCACCTCAGCTGCGAAGTCTGGTGTCGTGGCGCAGTCGATAGCCGCCTCGGGCCTGACGGCACGGGGCAGCGCGCGCAGCCACTGGGCGCCATGCTCACTCCCGACCAGGGCGATGACACGAGCTCCTCGCATGCGCGCCAGCTGCACCGCGGCGCTGCCCACGGTCCCGGCAGCACCGCTGACTAGCACGGTCTCGCTGGCCTCGGCGGCCACCGTTCGCAGAAGCGTCAGTGCGATGGCGTTGGACAGCGCCACGGCACTGGCTTCGGCGAATCCGATGCCCTCGGGGATGGCGGCCACGTTCGACGCCGGCACTGCCACGTATTCCGCCATCCCGCCGGGACGGTCGATACCGATGGTGCTGATCCGGCCGCACGTGTCGTCACGTCCGCCACGACAGGCGGCGCACGAGCCACAGCTGATGGAAGGCTTGACTACCACTCGGTCGCCGACGACATGTTCGGTGACCTCGCTGCCGACCTCGGCCACCACGCCGGCCGGATCGAGACCGAGGATAATGGGTCCGTCGGTCTTCTCCGGCCGCGCCACCCCCTCGATGACGTCGAGGTCGCGGCGGTTCACACCGACGGTCGCGACCCGCACCAGCACCTCGGCCGAGCCGGGCGACGGCGTCTCGAGCGAGATCACCTCGAAGCGACCCGCACCATCAAGTCGGGTCAACACGTTGGCGAGCATCTGCGGCGAAATGGCTGGTCGCATGGGACTCGTACTGTAGCAACGAGCGTTGATCTGCCACCGCAAGGGGTCACCGGTTGTTGGGGCCACGATGACCCAACAGGCAGGTGAAGGGACGAAACGACCCACCACGACGGACCCCGGCTCTGTTGATCGACCCGTGGGGTGGGTGGGCGCCCGAACGGCAGGGTCCCACGGGCGCCAACGTTGCTATCATGTGCACAACGCAAGCAATCGAAAGCATTCGCAAGGCCTTCTCAAGACGTGTCTCGCCGAGTGCACCGACCAGACCACGCCCCAGGGAGAGCACATGAGCGTCCAGGCAGCGACACGGCCACGGCTGGCCTTCAATACCCACTTGCATGTGCCCCCGAACTTCTCGGCCTTCACCACCGTCGAGGATGCGGTGGAAACGTCGGCACGCGAGGGCGTGAAGGTCATCGGCACCTCCAACTTCCACGACTTCGGCGTGTACGACCGCTTCGAGGCCGCCGCCCGGCAGCACGGGCTGGCGCCCCTCTTCGGCCTGGAGTTCATCTCGCTGCTCGCCGACGAACAGCGCAACGGCGTCAAGATCAACGATCCCGCCAACCCCGGCCGCGCCTACATCTGCGGCAAGGGCATCCCCGCCCCCACCGACTCCAGCCCTGCCAGCAAGGCCTTCATGGCTACCGCCAAAGCCTCCAATGAATCACGCACCAGCGAGATGGTCGACCTCATCGGCAGCCTGTTCGCGGCCGCTGGTCTCCCGCTCGACGTGACGTACCAGTCTATCGTGGATGTCATCGCCGAGCGTGCGGAGGTGCCGGCCGAGTGGGTCGTGCTCCAGGAGCGCCACGTCGCACTCGGCTTCCAGGTTGCGCTCTTCGAGGCCGTCCCGGTCGACGGCCGAGCCGCCATCCTGGCCAAGGTCTACGGCACCGCCCCTAAGTCCGCTCCCGACGACGCCGCCGCCATCCAGGGCGAGCTGCGTTCACGCCTGATGAAGGCCGGCTGCCCCGGTTTCGTGGAGGAGACCCCGGTCCCCTTCACCGACGCCCTCGCCTTCATCCGCGGCCTGGGTGCCATCACCGTCTACCCCACGCTGGCCGACGGCGTCATCCCCATGTGCGGCTACGAGGACCCGGTCGAGGACCTCATCGAGCGCATGGGCAGTCACGATATCTACGGCGCCGAGTTGATCCCGGTGCGCAACACCCCGCAGATGGTGGAGAGGTACGTCAAAGCTTGGCGTGACGCAGGTATCTTCGTGATGGTCGGCACCGAGCACAACACACAGGAGCGCATCCCGGTCGCACCCACCTGCCTGGACGGCGTCCCGCTCAGCGATGAGGTCGCGGCCATCACCTGGGAAGGCACCTGCATCGTCGCCGCCCACCAGCATCGCAAGCAGCAGGGCCAGCCCGGCTACGTCGACGCGGACGGGGCGCTCAACCCCACCTTCCCCGATGCCGAGACCCGCATCCGCTACTTCGCCGAGATGGGCGAGGAGCTCCTCTTCGAAGCCACAGGGACCCTCCGATGACCGACCTCAGCCAGCTCCGACTCCTCGCCATCGACGACCCGCTGATCCGCGACGCCGTCGAGATGTCCCAGCGCTTCGGCCGCGACCCCGAGTACACCCGCGGTGGCGGTGGCAACTCGTCGGTCAAGGACGGCGGCATCGTCTACATCAAGCCCAGCGGCGTGTCGCTGGCTGAGATCGAGGCTGACGACCTGGTGCCCCTCGCGACCGGCCCCCTGCTGGAGTTGCTGCTCAACGGTGGTACTGACGCTGACGAGGCACGGATCCCCGGTGCGCCCGACCCGGTCATGCGTGCCGCAGCCAAGGTTCGCATGGCTGAGGCCAAGGGTCGACGGCCGTCGGTGGAGCTGATGTTCCACTCGCTGCTGCCCGAGCGCTTCGTCCTCCACACGCATGCCATCGTGCCCAACGCCGTCACCTGCAACCGGGATGGCGAAACCATCATGGGCGATCTCTTCGACGACGATGCCCTGTGGGTCCCCTACACCGACCCGGGCCTGCCGCTCGCTCGCATGATCCATGAGTTGCGTGAGGCGCACCAGGCTCGCACCGGACAGCCGGCCCCCAAGATCACCTTCATGGGCGACCACGGCATCATCGTCTCGGCCGACACGACCGCCCAGATCGCCACGCTCAACGAACACGTGCTGGGCACCGTCCGCGCCGCCCTCGAGAAGAGCGGCATCACGGTCGGTGGCTCCGGACGAGCGGCCGCGCGCATCGCGGCCGACGAGGCCCATGCCAACGCCATGGTCAAGGTCATCGGCCCCTCGCTGCGCGCACTGCTATCGGTCGAAGGTGGCCCCCTCAAGGTCGTGACCTACGATCGGGCACCCGGGGCGGCCGACTACCTCGAATCGCCCGATGGCGTCAACGCCGTCAAGGGCGGCCCCATGACGCCCGACCAGATCGTCTATTCGGGCAGCTTCCCGCTGCTCTTCGACCCGCCGGTCGACGTAGCCGTCGAGGATGTCGCGGCCCTGCTGCAGGAGGCCCTCCAGGCCAACATCGCCGAGCGCGGCGTGGCGCCCATCGTCACCGTGGTACCGGGTCTCGGCATCTTCGCCGCCGGCGACACCTGGAAGGAGGTCGATACCGCGCGCCACATCTATCTCGACTGTCTGCGCGTGTACGAGAGCGCCGATGCCATCGGCCGGGTGCGAGCGCTCAGCGCTGACGAGCGAGGCTTCATCGAGCACTGGGAGGTGGAGGCCTACCGACGTGGCGCTGCGGCCTTCGGCCGTTCCCCCGGGCGCTTCGCGGGCAAGGTGGCGCTCATCACCGGTGCCGCACAGGGCTTCGGCCTTGGTATCGCCCAGGGCCTGGCGCGGGAGGGTGGCCACGTCATCCTCGCCGACGTTCAGGCCGAGCAGGCAGCGGTCGAAGCCGCCGCCATCGAGGCGGAGCTTGGCAAAGGCCGTGCCTGGTGGGTGGCCATGGACGTCACCGACGAGGACTCGGTCAACGACGCCATCGCCGCGGTCGTGGAGCGCTTCGGCGGAATCGACCTCTTCGTCTCCAACGCCGGCGTCCTGCGTGCCGGCTCGGTGAACGAGCAGTCGGTCGCCGATTTCGACCTGGTCACGCAGGTCAACTACCGCGGCTTCTTCCTGGGTGTTCGTGCCGTGGCCCCCGTGCTGGCCGCCCAGCACGCCGCTCGACCGGACTACCTCGCGGACATCGTGGAGGTCAACTCCAAGTCCGGCCTCGTCGGCTCCAAGCGCAACTTCGCCTACGCCGGCTCCAAGTTCGGCGGTGTCGGCCTGACCCAGTCGTTCGCCCTTGAGCTCATCGACGACGGTATCAAGGTCAACGCCGTGTGTCCTGGCAACTACTACGAGGGCCCGCTGTGGTCCGACCCCGATCGTGGGCTCTTCGTGCAGTACCTTCGTGAGGGCAAGGTGCCCGGCGCTACCTCGGTCGATGAGGTCCGAGCCGCCTACGAGGCCAAGGTCCCCATGGGCCGTGGCTGCATTCCCGCTGACGTGGTGGAGGCCATCCTCTACCTCGTTTCCCAGCAGTACGAGACCGGCCAGGCCGTGCCGGTGACCGGAGGCCAGGTGATGCTGTCATGAACGAGACCCCAGAGACCCAGATCCCGAAGACCCAGTACGCGCTCCAGATCATCGCCGCAGATGAGACCGCGCTCAACACCGACAAGCCGGTCCCCGAGCCCGGTCCCACGCAGATCCTGTGCCAGATCGAGGCCACCGGCATCTGCTTTAGCGATACGAAGCTGCTCCACGCCTTCACCGCCCACCCGCGCAAGGGTGAGGTGCGGACGTTCCTCTCCGCCGACGAGCTGGCAGGCATCCCCAGCTATGTCCCCGGCGACACTCCCACGGTGCCGGGCCACGAGGCCTGCGCGCGAGTGGTGGCCGTCGGCTCGGAGGTGAAGCGCCACAACGTCGGCGATCGGGCCCTGGTGCAGACCGACTACCGGCATATGCTCACGGCGTCATCCAACGCATCATTCGGCTACAACTTCGAGGGCGCCCTGCAGCAGTACGTGCTCATGGATGAGCGCGTCATCATCGATCCCGAAACCAGTGAGCGCTTCCTCATCCCGGTGAGCGAGGAGCCCAGCGCATCGGCGGTGGGACTGCTGGAGCCGTGGGCTTGCGTGGAACGCGCCTATGCCACGCAGGAGCGCGGCATCCTGAAGGCCGGGGGGCAACTGCTGGTGGTGACCGATCCCGGCCGTGCCATCGACGGTATCGATGCACTCATCAGTGCCGCCGCTCCGGCCCGACTGACCGCGGTCACCGATGACGAGATGCAGCGCGTGACGCTGGACACCGTCGCTGCGGCCGACGGCGTGGAGGTCATGCACGCGGGGGACCTCGCGGCACTCGACCGCGGGACGTTCGACGACATCATCTACTTCGGCTCCAATGCGGAGCGCGTCGAGGAGCTCCAACCCCTCCTCGGCCTCGGCGGCGTCATCGACGTCGTGCTCGGCGGGGCCCTGCTGGGTCGGCCGGTCAACATCGACGTCGGCCGCGTCCACTACGACCTCACTCGCTGGGTGGGGACCGTGGGGAGCTCGGCTGCCGAGGGCTACGCCTGGATCCCCAGTAGCGGTGAGCTGCGGCCCAACGAGCAAGTTGGCATCATCGGCGCGGCCGGACCGATGGGCTTCATGCACGTCATCCGAGCCTTGGCCGCCGGGGTCGAAGGCGTGTCAGTGACGGCGGTGGACATCGATCAGGCGCGCCTGGCGCATCTCGCCAGCGTGGCCGGACCACTGGCCCAGGAGCGGGGGCTCGTGTTCGAATCGCTCGACAGCGCCGCCACACGGCCCGCCGGCGGCTTCACCCGCATCGGCTGCATGGTGCCTGTCCCGCCCATCGCCGCGGGCACGGTGGAGATGGCCGGCGAGGGCGCCATCATCGATTTCTTCGCCGGCTTCGCCATCGGCACCACCGCTCCGCTGGACCTCGACGAGATGCTGCGCAAGCACGTCTACATCCTGGGCACCAGCGGCTCCATGATCAGCGACATGAAGGCCGTGCTGGGACGGTTGGAGCAGGGCGCGCTCGACACCAACATCAGCGTCTATGCCGTCAGCGGCATGCAGGGAGCGGCCGATGCGCTCGAAGCCGTCCGGGCCCGGACGTCCGGTGGCAAGATCGTCATCTACCCGCAGCTGACGCAGCTGGGTATGGTCACGCTCGGTGAGATGCCGGAGCGCTTCCCGACGGTGGCCGCGGCCCTCGACGAGGGCCGCTGGACGCGTGCTGCCGAGAAGGCGCTCATCGCCGCAGCGACGGCCACGGTGGCATGAGCTCGACGACCGCGAGCGCGAGTCCGAGCGCGGCGAGCGCGAGTGGGACAACCGCGAGCGCGAGCGTGACCGTGACCGTGACCCCGGCAGCGGGCGCGGCCTTCGCCGGTGAACGCCAGCGGGAGATCGCCCACATCGTCGAGGAGCAGGGGCGTGTCCGCGTGACCGAGCTGGCCGAGCGCTTCGGCGTGTCGGCGGTGACCATCCGCAAGGACCTGGAGGTGCTCGCCGAGGCCGACCGCCTCATCCGTACGCACGGCGGCGCTATCGCCGCTCGCATGAGTCGCGGTGACATCGCCTTCGACGTGCGCGACCGACTGCAACGGGAGGAGAAGGCCGCTATCGGGGCGCTCGCCGCCGCCCACGTCAGCAATGGCGAGTCGATCATCCTCGACGCCAGCACCACCGGCCTGTACCTGGCACGTGCCCTGAAGAAGCGCGACGCCTGGCACGGCCTGACCGTGGTCACCAACAGCATCCACGCCGCCACCGAGTTAGCCGGTCGCTCGGATATCACGGTGCTACTGATGGGCGGACGGGTGCGCAGCTCGCTCTCGGTCGTGGGACAGTTGGGCGATGCCGTGCTCGACCGCATCAACGTCCAGAAGGCGTTCCTGGGTTCAGCCGGCTTCTCGCTCGAGGAGGGCCTCACCGAGGCACGAGAAGAGGAAGCACAGATCAAGCGCGCGATGGTAGCCGCGGCCCGCGAAGTCTACGCCATCATCGACCACAGCAAGTGGGGGCGAGTCGCCTCGGCCACGTTCTGCGAGGTCGAGGGGTTGACCCGGGTCTTCACCGATGCGGCCGCTCCGGCTGCCATGGTGGACTCGCTCCGGGGGATGGGCATCGAGGTGACACAGCATGGCTGAACGAGGACTTCGGTACGTGGCGCTGGACTTCGGCGCCGAGAGTGGTCGCACCATCGTGGGCCGCTTCGACGGCGACCAGCTCAGCATCGAGCCGGTACATCGCTATGCCAACACGCCCGTGCGCATGGGCGGGACGCTCTACTGGGACTTCGCCCGACAGTTCCACGACATCCTCACCGGCATGGGCAAGGCCGCTGCTGATGGTCCGGTGCATTCGGTATCGGTCGACACCTGGGGCGTGGATTACGGATATCTGGATTCGCGGGGTCGCCTCATCGGCAATCCCATCCACTACCGCGATACGCGCCACGAGAAGATGCCGCAGGCGGCCTTCGACATCGTCCCGCGCGACGAGATCTACATGGCCACGGGCATCCAGTTCATGTCCATCAACACGCTGTTTCAGTTGCTCAGCGAGGTGAAGTCGGCGGATCCCATCCTTGAGGCGGCCGACACGCTGCTGATGATGCCGGACCTCTTCAACCACTTCCTCTGCGGCGCCAACGTGGCCGAGTACACCGAGGCCACCACCGGCCAGACGGTGGACCCCTGGACGCGCGACTGGGCTCGACCGCTCTTCGATCGATTGGGCATCCCCACGCATTTCCTGCCCCAGATCGTGGAGCCAGGTACGGTCATCGGCACGCTGCTGAACGAGGTCGTCGAAGCCACCGACTGCCGGGGCGCCCAAGTCGTGGCCGGCGCTTCGCATGACACGCCGTCGGCCGTGGCCGCCGTCCCGCTGGCGGGCCCGTCGACCGCCTATATCTCATCGGGCACTTGGTCGCTGGTCGGCTTGGAAGTCCACGAACCGGTGGTGACCGCGGCCTCGCTGGCGGCCAACCTCACCAACGAGGGTGGCTACGGCGGCACCATCACGCTGCTCAAGAACGTCATGGGCCTGTGGCTCGTGCAGCAGTGCCGCAAGGCGCTGTGGCCAGGTGAGGGAGCGCCTTCATACCAGGAGATCTGCGACCTCGCCGAGACCGGCCCACAGTGGACGGCATTCGTCGATCCTGATGACCCACGCTTCCTGTGGCCGGGTGACATGCCCACACGCATCCGTGAGTACTGCGAGGAGACCGGTCAGCCGGTGCCCTACGAGACGGCCACGCTCTGGCGGGTCATCTTCGAATCGTTGGCGCTCAAGTACGCCTGGGTCGTCGACCAGCTGGGCGCCGTTACCGATCGGGAGATCGACCAGATCCATATCGTCGGTGGCGGCTCGCAGAACGAGCTGCTCTGCCAGTTGACGGCCGATGCCAGCAAGCGTGAGGTCGTGGCCGGGCCGGTGGAGGCGACGGCCATCGGCAACATCGCCATCCAGGCCATCACCGCCGGGGAGCTGGACGACCTGGGACAGGCGCGCGTGCTCATCGCCCGGTCGTTCCCGATGCAGACGTACCATCCCAAGGGCTTCTTCTGGCGTGAGGCGCAGGAGCGCTTCGCGAAGCTCATGCACAAGGACGATTAGGCGCACAGTGACGATGAGTCACAGGGACGATCAGTCAGACGATAGGGGCCCCGACCACGGGGTCCGGAGGGGAAAGGAGCCATCTATGAACAAGTTCGGAGTCCATGCGCTCGTATGGTCGGGCAGCTGGGGTGCCAAGGAGTGCGAGTACGCCATCTCCAGCTCCAAGGAAGCAGGCTACGACCTCATCGAGCTGCCGGCCTTCGCACCGGCGGAGATGGACATCGCCGCCATCCAGAAGGCACTGGAGGCACACGAGCTGGAGGCCACCTGTTCGCTCGGCCTCGGGTTCGACAATGACATCAACTCGGAAGACCCCGACTCGGTGGCGCGTGGCGAGCAGACGCTGAACGATGCGCTCTCGATGGTGCGTGACATCGGCGGGGCGTACCTGGGCGGCGTGATCTTCAGCGCGCTTGGGCCATACACAGCGGTCTCGACACCCAAGTGCCGGGAGAACTCGCAGGCGGTCATCGGCCGGCTGGCCGATAACGCCAAGGCCTCTGGCATCACCGTTGGCCTCGAGTTCGTGAATCGCTACGAATCGAACCTGCTCAACACGTCAGCCCAGACGGCCGAGTACATCCGCGAGGTGGGCTCGGACAACCTGGTGGTCCACCTCGACTCCTACCACATGAACATCGAGGAGAACAACTTCCGCGATCCTGTCTTCGACGCCGGCGACCTGCTGGGCTACGTGCACATCGGTGAGAACCACCGCGGCTACCTCGGCCAGGGACACGTCAACTTCCCGGAGCTGTTCCGCGCTCTGGTCGATGCCGACTACGACGGCGTCATCACCTTCGAGTCGTTCAGCTCCAAGGTCGTGGACGACAACCTCACCACCATCCTGCGCATCTGGCGCGACATGTGGGACAACAGCATGGACCTGGCGGTGCAGGCGCGCCGCTACATGGGCGAGGAGATGGCCAAGGCCGCTGCCGCTGCCGCTGCCGGCAAGGGCTGACCGATCGGCGGCGCGCACCGTCGCCGATCACTACTCGGGGGACACTCCTCCCTCCCAGGCAGCCGTAGGCAGGTTTCCGGACTCCTTTGGCGACACCAGACGTTCGGGATGATTCGGCGCAGCCTACGCGGTCCCACGATGACAGGTGGGCGTCAACTGCTGGCGAGCAAGCGCCATCGCTCAGCGTAGCGAACCAGATCGTCACGGTAGGCGCCTTGTGGCGAAGGATGTGGGCTGTGGTTCGCGATCATCCGCGTGTCCTCGGCGGCCAGGAGCGCTGCGCCGATCGAGGTGCCGGTAGCCGAGCCTGTCGATGACATCACCTGCCGCCCGCTCGCCGCCGCGACGAGATCGAGGAACAGCGTGTTCTTGGCGAAGGGCCCTTCGGTCAGGATCGGACCCTCAGCACCAGTCAGCTCAAGACATGTGAGGGCCATCATCGCCAGATAGAGCGAGCTGGCCGTCGTCCGTTCGCCGTCGGTCAGCTGGACCTTGGGTACCGACCACTTGGCCTGTCGCCCCTGGAACGGGCCCGACGTTGATACGACGGCAGGGCTGAGCGTCACGCCTTGGTTCAGGACTGCCGCGATGTCATCCTCGCTCGGGGTCATTGGCGCGCCATGTGTGAGCACCTCGAACTCACGACCACCCATGAACCGAGCCGATGGCACCGGATCACCGAAGGCGTTCACGTTCATCAGCGTGTCTCGCGTCGGATCGAGCAGCCGCGGCTTTCCGCCCACGGCCATGGTGATCACCCATGTACCGGTCGAGAGGACCGAGAATGGCGCGCTTCGACCGAGAAGATGAGGGTAGAGCGAGGCATTGCTGTCGTGAATGCCGCAGTAGACCGGCGTGGACTCCGACAGACCGGTCTCCTGCGCTACCTCGGGCAGGACGGTTCCGATCAGATCTCCGGCCTTGCGTACCGGCGGGATCTTGCCATCCAGGCCCAGCTTCTCGACCAGATCGGAGAATCTTCCCTCGCGCGGCAGCCACAGATCGGAGTGGCAGCCTAACGAGGTCACCTCTGCACACCATGTGCCCGTGAGGCGGCCCACCCAGTACTGGGGATAGGGGACCACGTAGGCGATACGGTGGCGTAGCTCCGGACGGGTGCTGAGCAGCCAGTGAAGCTGTGCCCCCAGATTGAACCCATGCGGCAGACGAGGCGCCCCGCTTTGCGCGAAGTCCGGGCGAAGCGCGTCATACTCATCGGCCAAGTCGTCTGGCCCGTCATGCTCGTAGTCGAGCATCGGCAAGATCGGTTCGCCAGCCTCATCGATAAGCACGGCTGCTGCACCGTGGGTAGTCGCGGTGATCGCATCCACTCCGTGTCGGGCGTGGATCCTGCCCAAGGCGTCGATGATGAAGTCCCAGAGCGCCTCGATGTCGTGATGCGGGAAGGGGTCATCGGGGAGGACCGTGTTCGGGGTTTCGCACACATCGATCTCGCGCAGCTCCAGCAGGTCGACCAAGGCGAGCTTTGCATTGCTCTTGCCGATGTCGATGACCGCGACATTCCGAACTTGGGTCATGGCCGACTAAGCACGGTCCGAGGAGGGGCCGAGGCCGCTTCGCCGACAGGATATGTGCCCAAGATGCCCACCATCTGCGCCCACCCTGTCTGCAACAACGGGTTCGTGGGGAGGTCGTTCAGCACGTGTCCGTACCGGGGATCTCGAGGGTTCCTCGTTCGCCGAGCCGGTAGCCCGATGAGCCGCGAAAGCCCGGGAGGCAGGGTATGCAGATGGTGGTCAAGATCGACCCGCCTGGGGCCACATCACCTCGGCTGAGGTGCCGCCCTTCTCAGCCATCTTCGATACGGAGCGTTTCGACCAATGTCCGGATGTTCTCGATTGGGATATCCGGTGGCAACCGGTGGGTGGGCCCAGCGATGTATCCGCCGGATTCTCCCAAGATTGTCTTCGTTTCATCAATCTTCTGTCGAAGTATCTCGGGCGTATCGAAGGGCAGGTCACGTTGAGTGCTGATGCCTCCCCAGAAACACAACCGATCTCCGAACTCGGTCTTCAGTTCTCTCAGGTCGTAGACCTCGGGCTGAACCGTTTGATAGACGTCCAAACCGATATCAACGAGATCGGGCAGGAGGCCAGTGATATTCCCGCAGGAGTGAAGCGCGACGAGCTTGCCTCTCGATTTGACCCGCGCGAACATCGTGGCCCAGCCTTCCTTGAAGAACTTCCGCCACATCTGCGGGCTCATCAGCAATCCAGACTGCTGACCGTAATCATCGCCGAAGTAGAAACCATCGATCTCGGAATCGATGACGGCGTCGATGATCTTCAGGTTGTACGCGAGCAATCTGGCGAGGACATCCTGGACGAAGTCCTCCTCCGCCGCTAGGTACATCAGCATGTTCTGGAACCCACACAGGCTCCACGCGCGTTCGAAATAGGCTGTGCCAATCTTTCCGAACAGGACCGCGTCACCACGAGTCGCAAGGGCGCGATCGGTCGATCGGGCCATCTCCTCGAGATCGGGCTCCGGATACGTGTAGGAGTCGTCCCCGGGGCTCACCAGTTCGGTGATCGGAACGCCGATGTCCTTGTCGTTTCCGGTGCGGTCCCACACAACTCCGAACTCGTCGGTAAAGAAGCCCTCTCTTTCCGACTTTCCGCCGATATTGAACCCCACCTTCTTGCAGTGGTTGCCCAAGTACTCCTGGAACTCCGCTTGGTCCATCCCGTAAGCGGCACACGTCTTTTCAAGCTGAGTGCTCGTGAACTCGATCGTGTAGGGAGTCAGATCCGGCCGACTGTGCCCGATCGCTGTCAGCGTCCGCTCTCGTCGTGACATGAGATCTCCTTGCGATGCCGAGTGGGCTGGCCAGATCGCGGCCAAGGCTACACCCAGATGCGCAGCCGGCGTGGAGTGCTGCTGGGGCCGTGACCCTTGAGCGAGATCGGAGGCCTTCCAGGCGGCCAGCTGCCTCGGTGCCTTCGTGGCGGGGTCGGAGGCGAACATGCTCGGGATCCGCGTGGCCATGTTGGCCGGAGCCCTGTCGCGGGCTGATGCATCATGTTCCCGACCCTGCCCTACCTGGAGGATGTGAGCGATGGCCCTGACTGAACCGCTGCCGAGCCTGGAGGAGATCTTCGAATCGATCGGCTCGAGCGGCCATCGCCTCGCTGCCATCGACGCCACCGAAGGCGCGGCCGGCAACGTCTCGGTCTGTATCGGCTGGCCCATCGAGGTGCGCCGGCAGCTGCCCATGGAGGAGGCGATCGAGCTCCCCGTCCGGGCGCCGAACCTGGCGGGGCACACCATCATCGTGACCGGCTCCGGTCGTCGCCTGCGCGACCTCGGCCGTCTGCCGCGCGAGTCGATGGGTGCGGTGGTGGTGGGGGAGGATGGTGCGCACGGCACGCTCTACACCGCGGCGGGGCGCCTGTTCGAGATCCTGACCTCCGAATGGAACTCGCACCTCGCGGTCCATGACGACACGGTCGCCCGCACCGGCATCAACTTCCACGCGGTGGTGCATGCGCAGCCACCGCACCTCACGTACCTCTCGCACGTTCCCGAATACGCCGACCAGGACCGGTTCAGCCGCCGCCTGCTGCGCTGGCAGCCGGAGACGATCGTGCAGTTGCCGCGCGGCATCGGCATCCTGCCCTTCATGCTCCCGGGCTCGGACGATCTCATGGCCGCGACAGTGGACGGACTGCGGCGCCACCGCATCGTGGTCTGGTCCAAGCACGGTGTCATGGCCCGCAGCGACCAGTCGGTCACCCGTGCGGTCGATCGCATCGAGTACGCCGAGGCCGGCGCCCGCTACGAGTACATGGACCTTGTCGCCGGTGGGCGCGGACAGGGGCTCACCACCGAGGAGAGCGCCCAGCTGGTGCGAACGTTCGAAGTCGACACCGATCTGTACTGAAGAGGCGGCCGCGCTGAGGCCGGCGTGGCGCGACTCCGCACAGGAAGACGACGGGGTGCCTGTAGGGCACCCCGTCGTCCGTGGTGGCTAGATAGCCGCGAGGAGATCCCCGCAGACGGGACTAGAAGTCGAAGTCGGCTACGTTCTCGAGGTTGTAGATGAACGGGTCGCCCAGCAGCACTTCGCTGCCGTTGACGACCTGCAGCTCACCGAGCTTGC
The DNA here is from genome assembly GCA_038251965.1 of Candidatus Limnocylindrales bacterium. Taxonomy (GTDB): domain Bacteria; phylum Chloroflexota; class Limnocylindria; order Limnocylindrales; family CSP1-4; genus JAFMJV01. The sequence goes on from JBBSAV010000032.1 coordinate 23,198, forward strand.
CAGCCATGACGCTGGTGTCGCCGGGGGCGAACTCGCCGTCGACGATGGCGCGGGTCACGAAGACCGCGGCATAGCCGAGGTCGACCGGGTTCCAGAGCACGACGGACTTGACACAGCCGTCCTCGACGTATGGCCGCATCGCGTTGGGGGTGGCAAGACCGACCACGGCGACTGAGCCGCACAGGCCGGCCTGGGTCACGGCGTCGGCAGCCGCCGGCGTCGCCACGGAGGTCATGCCGAAGATGCCGTTGATGTCCTCACCGTACTTGTTGAGGAGCGTCTGGGCCTGGCTGAAGGAGAGCGGCGTGTCTTCCTGGGCCTCGAGGGTCTCGAGCCAGGTCAGGTTCGGGAAGCACTTGGCGGCGTAGGCGGACATCTCGGCGATCCAGCGCGCCTGGTTGGGCGTGGTGAAGGTCGAGGTGACGATGCCGAAGGAGGCATCTTCGCCCTGCTCGGCGACGAGGCTATCGATCATGGCCTTGCCGATGCCGTTGAACTCGGCCTGGTTGATGAACCACTCACGAGCCTCGGGCACGGAGTTGGCGTCGTAGCCCACGACGTGGATACCGGCATCGAGGGCCTTGGTCAGGACCGGGCCGATGGCGACGGGGTCGTTGGCAGCGAAGAGCACGCCGTCCACGCCCTGGGTGATGTAGTTGTCGATGAAGGTGATCTGCTCATCGATGTTGGCGGCGGTGGGGCCGTCGTTGATGACCTTCACGTTGCCGAGCTCGGCGGCGGCGTCCTGCATGCCCTTGGCAGTGGCGTCGAAGTAGCCGATGCCGATGAGCTTGGGGATGTCGACCAGGGTGATTTCCTGGCCGGCCTTGTCAGGCGGGTTGACGGCCTGTCCGCCGTCATACTCGCCGGCCGCAGCCATCGCGGGTGCTTCGCCGCCCGGGCAGGCCAGCGGGTTGGTCGGCAGCTGGTCAGCGCCGTCCCAGACGTCTTGAGCGGCGACCGCGCCGACCGACCCAAGGGTCAGGGCGAGCGTGGTCAGAAGAACGAGTGGCTTTCGCATGTTGCGGTTCATCTCCTCCAAAGTGATCGAACTAGGTAACGATGAGCGGTCCCTGGGGACCGTCGCACGTTGGTCGCTGTCCGCGTCACCTCCTCTCCTATGAGCATGGTAGCTCTAGTCTTGTCCTGGTAGAAGCCTCTTGAGCCGCGCGGGCGGATTCGAGATGAAGGTATTCAGGAGCACGGCGCCGATGAGGACGAGACCGACCACGATGGTGGTGGAGTCACCCTTGGCGCCAGACAGCGCCAGCCCGTTCTTCATCAGCTGGATGAGCGTCAGGCCCAGGACGGTGCCCACGATGGTGCCGCTGCCGCCGAAGATGCTGGTGCCACCGACCACCACGGCCGTGATGGCGGTCAGCTCGAAGCCGTTGCCCATGTCCGATCGGGTTGTGCTGACGCGCGACACGAAGACCCAGCCGGCCAAACCCGACATGAATCCCGACAGGGTGTAGATGACGAACTTGTTGCGCCTCACCGGCATGCCGCTGAAGCGCGCGCCGGTCTCGTTGTTGCCGATGGCGTAGAGCGAGCGGCCGAAGGGGGTCCAGGCCAGTGCGGCACCGATCGCGATGATGCCGATGATCACCATGAAGAGCTGATTGGGGAAAACGGTGGCGGTGCCGAAGAAGTCGAAGTCCTTCTGGCCCAGGATGTAGAACCACTCGGGATAGCCGCTAACGGAGCGGGCCTGGGCGATGCCCTCGGCCAGCCCACGGAACAGGGCCAGCGTTGCCAGCGTGGTGATGAGCGGCGGCAGGCCGACGCGGGTGATGAAGAAGGCGTTGAAGGCACCACAGGCGGTAGCGACGAGGAGGGCGACGACGATCGCCACCTCCAATGGCAGGCCCCAGTTGTGCCAGGCCACGCCGAGCATGATGGCGGTCAGGCCCACGATGGAGCCAACCGAAAGATCGATGCCCCCGGTGATGATGATCAGCGTCATGGGCAGGGCGATGAGCGCGATCTCGGCCGCCAGGCGGCCCTGGTTGAGCAGGTTCTCCGGAGTCAGGAAGACGTCGGACTGGAACGACATCAGGAAGACGCCGCCGATGAGGATGAAGAAGAGGATCGTCTCCTGGCGCAGCAGGATCCCTTGCAGGCGCACCGAGAACTCGGAGCCGTTGCGGGCGGGGTTGGCAGTGGTCATGTCAGCCTCCCCTACATCCGTTCCTGGCGTCGGCGGCGGACGACGTCCGCCAGCACCGTGACCAGGATGAGCACGCCCAGGATGGCACGCAGCCAGAAGGGCGAGATGTCGACGAACACCAGCGCCGCACCGATGGTGCGGATCAGGATGGCTGCCAACGTCGAACCGATGACAGTGCCGATACCACCGAGGATGGACACGCCGCCGACCACCGAAGCGGTGATCACCTGCAACTCGAGGCCCGGCGTGACCACGGTCTGGATGGTGTTGTACTGCGTGGCGAACATCACTGCTGCGATGCCATAGAACATCCCGGCGACGATGAAGGTCACCATCAGTTGGCGGCGCGTGTCGATGCCCGAGAGTCGAGCCGCCTCAGCGTTCCCGCCGATGGCGAACTGCGATCGACCGGTGCGGCTCCAGCGCATCCAGGCGAAGGCCACCAGTGTCAGCACCGCCATGACCCATATCGGCACCGGAAGCCCCAACAGGTCCTGCTGCGCGAGGCTGTAGCCGTCCGGCAGAGCGCTGATGGTGCTGCCGCCGGCGATCAGGATGAGCCCTCCCTTGAGGATGCTGAAGGTACCCAGCGTCACCACGATGGCAGGGATGTTGAGGTAGGCCACGAAGAGGCCATTGATGGCGCTGATGAGCATGCCGCCGAAGAGGGGCGCGATCCAGGCGGCGAGGAGCACGATGGGGCCGGGCAGGCCGGCTGCCGTCAACTCCACCGCCAGCGTGCCCGACAGCGCCACCAGCACACCGATGGCGGCTCCGACAGAGATGTCGATGTTGCCGGTGATGATGACCATCGAGATACCGATGGCCGCCACGGCGATGTAGGCGTTGGCGTTGAAGATATCGGTCAGGTTGCGCTCAGTGGTGAAGCGCGGGTTGTAGAGCCCGACACCGATGATGAGCAACATGAGCAGCAGGAGCAGGATGCCTTCCTGTGAGCCGAACAGCCGTTTGGTGTTGGTCCAGTAGCGGTTGTGCTGCACGCCGGCCGCAGCGGTCACGCGTCGTCTCCCTGGGCGACCGCAGCGACAGCTTCCGCCGCCGTGGCGATCTGGTCGCTCATCATGGCCGCGCCTACGTTCTGCTGAGTGGCCTCGGCACGGCTGAACTCCCCCACAAGACGGCTGTTGCGCATGACCAGGACGCGGTCGCTCATCCCCAGCACCTCCGGCAGCTCACTGGAGATCATGAGGATGCCCAGGCCCTGCTGGGCCAGTTCGCTCATGAGGCGATGGATCTCCGCCTTGGCACCCACGTCGACACCGCGCGTGGGCTCGTCGACGATGAGCATCTTGGGCTTGCTGGCCAGCCACTTGCCGACCACCACCTTCTGCTGATTGCCGCCCGACAGCTTGTTGACGACCTGCTCCCCGCTGGTGGCCATGATGTTGAGCTGCTCGATGAGTTCCTCGCCTGACTTGCGCTCGTTGCGCTTGATGACGAATCCGAAGCGAGTGAATGTGTCAAGGACGGCCATCGATAGGTTCTCGCGGATCTTCATCTCGCGCACCAGGCCTTGCGTGCCGCGATCCTCGGGCACATAGGCGATACCGAGCTTCATGGCCTGCGTCGGTGACTTGATGTGGACCTTCTGGCCCTGCAGGAGAACCTCGCCGGAGTCGGGCTGGAGGATGCCGAAGATCACCTGTGCTGTCTCACTGCGGCCCGACCCGACAAGGCCGGCCATGCCCACGATCTCACCGCTGCGCACGGTGAAGTTGACGTCCTCGGTGTGCGGATGGCGGTTGAGACCCTTCACCTCCAGCACGGGCTCACCGACCTCGCTGGGCAACTTGGGGAAGAGGTCGGTGATGGTGCGGCCGACCATCATGTGGATGAGGTCGTCCTCGTCGGTCTCCGAGACGGGCTTGGAATCCACAAACTTCCCATCGCGCAGCACGGTCACCTTGTCGGCCAGCTGGAAGACCTCGATCAGGCGGTGACTGATGTAGATGACCGCCACGCCGCGCTCCTTGAGCAGACGCACGATCTCGAAGAGTTTGGCCACGTCCGATTCGGTCAGTGCTGCTGTGGGCTCGTCCATGATCAGCACCTTGGCGTCAAGCGAGAGCGCCTTGGCGATCTCCACGCGCTGGCGGTTGCCCACGTTGAGGGCGCCGACCTTGCGTCGGACATCCATGTCGTGGATGTTGAGCGAGTGCAGGATCTCCTCTGCCCGGCGGTTCATCTCGCCCCAGTCGATGACCTGCGCAGGGCCGGCCTTGCGCATCGGCGCGTGGCCCATGAAGATGTTCTCCGCCACGGTCAGCTCCGGGTAGAGGCTCAACTCCTGGTACATGGTGGCGATGCCGTGCGCCTGCGCCTCGTGTGGGCTGCGGAACTTGACTGCCTTGCCGTCCATCTGGATGGTGCCGCTGTCCGCCGGATGCACGCCAGAGATGACCTTGATCAGGGTCGATTTGCCGGCGCCGTTCTCGCCCACCAGGGCGTGGACCTGTCCGGCGTCAGTGCTGAAATGGACGTCCTCCAGCGCCTTCACGCCGGGGAACGACTTGGAGATGTTGGCCAGCTCGAGCAGCGCCGTCATGCGTCCTCGGTCTTACTCCTTGTCAGCAACTCTTGTGGCAGCAGCCCTTGTAGCAGCATTTCGAGGCCCGGCCGGCGTCTGGAAAGGCCGCGGCTGACGCTTTCTTGGTCCGTAACCATAACGAATCCTGAGCGCGGCGTGCATTCGATTGCACATCAGTCGATCGCACATCAGTGCCCTACGCCACTTCGTCGGGGTGGATGCCGACGGCCTGGATCAGGCGCTCACAACACTCGCTGGCGTCAGTCGCCAGGGGGCCCGACGGATCGCGACGATCGCGATCGACCCGATGACGGCCAGCGCGAACGCCCCGATGACCATGGCCGAGCGCACCCCGAAGACGTCTGCCAACCAGCCTGAAAGCACAGAGCCGAACAGACTCGACCCCTGGAAGGTCATGACCCAGATACCCATCACGCGGCCGCGGAGGACGTCGGGCGTGGCCGAGTGCACCGACACGAGCGCGTTCTGGGCCAAGGTGATCTGGGCCGCCCCAAGCAGGAAGGCCAGCACGAACACGACCTCGGTCGACTGCGCGAGTCCGACGCCTGCGACGAGTACCGCCATGGCGATGACCCCAAAGCTCAGCCAGCCGCGCCGATCACCGTGAGCGAACGTCGTCACCAGCAGCGCCGCCGTGAGTGCACCCGCGCCGGAGGCACCGAGGAACGCGCCGAAGCCCTCAGCACCCATGCCCATCTCGTTCTGCACATAGATCGGAGCCAGCGTGGTGAAGGACGCCATGCCCAGCATGGCGGCGGCCCAGATGAGCACCAGCGACAGGAGCACCACCGGCTCATGGCGCACGAATGAGGCGCCTGCGCGCAGGTCGGCCAGGATCGGATTGGAACTGTCGGCGCGCTGCCGGCCCTGTTCCCGGTAGCGGTCCATCCACAGGAATGAAGCCGACACCAC
>JBBSAV010000033.1:0-28715 GCA_038251965.1 Candidatus Limnocylindrales bacterium
AGGCGGCGTCGGTGGGCGTGTTCGGTTTGGTCGTCGGCTTGGGGGTCTTCTCCAGGGTGTCAAGCCGCTTGGTGAGCTTCTTGTCGTCCGCCTCAAGCGCCTTGATACGCTGGCGCAACTGAACCACGTTCTGGGCGTCCAACTCGTCGCGCAGCGTCACCGCCTCGTTGGTCAAGGTATCGATCTCGGTCCGCAGGCCTTGCAGTTCCGTCATCAGGCTGCTCATCTGGCTGGAGCCCGATGCGGCACCATCCTGTAGGAGTAAGTTGGCCGTCACGCCGAAGGGCACACTGATGACCTCCGCCGTCTCGGTGTCGAGATAGCTGATGAGCGTCCAGTCGGCACCTTCAGGTGTGGCCAGCGGTTCATCCTGCGCGGTAGCGGCCGCCGGCAAGCCGGCAACCAGCGTGGCCAGGATGACTGTTCCGATGAAGCGGCGGTGGGTCACGGGGATACCTCCCTGCTCGGTCTTCGGCTGGGCAGGTCCAGACTGTACACCGCGGCGCGGTCTGGGCCAGCGGCTCGGGCTAGGGGCCTGAGTCACACGCGGGTGAGACCGGCTGACCCGCGTGCGGGATGGCCTTGGTCACCTTGGACCCTTCGCTGTCCTTGGCCCAACCGAAGAGCGGCGCGATGCTGTCGCTGCCGCTCTCGATGGCCACATAGATCACCGGTTCGGACAGTTGTCGACCAGCGACCTTGAGCTGGTGGCAGTCGGCGGCCATCTCGATGAGCCGGACGTTGGCACGGCCACTATCGACGAAGCAGCCCTCACCGCTCGAAGGCGCCAGCAGTCCGCGGCTGGCCTTGCCCGCCGGGCAGCGATGGCGCTGCGGGACGCCGTGGTCGGCCATGACGGCATTGAAGACCCGCTTGGCCGCCGCATAGGGCATCAGGTAGTAGGCCACCTCGTCGACCACGATGGTGCTCGGGTCGCACCTGACGGCGGCCAGCGTGCCCGTGGGATTGCTGCCGCGGAGCGGAACACACGTGCTACGGATGGCGGCGGGGATGCCCTTGAGCAAGACCTGTTCGGCCGTGGTGAGGGCACCGCTTCCGCCGGCCTTCTGCAGCTGGGCCAGGACCCCCTGCAGCTGCTTGACCTGCACTTCGAGTTCCTTGACGCGGTCGCGTAGTGCGCCGATGCTGACGTTGGAGAGTCGCTGCGTGAGGCCATCGATCTCTGCCTGCTGGCCGTCGAGGACTGCGCTGAGCGCCCCGATGTCAGCTCTCGTCAGGCCCGCGCTAGGTTGCTGGAACTTGAGGATGATGTCGCCTGCGGCGTCGTAGAGGTACAGGTCGCGCTCGCCGGTGGGTCCGGCATCGAAGGCCCATCTGACCGTCTCCGGCAATGCAGCCATGTAGCCGTTCTCCACCTCCATCACGGGATCGGAGCAGCCCGCCGTCGTGATGATGGGCTCGCCGAAGGTGAGTGAGTCGGCGTCGAGCTCGTAGGCGGTCGCGAAGCTATTGCAGCCGGCGGAGCCAGTGGCCTGGCCATCCTCGAGCCGTAGCGTGGCGTCCGCGTTCCAGGGCGCCTGTGTCAACTCTCCCCCGGCCGCGTACGAAACTAGCTGCCAGGTGGTGCCTTCGGGTGTGGGCTCTTCCGACTGTGCTGCCGCGGCGGCAGCGCCGGTGAAGATCAGCGCAGCGCTGAGTGCCAGGCGCATGATGACGGTTGGGCACATGACAGACCCCCTTTGAGCGGTGCTCTCTTCTGCTGTCGCTACCGTGCAGGCAGACGCCTGCGCCAACATCGTACTCTCCGCGGTTTCGCGGGTAGCGGGGGTGCTGGGTCGCCTGTGTGGACTCGGCGGCTGGGGCCATCCGCTTGCCCAGCTCACCGGCGACGATGATGAGGGCGATGGGGGTGATCAGCGCGCCGACCATCGTCATCACGATGGTGTCGCCGCCGAGCGACGTCGCCACCACCAGGGCAGCAGCGATGTTGCGTTGAGTCGTGGCCAGACCGGTCACCACCATGTCGCATTGGCGGCACCGATGGCCACGACCGGCACGATCACGAAGTTGGCCGCCAGCAACAGCAGCACCAAGCGCAGATCACGTAGCGGTTCCACGATTTGCTGCAGGGTCAAGCCCAGACCCATGGCCGCCATGCTGGCGACGACGAAGGTGAGCATGCCGACCTGCGTGATGAGCACCAGCGTGTTCTCGATCATCCTCACTTCTCCTGACGGTTGGCGGCAAGTGCTCCTCTCAACGCCAGCCTGAGGCATGCTGGAGGGGTGACCGATCAGACATTTCGTGCCAACGTGGGGATGGTGGTTGCGCGTGCCGATGGGCATGTGCTCGCACTGGAGCGCAGCGACCAGCTCGGCCGTTGGCAGATGCCCCAGGGTGGCCTTGATGTCGGCGAGGAGCCGGCTGCCGCGTCTCTTCGCGAGCTACGGGAGGAAACCGGCTTGCGGCCGGAGCTGGTCGAGCTTGTCGCTGAGCATCCCGCTTGGCTGGCGTACGAGTTGCCGCCGACGCGCCGACGCGACAAGATCGGACGCGGCCAGGTGCAGAAGTGGTTCCTGTATCGCTTCCTCGGCAGCGATGACGACATCGACCTGACGCCACCCAAGGGGCAGCGCCAGGAGTTCCGCGCCTTCCGCTGGATGGAGCTGGGCGCACTGGCCCAGGAGGTCTGGGAGGTCAAGCGCCCCATCTACCGGTCGCTGGTCTCCGAATGGAAGGAGCGGCTCGAGGCCTGGGCCGAATAGCCGCTCAGGGACAGCCGGCGCCGGGCGACTTCTTGGCTTTGGGTCGAGCGATCGTCTTGGTGACGCCGCTGCCGCCGATCGCCCAGCCGTTGAGTGGCACGATGTTGGCGTTGGGGCCGGTCATGGCGACGTACATCGCCGGGCGCTTCAACTGCTGGCTGCCAACCTTCAGCTGTTTGCACGCGGTCGCGTCCTGGACGAGACGCAGGTTGGCCTTGCCGCCATCGACAAAGCAGCCCAACCCGGCGATGCCACCACCATCCGCGAAGAGGTACGACGGTACGCCGTCCTCGCAGGTGGGCGTACCGGGAGGTCCGTAGGTGTCCACGTATGACGCGCCCCCGGAGGCCATGCGGTCGTTGAACAGCTTGAGGGCACGATCCCCCTCCAGCAGGTAGTAGGCCATCTCCGTCACGCGTGACGTATTGGGCTTGCACTGGACGGCTGCAGCCGTGCCGGACGGCAGGCTTTGCCGCAGCGGCTGGCAGGTGCCCGCGATCCTGGCTGGAACGCCCTCCAGGAGGACTCGCTCGGCTGAGGAGAGGCCTGCCGTCTGGGTGGGCGCGGGAATCGCGCGCAGCTCGCTGAGCTGCTGCTGCAATCGTGCGTTGGCGGTTTCGAGGTCCTTGAGACGCTCACGCAGTCGTCCGATGCTGATGTCATCGACGCGCGATCCCAACGTCGCGATGGTGGCGTCGGCGGCGTCGAGCCGGGCCAATAGCTGGGCCAGCTGGCTCGCCGTCAGTCCGTCGCCGGGAGTTTCGAAGACCAGGACGATCTCATCGAGCGTGTCCCGTAGCTCGAGCCTGCTCTCACCGATCGTCCAGGAGACGACATCGGCCAGGATGGAGAGGTAGGCATCCTCGACGGCCTCTGCCTCGGGGGCACAGGAGCGCAGGGTCCGCGCCATCTCGTCAGCGAAGGACAGCGAGGCGCCATCGAGCGCGTAGCTGCCGCTGAAGTCATTGCAGCCGCCGGAGCCGGTCGCGACGCCGTCAGCGAGCGTGAGTGAGGCCGGGACCGTGAGCGGGACCGCCGCCAGCGAGCCCTCCACGCGCTGCTCGACCAGGCGCCAATCGGCACCTTCGGGGTCGGCCGGAACATCCTGGGCCGCGGCGATCGGCGCCAGCACCGCCAGCATCGCGATCGACATGAATAACGATAGGACTCGCATCGGGATCATCCGCGTCTCCTCTCGGTCAAGCTTGGGGAGGCGTGATGCTACCAAGCACGAAAGACCCCGGCAATACCCCTCGGGTACGCCGGGGTCCTCTGCCGGGCTGTCCCGGCCGGCTGTCTGGTGTGCTCGACTACTGGGCCGGGATGGCCTCGAAGATCTCGGGGTTGGGCTCGCCTTCGATGACGATCTGGCCCAGGGCACCCTTGTCGAACGTCCGCGCCAGGGCATGGTCGACGAGGATGAGCGTGCTGGGAACCTGGCCGATGACCTCCACCACTGTCGCGCCACCCGGTGGCACCAGCGTGGTCTGTGATCCACGTAGGGGTTCGTTCAGGAGGGCGCCTTCCTGGTACACCACATCCCAATGCGAGCCGATAGCATGGAAGCTTGAGATGAGGTTCAGGCCGGCGTCGACGAAGTAGATGCGGGCACGTTCTCCGACCTGCATCTTGAGGGCGTTGTCTCCAGCGATGGCGCCCTTGGCGCCGTTAAAGACCACCATGGTGGGGTTCTCGTCGGTGACCGCCTGACGGTCCAGTTCGACGAGGCCGGGTTCGGTCGAGGTGGTGTAGAACTCCGACTGCACGACGTACCACTCGTGGTCGACCGCGGGCAGTGGCTCGGCAGGATCGACCAGGATGCCGCCGTACATGCCGTTGGAGATGTGCTGCGGCACGTCACCCATGGCGCAGTGGTACACGAACATACCCGGATAGAGCAGGCGTGCCTCGATGATGGCCGTGCCACCCGGGCCCACCGTCGTGTTGGCCGCTCCGCCACCCTGACCGGTGACGGCGTGGAAGTCCACGTTGTGGGGCATGGAGTTGCCCTCAGGGTTGTGGATGGTGAAGCGGAGGACGTCGCCGACGCGTGCCCGGATCATGGGCCCGGGAGTGCCCGAGACCGTGTCATCATCGCCGGGCGTGCGGTAGCCCCAGGTCATGTACTCCACACCGGTCGCTGGATCGATAAGGCTGACGTTCTCGACGACCTCGAACTCGACATCCACGATGGCCTGCTCCGTGCGTCCTGACGCCGGTGGCACGTTGGGGGCGACCGAGACGTTGATCTCGTCAGCCGGCGCGGCAGGCAGCTCCGCCTTGGGAACGAGGTCGGGGATGACGTTGGGGTATTCCGCTGCGGCCACGGTGCCGAAGCTGGTCAGCGCCATCGCGACCGCCGCGAGCATCGCTACCCATGGCCGCGTCCTTGAGATGACGCGGGTGGATCCTGTCATCGAGAGTACCTCCGTTTGGGGAGGGTCGTTTCGATGCTGGTTGCCGTCCATCGACCCTCGAGGCGGGAGGCTTGTTCTTACCGCCCCCGCCACAGAATAATCGGTTACGTGCTTCGTGACCTATTCACGGTGCGCCATGGATGAGTGCACCGCCGGAGTAGGGTCCGCCGCACCCGCGAATGCTAGGCCGGCTGGACCGGTGCGCTACACCTGAACACGACCAGTCGCTGGGGCGGCTTCCCGCGTGGCGGGACATCGTGACCAGTACCGCCGGATGACTGCGGAGTCTTCCCGCGCAGCGGGACCGGGCGTCACCAGTTCCCGTGCGCCGGGACGAATCGGTCGTTCGGGGCTCACGCTGGTCGTGTTGTCCCGTCTCGCGGGAAACGGCCTCCCGCCGATGGCCGACGAGGCTCGTTCCTCGTCTCGTGGTCCCCGTTCCGGGAGCTACTCGTCGTCGGCCCGAGCTCCGGGAGCGGCGGGCAGGGCGTAGGCGCGTTCGGGGGCGAGCGTCCAGGGAATGGTCTCGCCGGGCTGATGGATGCCGTGGGACATCCACTCGCCGTCGACCGCCAGCATGTTCTCCTGGCCATCGCCCAGCTCCAGCTCGTACTCCACATAGGAGCCCAGGAACGTGCTGCCCTTCACCGTCGCCCGCAGCGAGCCACTGCCCACGCGGATCGACTCGGGACGCGCCACCACGACGGCGGTGCCACCGCGCTGATGGCCGTCGCCGGTCGGGATGGTCAGGGGCACACCCATCATCGAGATGTCGATGGTCTCGGCACCCACCGCGAGCACGTCGCCACTCAGGAAGTTGGCGCGGCCGATGAAGTCGGCCACGAAGCGCGTCGCCGGTCGGCGATAGACCACGTCGGGTGGCCCGGCCTGTTCGATGTGGCCGGCATTCATCACCACCACCACGTCTGACAGCGCCATCGCCTCAGCCTGATCGTGGGTGACGTAGACCGAGGTCGTGCCCAGCTGCTGCTGGATGCGTCTGATCTCCGATCGCAGCGAGACACGCAGCTTGGCGTCCAGGTTGGACAGTGGCTCGTCGAACAGCAGCACGCGCGGCTCGATGGCCATGGCCCGAGCCAGGGCGACACGCTGCTGCTGGCCGCCGGAGAGCTCGGAGATCTTGCGCGCCCCCAGTCCGTGCAGGTTGACCAGGCCGAGTGCGGCGTCGATGGTCGCCTCCAGCTCCTTGCCCGACTTGCCCTGGAGCTGCACCCCGAAGGCGACGTTGTCGTGCACGGTCAGGTGCGGGAAGAGGGCGTACGACTGGAAGACCATGCCCATGCCGCGCTTGTCCGGCGTCAGGCGGACAAGGTCCTTGTCGTCCAGCATGATGCGACCGGAGGTGGGATTCTCGTAGCCGGCGATCATGCGCAGAGTGGTGGTCTTGCCGCAGCCCGATGGCCCCAGCAACGTCACGAAGCTGCCGCCAGTGAGCTCGATGGTGATGTCATCGACTGCCCGCACCACGCCACCCTCGGGCGACTTGAAGTGCTTGCTCAGCCGTTCCAGCAAGAGGGTCGCCGGTTCGCCCGTTCGTTTGATGTTGTCGGTCATCAGCCCCATGTCGATGTCCCACTCCCTGATCGTTGTTCGGCGTCCGTCCTTGATCCCACCAGGAAGGTGAGGATGCCGATGGCGACGAGCACGATGATGATCAGGACGACGCAGTAGGCGAAGGCATTGCCGTAGCGCGCCGCGTCAACCTCATTGAGGATCTGTGCGGTCATGATGCGCACGTCCGGCGTAGTCAGGAAGATGACGGCACTGATGGCGGTCATGGCCCGTGCGAACGAATAGATGAGCCCCGCCAGGAAGGCCGGGCGGATGAGCGGCAGCGTGATCTTGCGGAACGTGTGTTGCTGGCTCGAACCGAGCGACGTGGCCGCCTCTTCGATGGATGGGTCGATCTGCTGCAGCGATGATGTCGCCGACCGCAGGCCACCTGGTGCCGAGCGGAGGATGAAGACCATCACGATGGCGATGGCGCCACCCAGGAACGCCGCCCCACCGGTCAGCTTGGGGAAGACGGTGATCCCGAAGAGTTCCGTGGGCGTATTGAATGCCAGCAGGTAGCCGATGCCGAAGATGGTGCCCGGGATGGCCACGCCGAGCATGAGGCCGAAGTCCAGCGTGCCGCGACCCCAGAAGCGACGTCGGATCACCAGGAAGGCGACGACCACACCCAACACACCGGCGATGGGCGTGGCGATCGACGCCAGCGTCACGGTATCGGTCACGGCCTCGAAGCCGTAGCCGAAGAGCACCGCCTCAAAATGCTCCAGCGTGAACTCGTGATTGACACCCAGGAGCTTGGTGAACGAGCCCAGCACGATGGTCCCGTAGAGCAGCACGATGAGTCCCACGATGGCCAGGACCGTCCCCAGCAGCAACCAGCGGATAGGCCGGCTCCCGATCTCGCCATGCCGTCCGCTGGGCTTGCCGGACACCGAGACGATGGACGACTTGTTGGCGTAGTAGCGGTGGACGAAGTAGACCACCAGCGCCGGCACCAGCAGCATGACCGCGAGCACCGAACCGGCGGTCAGGTTGTACTCGCCCACGATGGCGATGTACATGCGGCTGGCGAGGACCGTGTAGTTGCCGCCCAGTACGAGCGGATTGCCCAGGTCGGCGAGTGCCTCCACGAAGAGCAGCAGGAAGGCTGAGGCGATGCCGGGTGCAAGCAGCGGCAACGTGACCTTGCGGAAGGTGCGCCACTTGGATGCGCCGAGGTTCGCCGCCGCTTCGTCGAGCGACGGGTCCAGGGCTCGCATCATGCCCATCAACATGATGTAGGCGATGGGGAAGAAGGTCAGCGCCATGACGACCGAGAGTCCCGCCGGCGGCAGCAGCGGCAGGTTCGGCCACGAGTAGATGTCCAGCCGCAGGCCCAGGATGTCACGGGTGATGATGCCGCTGCGGCCGAACATGGTGATGGTGGCTACCGCCAGAGCGAACGGCGGGCTGACGATCGGCAGCAGCGCGATGACGTGGATGAGGGTCTTGAGGGGGCGCGGCGCCGGCACTCGCACCTGGACGAAGGCGAACACGAACGCCACCAGCGTGCCCAGCGTGGCCACGGTGAGGCCCAACATGACCGTGTTCAGCAGGATCCTGTTCTGGGCCGTGGTGAGATAGCGCTCGAAGATGGGGATGGCTTCGGCCGAGAAGGCCTCACCGATGACCTTGCCCACGGGCCAGAGGATGGCGATCAGAACGAAGCCTGCCGATACCAGGATGGCCACGAGGACGGCCGGGTCGACGGCGCGCCACTTGGGCCGGCTGGGATCCCTGGGGATCTCATCGCGCCGTGGCAGGGCCGCATCGCGGATCGCCTGGCGATCGGTGATGGTCATGGGGCGGCGATGGTCATGGGATATGGGACGAGGCCGGCGTCGGGCCGGCCTCGTCAGTGTGGTGCAGGGTGCTCACGAACGCCACCTGATGCTGGTGCTCGCGAGCATCGTCGAGGGGTCTACTCGACCGGCTCGGCGGCGACCTCGTCCTCGAAACGCTGGGTCAACTCGGTGCGTGCAGCACCGGCGGCGTCGAAGTCGTAATCGACCAGATTGACTTGATCTAGGGTTACCGAGAGGTCGCTCACGGCGGCCTCTGGGTTGGTCGGCAGCTGGAACGAGCCGACCGAGGGGCCGATCTCCTGGGTGTCAGCCTGGAGGGACCAGTCGATCCACTTCTTGGCGTTGTCGGGGTTCTGCGCGCCAGCGACGAGCGCGACGGCCCCGATCTCGTAGCCGGTACCCTCGGCCGGGAAGGTGACCTCCAGGTCGGTGAAGCCCTCTTCGTAGTTCTTGATGCAGTCGTGGCTGAAGATGATGGCTGTGGCGATCTCGCCGCGTCCGGCCATGCCGCCCGGCGCGGAGCCGGACTTGGTGTACTGCAGGATGTTGTTGTGCAGCTCCTTCATGTAGTCGATGGCGGCATCTTCGCTGCCCAGCCGGATGACCTGCGTGTAGAGCGCCGTGTAGGCCGTTCCGGAGCTGGCGGGATGGGCGACCGCGACATCGCCGACGAGCTCCGGCACCAGGAGGTCGTCCCACGAGGTGGGCGCGTCGATACCCAGTCGCTCCAGCTCACTCTGGTTGGAGCAGAAGCCCAGGGCGCCGACATAGACGCCTGTCCAGGTGCCGTCCGCGCCCTTCTTGTCATCGGGGATGGCGGCGGCGTTCGGGGAGATGTAGGGCTCGATGAGACCTTCGGCGGCGGCTGCGATCTGGCCGTCAGCCGGTCCGCCCCACCACACGTCGAATTCCGGAGCTTCGGCACCGGCGCGCAAGCGCGCGAGGGCCTCACCGGAGGACATGCGCACATAGCTGGTATCGATGCCGGTCTGGTCCTGGAACTCCTGGACCATCCTGACGCACCAGTCCTCCTGTGGCGTACAGAGCACGACGAGGTTGCCCTCATCCTGTGCTGCAGCAGCGCCACTCAGACCGGCGGCCAAGAGGCCGGAAAGCAGGATCGAGCCAGCGGCTCCACGTCGAGTCATACGACTACCTCCTCGCAAGGTGGGTCGGCAGGCGTCCCCCTGCCGGACCCCCTGGCAGCGGACGGTAGCACATAGCCAACACCCCAGGACCGTGATGTGAGCGCCTATTCGGCTGAAGCCACTAACGCCTGCTCCAGGTCCTCGAGGATGTCGTCGATGTGCTCGATGCCCACGCACAGGCGGATCGTGTCCGGTGTGACGTTGGCCGCGGCCTGCTCTGCTGCGGTCATCTGCCGGTGCGTGGTGGAGGCCGGGTGTGCCGCCAGTGAGCGCACGTCGCCGATGTTCACCAGCCGCTTGAACAGCTTGAGCGCGTCGTAGAGCTGCACGCCGGGCTCGTAACCACCCTTGACGCCGAAGCTCAGCAAGCCGGACGGCTTGCCATCGGTGTACTTCTGTGCCAGCTCGTAGTACGGCGAATCGGGCAGGCCGGCGTAGCTGACCCATGCGACCTGGTCGTGGTCCTGAAGATAGGTGGCCACGGCCATGGCATTCTCCACGTGCCGCTCCATGCGGATGGGCAGCGTCTGCAGGCCTTGCAGGATGAGCCAGGCATTCATGGGGCTGATGGCGGAGCCGGTATTGCGCAGCGGGACCGTGCGCGCGCGAGCGATGAACGCGGCGGGGCCGAAGGTCTCCGTGTAACTGACCCCGTGGTAGGCCGGCTCGGGCTCGATCAGCATGGGATAGCGGTCGGGGTGGTCGGCCCAAGGGAAGTTGCCACTGTCCACGATCATGCCGCCGAGTGAGTTGCCATGGCCGCCGATGTACTTGGTCATGGAGTGGACCACGATGGCCGCGCCCCACCGGATTGGCTTGGTCAGCACGGGGGTGGAGACGGTCGCATCTGCGATGAGCGGGACGCCGTGCCGGTGCGCCATCTGGGCGATGGCCTCGATGTCGGCCACGTTGCCGGCGGGATTGCCGATGGTCTCGATGAAGACCGCGGCGGTCTTGTCGTCGATCAGCTTCTCGAGCGCCTCGGCGCTGTCATCGGCGGCGAAGCGGACTTCGACACCCTGTGCCGGCAGCATGTGCGCGAACAGCGTGTAGGTGCCGCCGTAGAGCATCGGCACCGAGACGATATTGGCGCCGACCGCGGTGATGGTCTGGATGGCGTAGTTGATGGCTGCCGATCCGGCGCTCAGCGCCAAGCCGGCGATGCCGCCCTCCATCTCCGCGACGCGCTTCTCCAGCACGTCCGAGGTGGGGTTCATGATGCGCGTGTAGATGTTGCCCGCGACCTCAAGGTTGAAGAGGTCGGCGCCGTGCTGGGCGTCATCGAACTCGTAGGCGACCGTCTGGTAGATGGGCGGCACGACCGACTTGGTCGTCGGATCGGTCTCGTAGCCGGCGTGGACGGCGAGGGTCTCGTCTCTCATCGGGGGATCTCCTGCTCTGCTGCTGCGAGGGCCTGACTCAAACCTGGCGGCCGAGCGCCAGTGGGTCGGTCGGATCGACTCCGGGCATGAACGGCTCGTGGCGATCGAGGCCGGTGAGTTGGTACACCAGCCCCAACCAGTTGTTGAAGAGTGCTCGGCCCGTGTCCCCCCAGGTATTGTCCAGGTGTGCGTCGAACGACGCCTCCGGGAACTCCGGATCGGCCTTGCCGTGGGCTCGTGCGGCGAGGGCATCGCGGAGATAGGACTGTGCCAGATGATCGGCTTCTGACGTCAGGTAGTGCTCGGGATAGGGTGGCGGCGCATCGAGTTCGCCGTCAAGGAAGCGGCTGACCTCGCGCTTGTATTCCTTGAGCAGGCTGTTGCGGTCGTACTCCGGATGCCCCTGGAAGTAGACGATGCGGAAGCCGTCGGGGCTGGTGGCGAGGTGCACGCCGGCATCCTCGCTCTGGGCCAGGACGCGCAGCCCGGCGGCTTGCCACTTGGCGATCGGGATGTCATTCCAGCGTGAATGGGGCGCATCGAAGCGGGTGTTCACATCCTGGGTGAGCGGGTGGCTGCGGTCCGCGACCTGGTGCCGATAGACGCCCCAAAGCTTGTGGTCGAAGGGCTCACGGTCCATGCCATAGAGGTGCTTGACGAGGGCATGCGTGGCGAGACACGAGCAAAGGATGCTGGTGACGTGGTCGGCGGCCCAGCCGACGACCTCCTGCAATGGCTCCCAGAAGGGCTCCAGGTCCAGCGTGGGAACCGTGACGTTGGCGCCGCTGATGATGAGCGCATCGAGGCCGGTGTTCTTGAGATCCTCGAAGTCGGCATAGAACGCATCGATGTGGGCTCGTGCCTCCTGGCTGCGGGCGAGGCCGGGCACGCTGAAGGGGTAGACGTAGATCTGGGTGATGCGGTTGCAGGCACCGATCAGGCGCATGTACTGCTTCTCGGTCACCAACAGCGCTGCGTCCGGCATCATGTTGAGCAGGCCCACGTGGAGCTCGCGGATGTCCTGGTGCTGGGCGCGCTCCACGCTGAGCACATCCTCGCCTTCCGCGCGCAGGCGCTCGAAGGTGGGCAGCGCGTTGTGGGCGACCAGGGGCATGCGTGGTTCCTTCGGGGCGTGAATGTGCGGTGCGAGAGTGGATGTTACCCGCCTCGGCCCGCGTTGCTTGTGTGAGCGTCACCCTGGGGTGTGCCCCGGTCAGTCCGTGCTCGAGCGTGCCGGTGATGAGTTTGCATGGCGGCTCAGTCGCGGCGAGGCGGCATGGTGGTGGGCGCCCGTGTTCGTGTAAGCCCGTTCCTTCGGGCGGGGCTCTGACAGCCACGTTGACAGCCACGGCGATGACACGCAGGACCACGCCATGGACCCGGTGGACGCAGGAACTGGGGAGACGACCCCATGAAGGGTGCCCCCACGGACCTTTGATCCTCGTGGCCTGGGCTCGAATCCCAGCCGGCACCACTTTCGCGGACATTCACGCTCGGATACGAGGCGTTCCCTCGTGGGCGCTGACTTTCCCGATCCGCTGACAGCCACGCTGACAGCGACGCGGGCCGCCTTCGTCAGCTCATGCGAGTCGTACCTGCTGTCCAGGCCGAACGCGCCGATCCTGCCGGTCGGGACCCGCTCGCTCGCCTTCTTCGTAGCCATGGCCACCGTCCCCTCCTTGATGAGACGGCTCGGGACATCAGCGACGAGCGGCGCGCCATCGCCCGCCCAAGCGTCACCGAGGACGCTACGCCACCGCCATCTGCTGGCGGGGGAAACGTGGTTACAGCCGGATCGCCTTAGCGCCCACGGGGTGGTTGTTCGGGCGCGTCCACTATACTTACATCCAACCCGCTAGAGCGTCCATCCGGTGGACGAACGATTGCATGGACTATAACGACACGAGCGCTGGCATCACCGCCGAGAACAGACGCCTGCTCCACCTGTTACATCGAAGTGGGAAAGGGCCGTTCACCGCACGCGACGCCGGCGGTATCTGGCATCTGCCGACAGGTCGCGCTGGGCGACTGCTCAGGTCGTTGGAGACAGGAGGATGGCTGGCACGTCCTCGGCGGGGCCTGTACGTCCCGGTGCCGCTCGAGGCTGCACGTGCGGGCGAGTGGCACGAGGACCCCTGGGTCATCGCTGCGAAACTCTTCCCGCGTGGATACATCGGGGGCTGGAGCGCCTGCGAGCACTGGGGGCTCACCGACCAGATCTTCCGCGAGGTCCTCGTCTACAGCCCTGAACGCGTGGCAAGCCATCGCGTCCCCCTCGACGTCGGGGCGATCGAGGCCCGGAAGACCTCCTCGGCGAGGCTGTTCGGACTGCGCTCGATTTGGCGGTCCACAGCAAGACTGGCCGTTTCGGATCCCTCCCGGACCCTGATCGACGTCCTGGACGACCCAGCGAACGGCGGCGGTATCCGACACGTCGCGGAGGTCGTCTATACCTACTTCCATAGCGAGCACAGGCAGGACGAGGAGTTGATCGCCTTCGGGGAGCGCTTCGGCAATCGCGCGATCTTCAAGCGCCTTGGCTATGTCATCGAGGCGCTTGGCGTCGACGCTCCTGTCGTCGTCACGGCGTGCGCCGCCCGAATCAGCCGAGGGATAAGCGCTCTCGACCCAAGCATCCCCAGCACCGGCCCGATCCGCACCAGGTGGAACCTCCGCATCAACGCGGAGATTCGAGTGTGATTGGCCGGGCTGCGATCGTCGAGCGCGTCTCCGAGTGGGGTTTGCGCGAGGAGGTGGTCGAGAAGGACTACGTCCTTGGCTGGGTGCTGTGGGGCATCGGCACCGACCCCACGCTCTCGAATGCCTGGGTCTTCAAGGGTGGGACCTGCCTCAAGAAGTGCTACGTCGAGACCTACCGCTTCTCCGAGGACCTCGACTTCACGGTCCTTCCCGACGGCCCCGGCGATGATGCGAGCGTGGTTGAGGCCCTCCGGCGGGTCCTGACCCGCGTGCAGGAAGCGTCCGGGGTCGACTTCACGTTGCGCCAACCCGTCGTTCGGAGCCGTCCCGGCGCCACCTCCCTCGAGGGCCGCATCTACTTCCGCGGTCCACGCGCTGCTCCTGGCGCGGGGAGCATCAAGGTGGACCTCTCGACGAGCGAGATCGTGGCGAGACCGCCCGTCCTCCGGAACATCAGTCATCCGTATCCGGATGCCTTGCCGGGCCCTGCTGTCGTGCGCTCGTATTCGTTCGAGGAGGTCTTCGCCGAGAAGCTCCGAGCGATGGGGGAGCGCGGCCGCCCACGTGACCTCTACGACATCGTGAACCTCTACTGGCGTCCCGACCTCCGCCAGCATGCAGACCTCATCCGCTCGACCCTTGAAGAGAAGTGCCGCACCAAGCGAGTCGCCGTTCCGACGATGGCGTCGTTGTCGGCCGCACAGACGCGGGCGGAACTCGAGTCGGAGTGGTCGAACATGCTCGCGCATCAGCTGCCGGCTCTGCCGCCGTTCGAGCAGTTCTGGGGCGAGCTTCCAGCGCTGTTTGATTGGCTCGAGGGTGGAGCGGAGGCTGAGCTGCCCGCGGCCATCGGGTTCGCCACTGAAGAGGACCCCGGGTGGAGCCCGCCATCCACGGTATGGACCTGGGGAGCCGGTGTGTCGATCGAGACCGTCCGGTTCGCAGCTGCGAATCGGCTCTGTGTCGAGCTCGGTTACCAGCGTCGCGTCCGCGTCATCGAGCCGTACTCGCTGCGTCGAAGCCGAGATGGGCACCTGCTCCTTCATGCCCTCAAGGCGGACACCCACGAACATCGCTCATATCGCGTTGACAGGATCGAGAGCCTGAGGGTCACGACCCGCCCCTTCCGACCGGTGTATGCCATCGAGTTCGGGTCGGTGGGTCCACTCTCGGCCCCGTCCACCACTGGACGATCGACCGGCAGCACCGTCGGGCGATCGAGGCGTAGCCGGGCCGCGCGGAGCTCATCGGGAACGGTCTACGTCCTTCTATGTCCCGTGTGTCAGCGGCAGTTCCGACGGACCACGAGGAACACCGCCCTCAACCCACACAAGAACCAGTACGGCGACCGGTGCAATGGGCGCCACGGGTCTATCGTCGATGTCGTGTAGGGCTGACCCCTTGATGTTCGAGGGACCGCAGCTCGACAAAGAACCACGCGGTCGCTGCTACACGCGGGTTGACAGCCACGGCAGTCTCACTCGGTCCTACGGCAGGGGAGTCGGTCGACGATGGCGGGGCCTGGAGCCTACGTGGGGCGACCCCTATGTGCTGCGATGGACGGCACCTGGACGCCCTACAGTCCTCCCGGTAAGGACCCGCTCGCTCGCCTTCTTCGTAGCTACCGTCGCATCACCGGTGGCTGGGGCTTCGGAGGAGGAGTTGTACGACGCGTCGCGCCTTCGAGTCGAGTTCGGCGCGACATGTGGCCCCGGCTCCGCCACGCTCGACTGAGCTCTGACGGATAGACATAGATCTGGGTGATGCGGTTGCAGGCACCGATCAGGCGCATGTACTGCTTCTCGGTCACCAACATGGATGTGACCCGCCTCGGCGCGCGTGCTCCCGTGGGAGGCGAGGCCCCTTTGGTTGCGCCAAATGTAACGACTATTGTCACGTAATGTAACGGTGCGTGTTACATTTGCCTCCCAACCCGTTGGAGGAGTTCGTGGACCTGGAGCAGGCCATCGATAGATTACGTCGCAGCGGCGGAGACACGACCTCGATCGAAGTGAAGAGCGCCGCCGGAGGACTGCCTGAGTCGCTGACGGCCACATTGAGCGCTATGGCCAACTTGCCTGGTGGTGGGTCCATCATCCTGGGGCTCGACGAGGGCAACGACTTCGCCCCTGTCGGACTTGCCGACGCCAACCGACTGCGCCAAGGCCTCGCGAGCAAAGCGCGCGGCTATCGGCCCCCAGTGCGCTTGGAGTTCGATGACGACGCGCAGGTTGGCGGTCAGTCCATCGTCGCTGCCCGGGTCCTCGAATGTGATCGATCGGCGAAGCCTTGCCGCGTGGCTTCCACCGGAAAGGCCTACATCAGGGGATACGACGGGGACTATGAGCTCTCTGACCTCGAGATGCAGGCATTCCTTGCTCAGCGCTCGCAGCCGCACTTCGACCGTCAGGCTTTGGACGACGCCACCATTGGCGACTTGGACGAAGATCTGGTGGGGTCCTGGATCGGGACCGTACGCGCACTCGCACCGTCAGGGCTTGCTCGTTTCGACGTTCAGGAGATCCTCATGCGTGGTGGGGTGGCCAGGACCGATGGGCGTCCCACCAAGGCCGGGCTGCTTGCCCTCGGCCGGTACCCGCAAGAATGGCTTCCTCGGTTCGTCATACAGGCAGCGGTGGAGCCGCCCGCCGACGCCGAGCGTGAGCGGGCTCGCAACCTCACGACCATCGCTGGCCCCATCCCCAGCATGCTTGAAGGAGCCATGGAGTGGGCTCGAAGATCGTTCGACCGGACCACGCTCGAGGCCGGTGACGGAACGGTGGTCGAGCAGTATCGCTATCCACTGGAGGCGTTTCGGGAGCTCATCTCCAATGCCCTGGTCCATCGTGATCTCGCCCCGTGGTCAGAGGGCCGCGCCATCGAGGTGCGCTATTCGGCGCGACGCCTGGTCGTCACCAGCCCGGGAGGCCTCTGGGGGATCACAACCGATCGGCTTGGACTTGAGGGCGTCTCATCGGCGAGAAACGCACAGTTACTGTCTATCTGCCAGTACGTCCGCAGCGGTGAAGGAGAAGGTCGAGTCGTTGAGGCACTGGCCCAAGGACTACCGAGGGTCCATCGATTGCTCCAGCGCGTGGGCTCTCCGCCGCCGCGCTACGTCGATCGAGGCATCAGCTTCACGGTCATCCTCCAGGCTCCCCCCAGCACGTTGGAGCCGACTGCGCCGTTGCGCGGCGATGCGGACCTGCCGCCCACGCAGGCCGCGGTCTTTGGGACCCTCGGTCCTGATTGGATAAGCTTGGCGGACATGGTCGCAATGAGTGGGCTGCAACCCGCGAACGCACGTCGTGCGCTGCGAGCGCTGCGGTCGAGGGGGCTGATCGACGTCACCGGTGGTCCGGGCCGCAAGACCTTCTATCGCAGGGGAGCACCGTCATGAGTAGCGGCAGCATCCGGGCTCGATCTCTCCGTGCCTTGTTCGTGGCACTGGTGATGACGATCACCCTCGTTGGGGCCGTGGCAGGGCAGGCAGCGCCGACCGCCACGCAAGAGCCGATGGCGCTCGGTGGCGTGGCGTACGTACCGGTGCTGCGTTTCTGGGCGCCGCAGCGGGACGTCGCGCTCGATGAGATCCGCGCTGCCATCGAGGGGCGTGGCGAGGACTTTGACAGCGTGGCCGTCGCGAGTGATGACCCTCTGGGCCTGTGGCAGGCACTGGACGTGGAACCCGGCGACTCGGTCCTGATTGGCTCCGTCGACGAGGTTCGGACCGCCGTGGAAGCCTCGCGCCGGACTTTGGGCCTCCTGCCGGCGGAAGTGGTCGGACCTGACGTGCGGGCTCTTTCGGTCGATGGTCTGAGCCTGTTCGGGAGCGGGCGTATCGAGAGCCTGGCCGACTGGCCTCTCCTGGCCGCCGGGGCCATCGGGGAGCCGGCCTTCGACCCGGGCACCACGTGGACGCTCATGGCGGGTGGTGACGTCATGCTCGACCGGGAGCCCTATCGGAAGTCGATGGTCGAGGGCAAGGGTCCCGACTACCCGTGGGACGGTGGCTACGCCCGCATCAGCTCACGCACCTGTTGTACGAAGGACGGCGGACCCGCCATCACCACGGAGCGCGTGGGCCCCAAGGGAGCCGTGCGCGAACTCCTCTCATCGGCCGATATCGCCATCGTCAACCACGAGGCTCCCGCTCCCAACGATCACACCTATCACCCGGGCGGTCTGGTGTTCACGGTCGATCCCAAGATGCTCGATGGCGTCGCGGAGGCTGGGATCGATATCGTGAGTCTGGCTAACAATCACATCCGCAATGCCGGTTCGAGCGGGGTCAAGGAGACCATTCGCAACCTGCGCGCCACGGGCATCCGCATGTTCGGCGCGGGCCGTGACCCAGACCGTGCCCGAGCGCCGTCGTGTCTTGAGCAGGTGGGGTTGCGGGTCTGCTTCCTTGGCTACGACGCCATCAATACCGCGGTGCACGCGGTGAGCGACACGCGCGCGGGGGCTGCGGAACTGGTGCTGAAGGACGTGCGTGCCGATATTCGCGCCCTGCGAGACGACGGTGCTGACGTGATCGTGGTGATGCCCCACTGGGGTCCTGAATACGTGACGCGGCTATTCCCACAGCAGCGTCGGCAGGCCCGTGCGATGGTGCGTGCCGGGGCCGATGTGGTGCTCGGTGCTCACAGCCATGTCACCGGCCCGGTCGAGTTCGTCGATGGTGTGCCCGTGCTCTACTCGATGGGCGACCTGATCTTCGACCTGCCGCGCTTCGAGGCCACCGAGGAGGGCGTGCTCGCGGAGTTGACCTTCCACGGTGCCACACTGTCACAGGTGGAGCTCCATCCGACGGTCATCGTCGATCGAGTACAGCTGAACCTCCTCGCCCGCGAGAAGGACGGCAAGGTCGTCATCGAGCGCATGCGCAAGGCGTCCAGGTCGCTCGACTGACCCGTCAGGCCGAGCTGACGGACTGACCGCGAGACCGAGCTGATGGGCTGATGGGCCCAAGCCTGCGCGAAACTCGGCAGGCGGCAACGGCTCGGTCCGCGGCGTATCGTGGAAGAGATGCCCGACTTCCGCGCCATCGGTCGCGCCCGCGCTTCCGCATGGCTCCGACACTGGGGTCCGTTGCTGCCCATCCTGGCGGCGACCTTCATCGCCATGCTTGGCTTCGGCGCGGTGATCCCGGTGTTGCCGCTGTTCGTGACAGAGAAGGGCATCGACGTCGCGACCCTGGGGCTCATCGTGGCTGGCTGGGCCATCGGCAAGCTCATCTTCGAGCCTATCTTCGGCTGGTGGGCCGACTCACACTCGCGCAAACCGCAGATGGTCCTCGCGCTCGCCATGATGGGCCTGGCCTCGCTGCTGATGCTGGCGTTCAGCTCGGCCGCGGCGCTGTTCGCGATGCGCTTCGTGGCCGGGATCGCCTCGGGCATGTTCGGCCCGGCAGCTCGTGGCGCCCTGGTGGAAGCGACCGACAAGGGCTCACGCGGGCAGGCCTTCGGCTACTTCGCGGCCTTCCAGATGGGCGGTTTCGTACTGGGTCCGGCCATCGGGGCTGCCGGCTCGGCGATCTTCGGCGGCTATGCCTTCCCCTTCATCGCACTTGGCGTCCTCGGCTTCATCTCGTCGCTGGTGTTGTGGCGGTTCCAGCCGTCTGAGCCGCACGTGGCCGACATGGCCCATCGGACGACGCCCGATGACTCGGCCCTGGCGAGGACTGAGATCCATCCCGCTGCGGCCCTCGAACCTCGATTGGTCGAAGAGGAGGCCACGGCCCCCCTGCAGGCGCCGCTGTCGGCGCTCTTCAATCGAGTGCTCATCTCGGCGGTCATCCTGGGATTCGGCGCGCAGCTCACCTTCGGCGTGATCGATGTGGTGTGGTCGCTCTATCTCATCGACCTGGGTGCCAGCATCCAGTGGGTGGCGGTGACCTTCATCCTCATCGGCCTGCCGTCCATCTTCCTGGCCCCCACCGTGGGGCGCTACGTCGATCGACTCGGCCCCATCCCCTTCGTGGTCTCCGGCTCGTTGGTGATGGTCGGCTCCGGCCTCTTGTGGTCGATGGCCTGGGAGCCGGTCATGCCCTCGCTGGTGATCCCGGTGGAGGCGGCTTTCTCCGGCGCACTCGCGACGGCGCTGTTCGCCATGGTCGCGGCTGGCTCGCCACACGGCCGAGCGTCCCTGGCGCAGGGCATCTATGGATCGGTGGGGACGATCGCGGTCATCCTCTCGTCGGTGCTGACCGGTGCGTTGTGGGAGATGGGCCGGCCCTACCCGTTCTGGTTCTACGCGGCTGGCGTGGCACTGAGCCTGGCCTTGGGCATGCTGGTGTACTCGGGGGCGCTGGGTCGGCTGTTCGGTCGTTTCGCACCGGTCGTGGAGTCGCCTGCCTGACGACCGCGGCTCAGAGGGCGTTCGCCGTGGCCGAGATCCGCTCAGCTGCCCGCCTGCGCTGCCGGCGCAAGTCCAGTTGGTGGACCGCAGCAGGCAGGAGCACGGCGCTGATGAGGAGCAGGCCCTTCACCGGCTGCTGGTAGAAGTACGGAACCCCTGTCAGGTTCAGGACGTTGGGGAGCAGACCCAATGCGATCGTGCCGATGACTGTCCCGAAGATGGTGACCCTGCCGCCGGCGAGGATCGACCCGCCGAGCACCACCGCTGCGATCGAGTCGAGCGTCAGTGACTGACCGATGAGCGGATCGCCGGTCCTGATACGAGCCGCCAGGAAGATGCCGGCGAGGCCCGCCAGTGTGGCGCAGATGACGTACGCGGCCATGATGCTCCGGCCAACACGAATGCCGGCCAGCCGGGCCACGATGGGTTGACCACCACTCGCGAGGAGGTGCGCGCCCAGCCTGGTCCAGCGCAACATGAGGGCGGCGCCCCCCGCCACCAGGATGACGATGGGCAGAGCGACCGGGACCGGTCCGAGCGAGCCCGCCACCAGTGTCAGCCAGTCGGGGATGGTGCCGCCCGGCGAGGTGCGATAGGTGAAGATCAGGCCCTGGACAACGGACAACGAAGCCAGCGTCGTGAGGAATGGATTGAGTCCCCAGCGGACTCCTGCACCGTTCACGAGCCCCACCATGACCGCGGCCGCGACAGCCAGCGGTACTGCGATGAACCCGACTTCGGGCGTCAGGGTCGCCACCAGCGTGGCTGTGAGCGTGGCGGTCACGCCGACCGATAGATCGAGTCCGGCGGAGCCGATGACGAATGTCTGGCCGACCGCCACCAGCAGCAGCGGCGTGATGTTGACGAGGACGTTGCCGACGTTTCGACTTGAGAAGAAGACGTCGCTGGTGGCAGTGCCGATGATGAGCAGAGCGATGAGGAAGAACAGCGCCGGAAGTGCGGAGGGGTCCATGGGTAGGCGTGCCAGTCGCGGACGCCTCATGCCGCTGCGACCCCCGCAGTGGCTGCAGTCATCACCTGCTCCTCGGTGGCGCCTCGGCCGAACGAGGCCGTGATCCGGCCACCCCGGATCACCACGACACGGTCGCAGAGCCCAAGGATCTCAGTCAGTTCTCGACTGCTCAGGATGACGCCCCCACCCTCATCCGCGAATGCCCGCAGGAGCGCATAGATCTCGCCCTTGGCTCCGATGTCCACGCCGCGTGTGGGCTGGTTGAGGAGCAATACGGTGCGCTTCCGGGCGAGCCACTTGGCCACGACCACCTTCTGCTGGTTGCCGCCGGAGAGTGAGCTCACCGGTTTGGTGATGTCGCCACGGATGCCGACCAGCCCCGCTGCTTCGAAAGCCAGGCGTATCTCTTCGGTTCGGTCGATCCAGCCGTAGTGAGTCAAGTCCGTCAGCGAGGGGAGAGAGATATTGCGTACGGCCG
Source organism: Candidatus Limnocylindrales bacterium (assembly GCA_038251965.1). Taxonomy (GTDB): domain Bacteria; phylum Chloroflexota; class Limnocylindria; order Limnocylindrales; family CSP1-4; genus JAFMJV01. The sequence continues at coordinate 21,568 of JBBSAV010000033.1, forward strand.
ACTGTTCAAGCAGCAAGCCTCGGGTCTTGCGGTCCTCGGGGACGAAGCCGATGCCAGCGCTGATCATCGTGCGGACGCCACCCCAGCGTGCACGTGCACCGCCCACCGTCAGCTCTCCCCGGATAGGGATCCTGTCACCCGCCAAACATGAGAGCAGTTCGTCCTGGCCTTGTCCCTCGAGACCCGCGATCCCAAGGATCTCGCCGCGATGGACGGCAAGGTCTACGCCGGAGACCGCCGGTGGGTCTATGAGGCCATGAACCTCCAGCAGTGCGGTACCTTCAGCACGGAGGACGTTGGGAGGGAACAGGTCCTCGATGGGACGGCCCACCATCTGGCGCACGAGGCCCTGTTCGGTCAACTCGCTCGCGGGCCATGATCCCACCAGCGCGCCGTCCTTGAGCACCGTGACGCGATCCGCCAGTGCGAGGACTTCGGCCAGCCGATGGCTGATGTAGATGACGGAGCGGCCAGCATCCCGCAGACCGCGGAGCACGTCGAAGAGGGACGTTGCCTCGTCCGGGGATAGGGCGGCCGTGGGCTCGTCGAGGATGACCACCCGAGCATCGACAACGAACGCGCGAGCGATCTCGACCATCTGGGACTGGGCTACCGTCAGGGTGCTCACTCGCGCATCAGATGACAGGTCGACTCCGAGCCGACCCAGCATATCCGCTGTCTCCTTCCGCATCTGTCGCCAGTCAAGGATGCCGACGCGGCCGGAGATCTCCTCACCCAGGAAGACGTTCTCGACCACCGATCGCTCGGGGAGGAGAGCGAGTTCCTGGTGAACGAGGTGAACACCTGCCAATGCAGCGTCCCGAGGGCTGCCGAAGCGGACGATTCGGCCGTCGAGCCGAAGCTCACCCGCATCGGGTTCAAGGACGCCGCTGAGGATGTTGACGAGGGTGGACTTTCCAGCGCCGTTCTCCCCGACGAGCGCATGGATCTCGCTGGACGACGCCGAGAAGGCGACGTCACGGAGCGCAGGCACGCCGCCGAAACTCTTGGACGTTCCTGCCAGCTCAAGCGTGGCGGGTCTGTCCGCGTGCTGCGCCCCGTGAGTCACCGCGTTGCCTCCAGTCGATGGACTAGCGGGCTGCCTAGTTGGGGAAGACCTGGAGGATCTGCTCGTCGGTGAGATAGCCCTCGACCCAGTAGTCATCCGAGATGTCGGGCTTCACCGCTTCGGCGAGATCATCGTTGGTGATGGGTGCCGGCAGGACCAGGTAGTCCTTGTAGACGCACTGACCCTGGAGGGCCAGCACGGCTACCTTCAGTGCCTCTGGGCCCATCCAGGATGGGTACACTGGGGCGACGCTCTTCAGGCCCAGTTCCTGCCACTGCTTGAGGAAACCGTTCAGGTGCTCACCGCTCATCGGCGGCAGGTCCTTGCCGGCCTCCTGGAAGGCCGAGATGGCGCCCTTGGTCATGGCGGCACCAGACGACCACACGCCATCGATCTGCGGGTTCGCAGCAAGTAGATTCTGCGTGATGGCCTTGCCCTTGTCCTCGTTCCAGTCGCCGTAGTCCTCGCCCACGATCTTGATATCGGGGTATTGATCGGCGACAGACCTGAAGCCTTCGTAGCGTGCCGTCTCGACCGGGTTGCCAGCGACTCCACGCAGGGCGATGAGGTTGCCGGACCCACCCATGTCCTCAGCCAGCTTCTCCATGCCGGACGAGCCGAACTGGGCATCGTCGGCGTAGACGAAAGAGGTGTACTTGTCAGTGCCGGGTGAACTCTGGAAGACCACGACCGGGATGCCCGAGTCGTAGGCTTCCTCGATGGCCGGGCCGAGGGCGTCAGCGACGGCCGGAGCGATGACGAGCGCGTCGATGCCGCGCGTCAGCAGGTCGCCGATATCGGCGATCTGCTTGGTCGTGTCGCCGCCCGCATCGGTGATCTGAAGGTCCACACCAAGTTCCTCGGCCAGGATCTCCATGGCGCGCCGGGTCTGGACGCGGTGGCTGTTGACGAGCCCCCAATCAGAAAAGCCGATGGTGTACGGGCCGTCCTTGACGTATGACGAGGTGTCGATCGCCTCGGCGCCCTCCAGCGGCGTCATCTCATGGAACAGGACGACATCCGTGCCGCCGGGGATGCCCAGATCGGCAGAGCCGACAGCACATTCCGCCATCGTGGCTGGTGGCGCGGATTCATCTTGGGCGGCAACGCCGGCGCCGAGGGAGGCGGCGGCGACCGACGCTGCCGCGATGGCAGTGACGGCGCGGCGCCAGGAAGGACTTGGGAACATCTGTTTCTCCTTGTCGATAAGGCCTCAGCGAGTCCCGATGCGCTTGCGAAACAACGCTGCAGCGCCGGCGATCACGAGGCCCTGGGTGATGAGATTGCCGAACTTGGCCACGCCAAGCCCGGTCAGGATCGCGCTGACCAAGGTCAGGAAGAACACACCAGCGACGCTTCCGGAAACACCTCCTTTCCCACCTTCGAATGTCGTACCACCGATGACCACAGCGGCGATCGATTGCAATAGCAGGTCCTGTCCGGCGCCAAGGCTGCCGCTGCCGACGAAGCCCGCCAGCAACAAGCCGCCACTTGCCGCGCAAAGTCCCGAGATCACGTAAGCACTGATCTCGGTGCGGCGGACGGGCACGCCGGACAGTCGAGCCGCCTCGGGGTTGGAACCGAACGCGTAGATGTAGCGACCCCAGCGCGTCCCACGTAGCGCCGCGATCGCGACCAGTGCCGCGGCCCCCCAGATCCACACGGCCAGCGAGATGCCCAGCCATCGGGTCGCCGAGATGGCCTGGATGGCATCGGGAACCTTGCCCGTCGGTGCCCCGCCCGTGAAGACCAGGGCGGCGCCCGACAGGATGAAGGCCATGCCCAGGGTCATGATCAGTGGCGACACCTTGCCGTAGACGACGCCGGCGGCGTTGATCGCGCCGACCAGCAGCCCTACCGAAAGGCAGATGAGGACGACCAGTGCGGCGTCTCCCTGACCACCGAAGAGGTTCGCGGCGAGGACCGTGACGAAGGCCACGACGCCACCATCGATAGGTCGAACCCTCGGCACAGGATGACGATCGTCTGACCGACCGCGAGGAGCCCCAGCGGCGCGGCCTGACGTGCGATGACGGCGAGTTGGCCAGGTGCGACAAGCTCCGGGTTCAGGAGGTAGCCGACCACGATCGCGATCACGACCGCGAGCCACGCCAGCCCGCCACCAAGGCGTGACGTCGCCCCTCTGACCGATGACGTCCACGCCCCGGCGGTGGCGGTCACTCGGACGCCCGTCCGGAGATCTGCTGGTAGCGCCCGAGCGTCCCTGACAGCGCGCTGTCGCTTCGGGGCTCGAAACGATGGCTGACCTCGACGGCGGCCGAGAGGACGTCGAGATCGTCGCTCGCTCCTACCGCCCAGGCCGCCAGGACCGCAGCCCCACGCGCACCGAACTCATCTCCGACCAGGCGCGCGACAGGGCGTTCGGCCAGATCAGCCAGTGCCTGCAGCAGCATGTCAGAGCGTGCAGCGCCTCCGACCGCGACCACTTCGATGACGGGCACCGCCATGTTCGCATAGCAGTCGGCCACGGAGTAGGCGAGACCCTCCACGATCGCCCGGGCCATGTGCTCAGGACCGTGGTGGACGCGCAACCCCTCGATCGAGCCGGTCGCGTCCGGGTCCACCCGTGGTGAGACGGTGCCGGCGGGGCTGAGATAGGGGACCACCAGCAGACCTCCCGCTCCTTCAGGGGCCGATGCGGCAAGGTGGAAGAACGCGTCGATGTCGCCGGCGGTGAGCAGCTTGGCGCCCCAATCGAGCGTGGCCGACCCCGAGGTGTTGATCAGCGAGCGGGCATATCTACCCAGCGGGCTCGCGGCCATGATGCCGACATTCCGCGGCTCCCAAGGTGGCTCGCTCGCAACCACCGTGGAGTTGGCGCTGGTGCCCAGGATGGTGACGGTTCCTCCCAGCCGCGTCGCTCCGGCGCCCACCAGCCCGGCGACGATGTCCGTTGCGCCCATCGCAATGGGGGTCCCTTGGAGGAGGCCAGACCTCCGCGCGCCGTCCTGCCCGAGCGGCTGCACGGTGTCCGGTGCCACGATCTCAGCCAGCAGGTTCCGCCACCTTGTCGTGCCTGTCAGGTCCAGCAACTCGTCGCTCCAAGACCGCGCGACGATGTCGAAGGGCACGTACGACGCCTCGGTCTCCTCAGTTGCGACGATTCCGGTCAGTCGGTATCGCAGCCAGTCCTTGCACCACAGCAGCGCTCGGGTACGGTCGAGCGATCGAGGCTCGTGCTCCTGGAGCCACGCCAGCACACTGAGGGTGTAGCCCGGAAACGGGACATTGCCGCTGATATCGAAGATGCGGTCGATCACACCGCGTTCGCGCCAAGCGCGAGTGATATCGGCGGCGCGGCCGTCGTTCCAAAGGATGGCAGGGCGGACTGCTGCACCGCTGTCGTCCATCAGCCAGGCGCCGCATGCGGTCCCGGTGATACCGATCGCCGCGACCCGATGGGGCCCGACCTGCTGCACCAGTTCCGTGAGCGTGCCGAACGCGGCCTCCTCGACCCCCGAGATGCTGGCCTCCGACCAGCCTTCCTGAGGGGAGAGCGTCACCGATGGTCGCTTCACCACAGCGACCGGACCGGCCACCCGATCGACCTCGAAGGCAGCACTCTTCACGGTCGTGGTCCCGATATCGATACCGATCACGAGGTCGTGCAATCCATGCTCCTGTGGCTCGTCGTTGGAGCATAGTCAGCCCCACCAACAGAGTCAACAGATGGGCACTTGTCGCCCATATGGGCGGCCCCTACAATGGCGGCACCCCCTCGGGATATGCCTGCCTGGAGGTTGGATCGAGAAGAGTGGCCCATCGCATGGTTCGTTCCAACGGCCCCATCGACCGGAGCGGGCGACGATGAGCCAGGTGAGCGCGTTGTCGGACTCGATAGCTGGCGCCGGCTCGGAGATAGCCGGCCTCGCGAGCCAGGTGGCGCGTATGTACTTCGACCGCGAGATGACCAAGGTCGAGATTGCGGCAAGCCTCGGTATCTCGCGCTATCGGGTCGCTCGTCTCCTCTCTTCTGCTCGTCAACAAGGGTTGGTGCGTATCGAGTTTCGTGACATACCGGCGCAGGATCGTGAGCTCGCCCGAGGCATCGAGGAGCGCTGGGGTCTTGATCTTTGCGTGGTCACGAGTGACCGGCCGGCCGGGCTTGCGGCAGGGCCGTCGCTGCCGCGGTTGGCAGCAGCCGTCATCGGAGAACTGATCGCAGACGACGAGGTCATCGGCATCGCCTGGGGTTCGACGCTGGCGGCGGTCGTGGCCGAGCTGCAGCCTCGTTCCGTCCCGGGCATCCATGTCGTCCAGCTCGCAGGCAGTTCGCGGAGTGTCGAGCGCATCCGCAACCCGGGCGAGTTGGCCCGGGTCCTCGCCGAGCGCCTTGGCGCGGCCCACCATCCATTGTTCGCGCCGGCTTTCGTCGAGTCACGCGCCTTGCGTGATGCGCTCCTGCGTGAGCCGGAGATCCACGCGACCACCGAGCTCTTCGGCCGTGTCACCCTTGGGCTCATCGGGATCGGTGCCTACGCAGGCGGACGGAGGTCGAGCTCTTCGCTCGTGCATTCGAAGGCCCTAGGCGACCGCGACCTGGCGGCATTGCTCAAGGCCGGCGCGGTCGGCGATCTCGTCCTTTATCCCTTCGATGGCGAAGGCCGGTTCGTGGCTGAGAGCCTGACCGATCGGGCGGTGGCTGTCACGCTCGAGCAACTCGTGGCTATCCCTCGGCTCATCGCCATCGCTGGAGGGGCGGCCAAGTCGGTTGCTATCGAGGGGGCGCTCAGCACAGGAGCGATCGACATCCTGATCACAGACCAGTCGGCGGCAACTCGGCTGCTGGCGGACCATTCGCCAGGGTCCAGGTAGCTCCGCAGAGAGGTCGTCGACCGGGAGGTCGACACCATGGCCACTCAGGCCATCGAGGTCTCATCCAACTCCAGGAAGCGGGGCAACTCCACGCTCTCCAGACGAATGCGGCCGCTCACGAGTGAGTAGGCCAGGTAGGCGCTCAAGCGGCGCAGGCCAGACGCCCATTCGGGAACGTATCGTGCCGGCTTGAGCAGGCCGTCTTCCGCGCAGGTCCGGGGACCGTTGGGATCGCCCTTGCGGAGTCGCTGGTAGGAGGTCAGCTGCTTCCAAGCTTCCTCGCGACCAGTGGCCAGGACGATGTCGTCCGGCCAGGGATCGCCCTGGGGCATGGGCGTTCGCTGGATGACCTCGGCAGCGACGATGCCGAGGTCCGGAAAGTCGATGATCTCAGGCGCATAGAAGAGGTCCATCTCGCCCAGCACGACCTCGTAGTACTCGGTCTTGCGCCAGTGGAAGTGGGCCGAACAGAACTTGCCCGGGTGCACGATCATGATCTTGTCGCACAGTCCGCCGAAATCAGCGTACTCCATGGAGGCCTCCGGCAGGCCGTCGATGGCGGGCTCGTTCATCGACTCGAAGATGGCGAATACCTCGTAGGGTTCGCGCGACCAGATGCCGTTGACGAAGGCCTCGTACTGGTCGTCGCCGAGGACCAGGCCAGCGCTGTCATTGAGCATCGAATCCTGCACCGGATAGCCACAGGCGATGGCCAATGCCGCCGACTCGTTGATCCAGGCGTCGTATTCCTTGCGTGTGATGTAGTCACGCATCTCTCCACTCCTTTCGGGGCCTCCCACGATAGGTGGGCGACCGACTAGGTCAACAAGCCGCCCATGTAGCGGCGGCGCAAGGCGTCGAGGCCCAGCGCGATGACGATGATCAAACCGACTGCGACGTACTGCCAGTACACCTTGACGTTGTACATGTTGAGTGCATTGCTGATGAGTGTGAAGTAGATGGCACCTGTGAACGTGCCCAACAGCGTGCCGCTGCCGCCTCGCAAACTCGTACCGCCGACCACGGCTGCGGCGATGCCGCTGCAGCTCGTAGCCCTGGGCCATGGTGGCGTTCGCGGACGAGAGGTAGCCGGTCAACACGATGGCGGCGATGCCGCTGCAGATGCCCAGCAGGGCGAAGGCGATTCCGCGCGTCTGGGCGTCGGCATCGCGGGCTCCCTGCTGGTGTCCACCTTTGCGTGTCACTCACGTAACTGACGTCCGAGCCTCGTTGCCTGTCGCCC
>JBBSAV010000034.1:0-28497 GCA_038251965.1 Candidatus Limnocylindrales bacterium
CTGCTCAAGGAGCGGAAGCTGCACACGTCGGTGAAGTGCAACCCCACGCTGCTGGGCGCCGATGGGGTGCGCACCATCATCAACGACGACCTGGGGTTCACCGACGTCCCGATACCGGACGAAGCCTTCGGGCACGACCTCAAGTGGGCCGATGCGGTGCCCATGTTCCAGAATCTGCGGCGCGTTGCCGCCGACGAGGGCCTGACCTTCGGGCTGAAGCTCTCCAATACGCTCGAAGTCGAGAACTGGCGCACGGTCTTCGACGCCGAACCGACGATGTACCTGTCGGGTCGGGCGCTCCATCCGGTGACGGTCAACCTGGCGGCACGCCTGGCCGAGGAGTTCGACGGTGACCTGATGCTCTCGTATGCCGGCGGGGCGGACTGCTTCAACGTGGCCGATCTGTTGGCGGCGGGCATGGCGACGGTGACGGTGTGCTCCGACTTGCTCAAGACCGGCGGCTACCTGCGGATGCGGCAGTACACCGAGAACCTGGCGGCTGCGATGGAGGCGACTGATGCGGCCGACCTGCCCGACTTCATCTTGCGCACGGCGCTGGGCGCCGGAGAGCTTGAGGATGCGGTGCTCGATCCTGTGCTCAAAGACCTCGCGCAGTCGAACCTGCGCCGATACGCCGCGGCGACGCGCACCGACTGGCGCTACCAGAAGAGCTCCTTGCGAACCGATCACTCCAAGACGTCACGCAGCCTCGGGCTTTTCGACTGCATCGAGGCCCCCTGTGTCGACGAGTGCCCGGTCGACCAGCAGGTGCCCCTGTACATGGATGCCGTGCGGCGGGGTGACTTCGCGGCGGCAGTGCGGATCACACGTGAGGACAATCCGCTGCCCTCCATCCTCGGCCAGGTGTGCGATCACCTCTGCGAGAACACCTGCATCCGCACCCACCTTGACCAGCCGCTGGCCATCCGGCACATCAAGCGTTTCATCATGGAGCAAGAGCCGCAACAGCCCATCGCGCTCGACCCCAGGCTCCGATCCGGCACGGGGCCCCGTGTGGCCATCATCGGCGCCGGACCGGCCGGCTTGTCCGCGGCGCAGGAGCTGGCTCGTGCCGGCTACGGGGTGACGATCTTCGAGTCGCACGACTATCCAGGTGGCATGGTGGGCGGCGCCATCCCGGCCTATCGCCTGCCGGAGGCCAAGATCGAGCAGGACATGGCGGTCCTCGCGCGGCTCGGCGTGGAGATCCGCTACGGCAAGAGCGCTGGCGTGGACTTCTCTCTGGACGACCTGCGGGCCGAAGGCTTCGAGGCCATCTTGGTGGCTGTCGGAGCGCAGCGCGCCAAGCGCCTGGGCCTCCCGGGCGAGGATGCTGCTGGCGTCATGGATGCGCTGCACTTCCTGCGGTCAGTGCGTGAGGGCACACCGGTCCACATCGGCGCCAGGGTCGGTGTCATCGGTGCCGGCGACACCGCCATGGATGCTGTCCGATCCGCTCTGCGCGTCGGTGCCCAGGAAGCTTCGCTCATCTACCGCCGCACTATCGACCAGATGCCCGCCGACCCCGAGGAGATCCACGCCTGTCGCGAGGAAGGCGTCCGCATCGTCGAGCTGGCAAATCCCCAGGCGTTGCACGTGGAGGAGGGGAAGCTCGTCGGCCTCATCTGCACCCGCACGGAGTACCGCGGCGATCGTGATGCGGCGGGCCGCAAGGTTCCGCATGACGTCCCCGGATCGGCCTTCGAGATCCCCCTTGACACGCTGATCCTGGCCATTAGCCAGCAATCGGTGCTGGAATTCTTCGGCGAGAAGCTGCCGGCCTTGACCGACCGGGGCTACATCGGGGTGGACCCGTTCACCTTCGAGACGTCGCTTCCCGGGGTCTACGCCATCGGTGACGTGGCGGCCGATGGCCCGTCATCGATCGTCAAGGCGGCGGCCGATGGCAAGACGGTCGCGGCGGCTATCATCGCCCGCGGGTCGGATGTGGCTGATCAGTCGGGTCGGTCCGATCGCGCGGCCGTGGATCCGACACCGATCGACCTCCACGCGATGGTCATCCGTCGTGCTCGGCGCGAGTATCGCGTGCCCATCGAGGTCACACCGCTTGCCGCGCGTGACGGCTTCGAGCAGACCGTCCTGGGTTACACCGCCGAGCAGGCCGTGGCCGAGGCGAGCCGTTGCCTGGATTGCCACCGCATCTGCAGCCTCTGCGTGGGCGTCTGCCCGAACATGGCGCTGCTGACGTACCAGTCGGAACCGTTCCACGCGGCCCTACCGGAGCTCCGAGTCGAGGACGGCCGGGTGGTCACGGGTGAGCGGCATGCCTACCGGGCCGAGCAGACGCTCCAGATCGCCGTGCTCACCGACTTCTGTAACGAGTGCGGCAACTGCGTCACGGCCTGTCCGACCTCCGGGGAGCCCTTTCGCGACAAGCCGCGTCTCTATCTCGACCGCGCCGACTTCGAGGCTGAAGGCGACAACGCCTTCATGCTCTTCGAGGATGGCTCGATGGAGGCTCGATGGGGCGGTGAGACGCACCGCCTGTCTGTCAACGGGGCCGTCGAGTACACCTCACCGGGCCTGACCGCGCGGCTCGATGCCGAGACCTTCGAGTTGCTGGATACGACCGTCGGTGATGGCCGGGTGGATGGGCTGGCCCTGGATCGAGCGGCCGACATGTACGTCCTGCTTTGTGGGCTCCAGGCTTCGATGCCCCACCTGCCGCTGACGTCTGACGTCAGCGGCAGCACCAAGGTGACGCACCCAGGCTACGCGAAGTAGCCGAACACGCCATAGCTCGCATCGCCGCGACTGCGGTACCGTCGATGGCATGGACTCGCCACCGATGGCACCGGGTCAGCAGTGGATGGCATGAAGCTCTTGCGGAGATCGGTCCTGGTGACGCAGGCCCTGTTCCTGGCGATCGCCGTGCTGCCGCCTGCCGTGATGGCGACCACCGGCTACGGCCCCGATGCTCCCACGCTCGTCAGCCCCACCGACCGGGAGGCCGACGCCACGTCATCCCCGACGTTGGTCGTCCATGTCAGGGATCCTGAGGACGATCGCGTCACGGTGACGTTCTATGGACGCCCCTACGCCAGCGGCACGTTCGTCGAGATCGCCCAGGTCGATGGCATCGTCTCAGGGTCGGACGCATTCACACCATGGCCCGACCTCTACGCCGGCCAGGAGTACGAGTGGTATGCCACGGCCAGCGATGGCGAATCCGACCCGGTCCCGAGCCCGACTTGGCGGTTCCACACCCTGGCCGACACCGACCCGGTCCTGGTCGGAGCGGGTGACATCGGAGACTGTGCCCGCCCGCAGCGGTTCGCCACCGGCCGGATCATCACCGGCATCGACGGCCAGGTCTTTACCGCTGGCGACAACGTTCAGACGTCCGGGGCGATCGAGAACTACGCGGACTGCCTGCATCCGGCGTGGGGCGGCTTGCGTTCGCGGATCCGGCCAGTCCCCGGCAACCATGACTGGCACGCGGTCTACGTCCCCGACAACCTCTCGGGGTACTTCGGCTACTACGGCACAGCGGCCAATGCTCCCGGGCCCAGCTACTACAGCTATGACCTCCCCGATAGCGACTGGCATGTGGTCAACCTCGACACCCAGTGCTCGATGGTCGGTGGTTGTGAGGCAGGATCCCCCCAGGAGTCATGGCTCCGCGCAGACCTGGCCGCCAATAGCGCGAAGAACGTGGTCGTCGTGTGGCACGAACCGCGCTTCAGCTCGGGCGTCACCAGCCTCGTTGAGCTCGGCGACATGTACCACACCATGTACGAGTTCGGGGTCGACCTCCTCATCCAGGGCCACGACCACTTCTATGAGCGCACGGCGCCGATGGATCCCACCGGACAGATCGACCAGACGTTCGGCATCCGTCAGTTCACGGTCGGGACCGGCGGTGCGCCGCTTCAGACCTACAGCCCGAGGCTCGGCAGCAACGAGACCGGCAGCGCCACGCACGGCGTCCTCAAGCTCACCCTGCACCCCGCCTCGTACCACTGGGTCTTCCTGCCTATCGCGGGCCAGGGGTTCATCGATTCCGGCAGCGGCTCTGTCCACGGCGCCCCGCCGGTGGTGGCCGCGCTGGAGCCACAAGGGCTGACGGCCACGGTCGAGCCACAAGGGCTGACGGCCACGGTCGAGCCACAAGGGCTGACGGCCACGGTCGAGCCACAAGGGCTGACGGCGAACACGGGGTAGTGTTGGCGCATGCAGCAGGAGGTCTCCAGGTGATGCGACTTGGTCGATCGTCGATCGTCTCTATCCTCGCGCTCGTCGTGGGCCTATCGGGTCTCGGTGCGAGCACGCCGGTCGTCGCGGCGGATGACGCTGTCTACTACCTGCCCGCGCCCGCTGGCACGGCGTTGACCGTTGCGCGCGGCAACGGTGCCACGGAGGGCCGGACCGCGCAGCAGGACGACGCCTTCACCTTCGTGGCTACCGGCGAGCCGGAGCGATTTCCGGTCGTGGCCGCTCGCGGTGGCACGGTCATCAGTACGCGCATGGGCGCCAAGGGCGGCCGCTGCGCAGAGCCACTCGACGGACCGCGGCCGCGTTGTTGGCGCGACGTCAACCATGTGCTCATCGACCATGGTGATGGCACCTCGGCGCTGTACCTCCATCTCAAGCGCGGCGACATGGTGGTGAGGCGGGGTCAGATCGTCAGTGCCGGGCAGCCCATCGGCACCGCCGGCACGAGCGGCTGGACCGACCGCACCGGCCTGGGATTCCAGGTCCAGCGGACGCCCGCCTGGAGCGAGGTCGGTCGTGGTGGTTGGTTCCTGACCGACTCGATGCCCGTCGCGTTCGCTGACCCAGACATCACCGCCCAGCGTCCCGACGGTGTGCCCCAGACCGGAGACGAGATCACCTCGGGCAATCCTGGCGCGGCCTTCGTCCCGTTCCGCTTCGCACCCCGTCCCGCGGGACTGCCCGCCAGCGTCCCCTTCGCGCCAGATCGCGAGCAGGAGGTCAGCGCCGCCTACGACGCTGACTCGCCCGATGGCTACGGCCTCCATTTCGCGGCTCCTGTCGAAGCCGTCACCGACTCGCTCGACCCGGGCTTCATCCCGGGCCCTCTGGTGCGCCCGCTCTTCGGTGGCCAGCTTGCCTTCGCCGGCTGTGCGACGGGACGGTCGGCCTCGTTGGGACGAACGGTGGCTGTCAGCCTTGAGGTCGAGGGCACCCCGTATCTCGCGGTCCATGGCCATCTCTCCTACATCGAGCCTTCCTTGCTCGACCTTGACCCGTCGCTGCCGGCACCGATCGTAGGCCCCGATGACGTCATCGGGCACTACGGCTTCGATGCGCCACTGCCGGAGGACCAGACGCTCGACTGCCCCGCCGGCGACCCCGCGGTACTGGAGCCCGAGTCGACCAGCCCCCCGTCCACCGACCCCGGATCGACCGACCCCGGGGCCGCCGACCTCTTCGTGACCATCCTGCGCGACGGCGCCATCAGTCCCCAAGGCGAGATCATCGCCGGTACGCCGGTCTCGCCCGAACCGCTCGTGGGCGAGCGTGGCTACGAGGGTTTCGGCTGGTGGCAGGGTCCGGTCGTGGCCGTGGAGGTGGCCGACGAGCCAGGTCGTCCGCGCGCGCGCTGGAATGCCAAGACCGCGGCCAACGGCTCGCACATCACCTTCGGCGACACCGTCCGGCTGGTGGCCCGTGTGCGCGACGCATCCGATATCGAACAGGTCCGCTTCCGTGCCTACTACCCACGCTGGCCACGGGTCGATGGCAGCCGCGACCTGCCAACGTTCGACCCGGCGACCACGTGGCGTGAGCTGGCCACGTGCTCCGCTCCCGACGCGGGGCAACGGGGGTTCGGCAGCTTGTGTGGCTGGGATGGCGACGCGCGCAACGCCAAGGTCACCTACGTGTGGGATCCGCAGGCCGCCAAGACCCAGCCGACCGCGCCTTGGCTGCCACCGGCCGAGCGTGCCATGACCCGCGAGAGCCGGCGCTGTGTGCCGGTGTCGCTGGCGGTGGAGGTCATCGATCGCGCCGGCCATGTCTATTCGCAGATGAAACGACTGCCGGTCCCAGCCGCGTGCGACGATCGGCGTGCCCAGTCCGCCGATGGCGCCCGCCTGGTCTACCTCGATCCGCTGGTGCCGCCTCGTGCGCCGGAGGCCAAGGGTTCCGTCAGGGCTCGCGGCTGGCCGCCAGGGACCAGTGCGGACCCGCTGGGCGGTGCCATCGTCTGGCGCGACCGCTCGAACAACGAAGACGGCTTCAACATCTATGCGCGGCGCAAGTGGCTTGAGGCGGACTGCTCCATCGTCGTGGGCCCCTGGCGCAAGATCGCCGACGTACCGCCCGACAAGGAGCGCTATGCGCCTCGCCACCAACAGGTCCTGAAGTCGGTCAAGGTGCCCAAGATCGAGGGTGTCCCCGGCGCGCTCGACCGCCTGGAGTACAGCGTGTCCGCCTTCAACGAAGCCGGGGAGACGAGCCGGGTGCAGGTCGCCGCCTTCGTGGGTGGCTCGGAGTGCGACACCGGCCTGATCCCGCCACCCGGGCTGGAGCCCTGAGCCTCAGCCGCCACTCGCCCTTCGGCCGGTCGGCACAGAGGGCTCGTGGAAGCAGGCCCTCCGACCGGCAGCCTCCAACTGATGGTCAGGGTGTGCCCAGCGAGCCTGTCGCGCCGCCCCTGAAGGGCGTGCCTTGGCGTCGTCTCCTCGCCTACCTGCGGCCACAGATCAGGCTTTTCGCGCTCGCCGTCGTGGCGCTCCTGGTCAGCACGGGCGCGGCCCTGCTTCTGCCGCTGGTCGTCGGCGGCCTCGTCGGTGAGGTCGTGAGCGCCGGTGACACCGGCGGGCTTGACCAGCTGCTGCTCGTGCTGATCGCGATCACCCTGGTGCTGGCGGTGTCGAGCTTCGTCCAAACCTGGTCGCTGGGCGTAGTGGGAGAGCGCATCGTGGCCAGGATGCGGGCGCAGGTGTTCGATCGGCTGGTCACGTTGGAGCTCGACTTCTACGTGCGGCGTCGGGTGGGTGAGTTGATCTCGCGGCTCTCGAGCGACGTCACCCAGGTACGCGCGATGCTGACCCAGACGCTCACCTCGCTGTTGTCGTCGCTGCTCAGCCTCATCGGCTCGGTCGTGGTGCTGTTCCTGCTGAGTCCCGGCCTGTTGCTGGTCATCCTCGCGCTGGCACCCACGGTCGTCATCATCGCGGTCATCTTCGCCCGCCCGCTGCGCCGCCTCGCGACGCGTGTCCAGGACGCCATCGCGGCCTCGACCACGACGGCCGAGGAAGCTCTCAGCGGGATCCGCGTGGTCAAGTCGTTCGGGCGCGAGGAGTGGGAACGCCATCGATACGGGGAGGACCTGCGCGATGTCGTGGGCATGGCCACGCGCCTGGTGACGTGGCGTGGCCTGTTCGGCGCGATGATGACGGTGTTGGGCTTCGGCACCCTCATCATCCTGCTCTGGTTCACTGGCCACCAAGTCATCGAGGGCACACTGACGGTCGACGCCCTCACGACGTTCCTGCTATACGGCATCACCATCGGCACCAGCCTCTCCACGATCGCGGGGGTCTATGGCCAGTTCCAGGAGGGCGCGGGTGCGGTGGCGCGCGTCTTCGAGCTCATCGACGAGCGGCCCACCATCCGCGAGGGCACCTCGGCCGAGCCGGTGGTGAACGTGGCCGGGCGCATCACCTTCGAGCGCGTGACCTTCAGCTATGGCGATGGTCGTGTGGTCCTTCGCGACATCGACCTTGACATCGCACCCGGTGAGGTGCTGGCGGTGGTCGGACCATCGGGCGCCGGCAAGACCACGTTCTGCAACCTCATCCCGCGGCTGTGGGACGTGACCGAGGGGCGCGTGCTGGTCGATGGAAGGGACGTTCGCGGTCTGCGGCTGCGGGACTTGCGGGAGGCCGTCTCACTGGTGCCACAGGATGCCACCATCTTCGGCGGTACCGTCGAAGAGAACATCCGCTACGGCCGACTCGATGCCAGCCCAGAGGAGTTGATCGCAGCGGCGCGTGCGGCCAACGCGCACGACTTCATCGAGGCCATGACCGACCGGTATCAGACCATCGTGGGCGACCGTGGCACACGACTCTCTGGTGGCCAGCGTCAGCGCGTCGCCATCGCCCGGGCCATCCTGAAGGATGCCCCTATCCTCATCCTCGACGAGGCCACCAGCTCGCTCGACAACCAGTCGGAGCGACTCGTCCAGGAGGCGCTGGCACGGCTGATGGCCGGCCGTACCACGGTGGTGGTGGCACACCGACTCTCCACCATCCGCGCCGCCGACCGCATCGCCGTGCTCGACGACGGCTGGCTGCTGGAGCTGGGCACGCACGATGAGCTGCTGGCGGCCGATGGCCTCTACGCCCACCTGTGGCGGTTGCAAGCCTCCGAGCGCCCCGTGGCTGCCGGGCGCCACTGACCTCGGAGCGATCCCTGGCCGGCGAGGTCGCCTCCGTCGGCCCTTAGTCGAGTGGCAGATCCGCAGGTCGGGTGTCGAAGGGATCGACCACGATCAGCCCATCGATATCCTGTCCGCGCTGCAGGTCCTCTGTCAGCAGGAAGTGGCAGCCGGCCGCGCGGGCGGCGGCCACGATCTGGGCATCCCAGTAGCTCAAGCTGAAGCGTCCTTCGAGCCACCACGCATCCTCAAGCAGCGGGGCGTCCACGCCGACGGGCCGCCAGGCCAGGAGGTCACGCACGTCGGCCTGAGCGGCGGCGCGGTCGAGGCCGGGCTTCAGCTTGCGCGTGGCCACGTAGTACTCGTTGAGGACCTGCAAGTTCAGGCGACCACGATGCTGCGCCCATAGCGCATCCATCCATTCGCGCGCCAACGGCTGCTTGGCCGGCTCTGACATGTCACGCGCGTAGATGAGGACGTTGGTGTCAACGAAGACCGTCGCGGTCATGCAACTCCTCTCGCGACGGGTAGCTGCCAACGGTCTTCAGGCCGACGGCAGGCCTCGACTGGTAGCGACGCATGGCCTCCGGGTACGACTCAGCCGATGCCTGTGCTCGCTCCAGCATGTCGCGCAGCAACGCAGATAGGCTGATGTCTCGCTTGGCGGCCTCCACGCGTGCCCACAGCGCGGTGCGCTCGTCAAGCGTCACGGTCACGTTCTTCATGGCACGAATCTCGTGTATCACGGGTTCCGTGTCAAGGGCATCCATGCTATCTGTCGGGGGAGACGAGGGAGACCATCAGGCGGGACTGGCCGGCGCAGTGACGCTTCACCATCCTCGCCTGTCTGCTGGTCGGTGGACGGTCGCTGCAAGAGGCAGCGGTGGCCATGGGCAGTCGACCCGACCCGTGGGGCGGGTCATCGGACGGAGCATCGCCCGTCGCTCCGCTTTCTCAGCCATCGGGTGGGTGAAACGATCGAACATCGGTCGTTCTACCCACCGGGTGCATGAAGGGACGATGCATCGGTCGCCTCACCCACCCCGGGGGTGGAACGACGGCTCCGTGGGCCGCCGCGGTGCCCGGCTCCGCTGGCTCACCCATGGGGTGGGTCGAGGTGACACTGCGGTACCTGGAGCCGCCGGATCCCCGCCTCGAGCCCACCGGCGAAGGGTCGCGCCGAGCGCGCGACCATCCCAGGCCGCGCGACGCTGCGGGGGGGACCGAGGCTGGTAGGGGCCGATGTGACAGGATCGCGGTGCGCTTCTCGCCCGCAGCGTCGCCTTCCGGCAGCGCATCCCTCATTTCCGGAGACGCGCACCCGGATACGATGATGCCGTGAGTTCCACGACTTCCCGGATGCGTTCGACGCTGCCCGCCACCGCGAGCGGGAGGAACGTCCATGCCTACACGCTGGGCGACTGGGGCCTGCTTGCGGTCATCGCGTTGATCTGGGGCTCGTCGTTCCTGTTCGTGGAGATCGGGCTGCGCTCGTTCGCGCCCGGTGTCATCACGTTGGCGCGCATCGGCCTTGGGACCCTGACCGTGGCGCTCGTCAGCCGGGCACGAGCACCGGTCGACCGGGCGGACTGGGGACGCATCGCACTGCTGGGCATCGTCTGGATGGCCCTGCCGTTGACGTTGCTGCCCATCGCCCAGCAGTCCATCAGCACCAGTGTGACGGGCATGATCAACGGGGCCATGCCCATCTTCACCGCCGCTTGGGCGACATATCTGTTGCGCCGCATGCCCGGCTGGCGGCAGCTGCTGGGCATCGGCCTGGGGTTCGCCGGCATCGTGCTGGTGTTCCTGCCCGAGCTGCAAGCCGGGACGGACGAGTTCATCGGTGCGGCGATCGCGCTCTTCGCCATCTCGTTCTACGGCCTCGCCACCAACCTCGCCGTGCCACTGCAACAGAAGTACGGTTCGCTGCCGGTCATCTTCCGGGTCCAGCTGGTGGCATTGCTGGTGGTGGCGCCCCTGGCCGTGGTGCAGTTGCCTGCCTCGACGTGGTCGTGGGAAGCAGCGCTGGCGATGGTGCCCCTCGGCGTGTTGGGGACCGGCGTCGCCTTCGTGCTGATGGCTACGCTCACCGGCCGCGTGGGCGGACCGCGTGCCTCCATCGCTATCTACTTCCTGCCCATCGTCGCCATCGCGCTGGGCGTGATCGTCCTGGGCGAGGCGGTGGCGCCGATCGCGTTCGTCGGCGTGGCGCTGGTCATCGCCGGTGCCTGGTTCGCCTCGCGCCGCGAGTCGTAATGGCTGCGCCCGGCTCCGTTGCCGAGGCCGCCCTCTGACGTCCGGGTTCCCGTTGTCCCGAGCCACGGGAATCTCGATCCCCGCCCGCGCTCCGCCGACAGCGGATCAGTGGAGCTTGGCGCGCTCCTCGCTAGTGACCTCTTCGAGCGACTTGCCCATGATGATCATGCCCAGCACATCGTCGGGCGTGACGTCGTCGCGGTTGACGATGCCCACGATCTTGCCGTGGTACATCACCGCGATGCGATGCGACAGGTCGAAGACGTCGTGGATGTCATGGCTGATAAGGAAGATGCCGATGCCTTCCTTCTCCAGCTGCTTGATGAGGTCACGCACCTGTGCCGTCTCGGCCGGACCCAGTGCCGCCGTGGGCTCGTCCATGATCAGGATGCGGGCGTTGAAGTGGACCGCCCGTGCGATGGCGACGGCCTGCCGTTGGCCACCCGAGAGCGACTGCACCGGCGACTTGAAGTTCTGGAAGTTGGGATTGAGGCGCGCGATGACCTCACGCGTCGCTGCCTCCATGGACGCGTCATCGAGGTTGCCCATGCGCGTCTTGAGCTCGCGGCCCAGGAACATGTTGGCCGGCGCATCCTGGTTCTCAGCCAGGGCGAGTGTCTGGTAGATGGTCTCGATGTTGTAGCGCTTGGCTTGGCGCGGGTTGCCGATCTCCGCCGGCTTGCCATCGACCAGGATCTGGCCGCTATCTGGCGGATGAGCACCCGACAGGGCCTTCATCAAGGTGGACTTGCCGGCACCGTTGCCACCGACCAGGCCTACGACCTCACCGGGGTACAGGTCGATGCTCACATCATCGACGGCGTGCACGCCACCATAGGCGACGCGGATGTTGCGCATCTCCACGAGTGGCGTGCCGCTGGTGTCGACCCGTGCGCGCACCTCCGCTTCGGGCTCAGGCGCGGGTGCGCCTTCGGACGCTGTGGCCCAGTCTTCGACGGTCATGAGGAAGCCCTCCTGCGATAGGCGGTGTCGATGCCGACGGCGACCACCAGGACGATGCCGACGACGACGTTCTGCTGTGCGGTGTCAAAGCCGATGAGCACCATGCCCGACTGGAGGGTCTGCATGAAGAGCGCACCCAGGATGGCGCCCGGGATGGTGCCGATGCCGCCCGCGAATGAAGTGCCGCCGATGACCGCAGCGGCGATGACGAAGAGCTCGTTCCACTGGCCCAGCGCATTCGTGGCGGCATCCAGGCGACCAGAGGTGATGGCGGCGCTGATGGCGACCAGCACACCGATGAGGGTGAAGGTCAGCAGGATCGTGCGGCGCACGTTGATGCCGGACAGCTCCGCTGCCTCAGGGTTGCCGCCGATGGCGTAGACGTAGCGGCCGAACTGGCGGCGGCGGGCGATCCAGGTCATGACGGCGGCGACGGCGATCATGATGAGCACCGGATAGGCGATGCCGGTGGAGAGGATGAGTCCACCATCCGGTACCTCGATGCCGACCGATTCGGCATAGCGTTGCGCCACACGGATGGGCCATTCGTAGGCGTTGACCAACCAGACGCCACCAAGCACGAGCACAGATCCCACGACCACGATGAGCGCCTCCGCCCACCGCGGCCGGGTCGGGAACTCGAACGCTTGGCGCCGCCGACGTGCCATCACCACCAGCACGACCAGGCCCACCACGACCAGGATCCCGAGTAACCAGCTCAAGGTGGCCGAGCCCACCCCGAGGTCCATGCCCAAGCGGCCAAGTGAGCCCTGCGTGCCACCGCCGATGGCGCTGAAATTGGGATCGAGGGGCGCGATGGTTCGCCCGCTGGCGAGCAGGAACGCGCCGCCGCGCCAAACGAGCATACCGCCCAGGGTCACGATGAACGAAGGGATACCCAGGAACGCGATGAGGAAGCCCTGGCCGGAGCCGATGAGCGCACCTAGTGCGATGCCCACGGCCAGGGCGATGATCCAGGTGAGTGAGTTGTCAAATCCGATGATGTCGGGCAGGATCTCCTTCTGCACGGTGGCCATGACCATGGCCAGGAACCCCAGCAGCGAGCCGACCGAGAGGTCGATATTGCGCGACACGATGATGAGCACCATGCCGGTGGCCATCACCGCCACCGAGGCGGTCTGCACCGACAGGTTGAAGAGGTTGCGCGGCGTCAGGAAGCTACCGCCGAAGATGGAGTCGCCACCCTGGCCGAAGACCTTGGAGAGGATGTCGAACATGATCCAGGCCAGGGCCAGTGCGATCATCAGGCCCAGCAGCCGGCCGTCCACCTCTGCCGAACGATAGAGCGCCCCGCCGGCGCGCTTGAACTCGCTGAAGCTGTCGCGGCCGGAACCGTTGGTCGGCCGCGACGAACCCGTGGCCGGCGTCTGGACAGGAGTCGCCGGGGTATCACTCATGCGGCTTCTTCCCACCTGTGGCTGTGTGTCGTGTCATATCCCGGAAAAGAGTACGCGCCCTGCGAGGCTCTTGGCCTGTGCAGGGCGCGTACCGGTTTACGGAGTGAGGAAGCCTAGCCGCAGGCTTCGACGGTGCCGGCCTCGACACCGGCACAAAGCTCGTCCTGGCTGATCCAGCCCGCGTCGACCACCAACTGCAGGTTGTCCTGCTCGATCGGGGTCGGGGCCAGCAGCTCGGACTGCATCTCGATGCCCTTGGGGCCATCGGAGAAGGTGGACAGGCCTGCGGGATCCTCGCCAGCAGCAGCGGCGAGAGCGATCTCAGCGGCAGCCTTGCCGAGGTCACGGGCGTCCTTCCAGACCGTCACGGTCTGGGTGCCGAGCGCCACACGGTTGAGGGCGGCGTTGTCCGCGTCCTGGCCGGAGACCGCGACGACGCCATCGAGGCCCTGCGCCGCGAGAGCGGCGATGGCACCACCGGCGGTGCCGTCGTTGGAGGCCACGACCGCATCGACGTTGTTGTCGTTGTCGGTCAGGATCTGCTCCATGTTGCGCTGGGCAACGGCCGGATCCCAGTTGTCGGTATACGCCTCGCCGACGTTGACGATGTCGCCAGCGTCCATGGCGGCCTGCAGGACCTCCTGCTGGCCACCGCGGAGGAAGTCAGCGTTGGGGTCTGCCGAGTTGCCCTTGATGAAGACGTAGTTGCCCGCGGGAACTGCTGCCTCGATGGCACGCGCCTGCATGCGGCCGACCTCGACGTTGTCGAAGGTGACGTAGTAGGCACCCGGGGTAGCGGTCTCGAAGAGGCGGTCATAGGCGACGACGGGGATGCCCTGCGAGAGGGCGTCCTCGATGGCTGGCAAGATGGCCTCATTGTCCTGGGCCAGAACGATGATGGCATCAGCGCCCTGGGTGATCAACTGTTCGATATCGGTCGCCTGCTTCTCGGCGGACGACGCGGCGTCCGTGGAGATGTACTGTGCACCGGCGGCATCGAGCACGGCCTTGATAGCCGGCTCATCACGAAGCGCCCAGCGCTCCTCCTGGAAGTTGTTCCAGGACACGCCGACGACGAGCCCATCGTCCTGGGCGACGACAGCGCCCATGCTGGCCATGGTGCCAGCGGCGGCGACAGTCAGCGCCATCAGCGCGACGACGCCCTTCTTGGTATTCCGCATTCGCGGTCCTCCTCCTATTTGTGGAACGGGGCTCGTCCCCCTCACGTGAGGGAACGGTCTCGTTCCGGTGCGGGAACGGTTACGTTCCTCCGACATCAGATTACCGCACGCTGAAACACGCGTACCAACACATCTGCGCCGAGCTCGAAGTCGGTGCTTGCCCCATCGGGCGCGGGGCCTTGCTCAGTGGGTCCGTCTGGTCATGGCACGGTCAGGACGTAGCAGGAACGGTGCCAGGTACGCGGGCAAGTTCGAGAACGGCAACACGTCGGGATGCAGGTCGATCCCGAGAGCGTCTGACATGAACGACCGTCGGGCCAGGACGCGCGTCCACATCTCCGGGTAACGGTCGGCCAGTTCGGACCGCAGCATCTCGTCGGCGAGTGCGAAGGGGCTTTCCACGTTGGTCGTGAAGTACTCGGTCCCGGTAGCGGGGATGACGTCTGATTCAAGGACCATGCCCGAGCGCAGCTGCACCGTGGAGCCGGGCCCGATGGGCGAATGCACCCACTCTTCGAGGCCGATGAGATGCCCGGGCGTCAGGAAGATGCCGAAGAACGGATCGCTCAGGTGCTTCGCGATGATGGCGTGCAGGTCGCCTCCGGGAAGCCCGACTCGGAGCGCTTCGAGCCATTCGGCCACGGCGTCGAAGTAGGGTGCCACCAGCTTCTCCACGTAGTCGCGGATGCTGGCCGGCAGGTCGCTTGCATCCGCGACCACGAAGCCGGCTCGGCAGTCGAGTGCGCCCCACAGGCCATAGGCCACCGTGAAGCGGTCACCTCGCTCGATGACCCGGTCGGTCGGGCTCAGCATCCCCAGTCGCGCGCGCTCACCGCTCGACAGCATCATGTGGCAGGAGAGGGGAGAGCCGCCCCAGCCCAGGAGCCGCACCGCATCCTGCTCGGTCATGCTCGGTCGAAGCCCGGAAAGCATCCGCTTGAGGCCCTCGGACGTTTGGCAGGCGGCGTACTCCATGAGAGCCAGCTGCTCAGGTTCATTGGTGGCCCGCAGGCCGCTGGCGGGGTCGCTGAAGATGTCACCTGCGTTTTCCACCAGCCCCTCGTCTCCGACGAGGAGGCGGAGGGTGTCGATGACGAAGGCCGGCGTCTCCAGCCAGCGCCGGTCGACTTGCGCCTTCCAGCCGGCCACGCCGACGCGGGAACCGGGCCCGATGCCCTCCGCGGTCAGAGCTTCATCGAGTCCGCGGGCATCCGGCCGCGGCATGCCCGGCAGGCTCAAGTCGGGCGCAAGCTCGACACGCATCGGCAGCGGTGCGTTGCGCGCCATGCCGACGCACTCGATGCCGGTCAGCAGCAGTGGTTCGAAAGCGTCACCGATGATCAGCAACGCCTCTTCGAAGCGCGGGTCGAAGCCAGTGAGGTAGCTCAGGTTGGCACTGTGCTCACGATCGGCATAGACCACCAGCGCGTCGTAGCCACGTTCGACCAGGCGCCTTCGGACGAGCGCGAAGCGCTGGGCATACAGCCCGTCTGGCAGGGTCGGCATGGCGCTGGGCATGCCGAAGTCCGGGAGCCCGATGGTCTCGAGCCGCGCGCGGGTCATGTCAGCTCCTTTCGCAGGCGCACGTCCGTCCAGCTGTCTGCCGGACGGACGTGCGGATCGTTCGGGGATCAGCCTGCGGTCAGTGAGGGACTACGGACAGGCTGCAACGGCGCCGGGCTCGACGCCTGCGCAGAGCTCCTCCTGGCTGATCCAGCCGGCATCGATGAGCTCGCCCAGGTTGTCCTTCGTGACCGAGACAGGGTCAAGCAGGATGGCCGGCACGTCGACGCCTTCGGGACCGTCGGAGAAGATGGTCATCCCCTCCATGTCCTCGACCGCCGCACCCTGGGCCAGCGCCACTGCCGCTTCGGCAGCTGCTTTGCCCTCGGCGCGCGCATCGACCCACACGGTCTGGGTCTGGGTGCCCTTGGCGATGCGGTTCAGGGCAGCGCCCTCGGCGTCCTGGCCGGAGACCGGGACCTCACCCGCGAGACCCTGGGAATCGAGCGCCGCGATGGCGCCACCGGCGGTGCCGTCGTTCTGGGCCACGACCGCCTGCACGTCATTGTCGACGTCGGTCAGGATCTGCTCCATGTTGCGCTGGGCAACGGCCGGATCCCAGTTGTCGGTGTACTGTTCGCCGACGATGGTGATGGCGCCGCTATCGAGCGCGTCCTGCAGCACCTCCTGTGAGCCTTCGCGCAGGAAGTCCGAGTTGGGGTCGGCGGCGTTGCCCTTGATGAAGACGTAGTTGCCCTCTGGCGCGGCATCCAGCATCGCGCGCGCCTGCATGCGGCCGATCTCGACGTTATTGAAGGTGATGTAGAAGACGCCCGGGTCCTCGATGAGGCGGTCATAGGCGATGACCGGGATGCCCTCGTCAAGCGCGGCCGTCACGGCCGGCATGATGGCCACGTTGTCCTGCGCCAGGATGATGAGCGCGTCGGCTCCCTGGTTGATCAGCGCCTCCACGTTGGTCAGCTGCTTCTCGATGGATGACGCGGCATCGGTCGAGATGTACTCCGCACCGGCCGCGTCGAGGGCGGCCTTGATGGCCGGTTCATCCCAGTTCGCCCAGCGCTCCTCCTGGAAGTTGTTCCAGGCCACGCCGATCACGAGTGGATCGTCGTCCTGGGCAGCGGCGACGCCGACCGTGGTCACGACGCCCGCGGCGGCCACGCTCAGGGCCAGCAGCCCTGCCATTCCCTGCTTCAGCCCACGCATCAGAGTGAACCTCCTCACTGCTGGAACGGATCGACCCGGAGATCGGGGCGGCGGCGTTCCGTCAGGACCCGATTACCGCATGCGGACGGCCCTGATGTCAACGTTTGCATGTGCGATGCTTCAGGCGACCGATCGATACAGCGCCAGGAGGGCACATGAGCACGTTCACCTACGACCTTGCCACGTTCATCGACTTCCGCGACACCGTCGAGTTGGCCCGCGTGCGTGCCATCCCACGCTCGGAGATCACCCAGCACCCCAACCCCGAGTTCCGCATCCGCGTCGAGGACGATCGGGACGCCTTCTACACCGCCTTCGCGAACGACATCGTGTCGCGTATCGAGATCACGCGTGAGGAGGGCCGCGATTGCGTGCTCATCCTGCCGGTGGGTCCGGTGCCGCAGTTCACCAAGGCCGTGGCCATGATCAACGAACGTCGGCTCACCATGCATCATGTCCACACCTTCAACATGGACGAGTACGCCGACGAGGACGGGGTCACGGCGCCGACGTCCTGGGAAGGCTCGTTCAAGCGCACCATGTACGAGGTCTTCTTCGACCGTATCGACGCCGAGCTTCGACCTCCTGAGCAGCAGATCCACTTCCCCACCACCGACACCATCGAGGGCTACGGCGAGCGGATCGCGGCGCTCGGCGGTGCTGACACCTGCTACGGGGGCATCGGCTGGTGTGGCCACATCGCCTTCTGGGAATCGGATCTCGGCCATGAGTTCGCCGGCGACCTCGACGCCTACAAGGCGGCCGGTCCGCGCATCGTGGAGCTCACGCCCATGACGGTCATGCAGAACGCGCTGCACTCCTTCGGTGGCGACTGGTCGGCGGTGCCGCCCAAGGCGGCCACCATCGGCCCGGCTGAGATCCTTGGTGCGGCGCGGCGCAGCTTCTGGCTGGACGGTGACCTTGGTGGTGGCGTCTCCTGGCAGCGCTTCATCGCCCGCCTCGTGGCGCACGGCCCGGTGAGCGAGTTCGTGCCCGGTTCGCTGCTGCAGACCGCGCCGACCGACTACACCATGCTGGGCGGCGTGGCCGACGACGTCCGCATCGACATGGCGTAACCCACCCCGATACCGTGCGTCGCTAGACTGACGCCACCATGTCGCGAACCGTCCATGCCGCTGTCGCGGCGCTCCTATCGATCGCGCTGGCCGCACCTGCCGTCGGCGCTGCGACGGACGCCGCGGGAGGCGAGGCCCGATCCGATGCGCCGGCGGTGCCCCTCTTCGTGGAGGAGGCGGGCACCGGCGTCGACCACAGCTACAGCGGGCCGTGGCAGTTCTTCACCGGCGGCGGCGTGGCCGTGCTCGATTGCGACGATGATGGCCTGCAGGACCTCTACTTCGCGGGCGGCGCCGATTCGGCGGGTCTGTATCGGAACACGAGCGCCATGGGTGGCCCGCTCGCCTTCGAGCAGGTCCACAGCGACGCGACCGATCTGACCGAGGTCACCGGTGCCTATCCCATCGATATCGACAGCGACGGCCACACCGACCTGGCCGTGCTGCGGCGTGCTGAGAACGTGTTGCTGCGTGGCTTGGGCGGTTGTCGCTTCGAGCGGGCCAATGAAGCCTGGGGCTTCGACGGTGCAGACGACTGGAGCACGGCCTTCAGCGCCAAGTGGCAGGACGGAGAGGCGTTCCCCACGCTGGCGGTCGGGGACTACCTGACCATCGTCGGCGACGGCGAGACTCCCGAGTGCGACGACAACGCACTCTTCCGGCCCGGGCGCGCCGGGTATACCGAGCCGGAGGTCATACCCGGCCATTGCACGTTGTCGATGCTCTTCAGCGACTGGGACCGCTCGGGCCGCCGCGACCTGCGCGTCAGTAACGACCGCCAGTACTACCGGCCCGGCGAGGGCGAGGAGCAGCTCTGGCAGGTGGCCTCGGAGACGCCGGCGCGAGCCTACACGCGCGACGATGGCTGGGACTTCCTGAGCGTCTTCGGCATGGGTATCGCCAGTGCTGACGTCAGCGGTGATGGATACCCCGAGTATTTCATCTCGACGATGGCCGGCAACCGACTCCGAGAGCTGGCCGATGGACCGGACCATCCGACCTTTGGTGACACCGCCTACGCTCGTGGCGTCGATGTCGCTCAGCCGTTCGCCGGCAAGGACGAGGGCTTGCCGTCCACTGCCTGGCATGCCGAGTTCGATGATGTCAACAACGACGGGCGCCTCGATCTCTACGTCGCCAAGGGCAATGTCGACGCCATGCCCGACCACGCTGCGGATGATCCCAGCAACCTGCTCATCGGCCAGCCTGATGGCACGTGGGCCGAGGGCGCCATCGAGGCCGGCATCGTCCACTACGACAAGACGCGCGGCGCTGCCCTCACCGATCTCAACAATGACGGCCTGCTCGACCTCGTCGAGGTAGCCCGGGCCGCGCCCGCCCGGATCTGGCGCAATGCCGGTGCCGGCACCGCCATGGAGCCGACACCGATGGGCCATTGGCTGGATGTCGAGCTGGCCCAGGACGCAGTCAACAGCGACGCCATCGGTTCGTGGATCGAGGTACGCGCCGGTGACCTCGACCTGGTTCGTGAGGTCACCGTCGGTGGCGGCCACGTCTCTGGGGCCCTGGATCCGATGCACTTCGGCCTGGGTGACGCCGGCAAGGCCAGGGTGCGCGTCACCTGGCCTGACGGAGAGCAGGGCGAATGGATGCCTGTCGCCGCCGACCAGCGCCTGCGCATCGAACGCGGGGCGGCCGAGCCGCTGGCGCTGGCCTCGGCCACGACCATGACCGGTGCGCCAGGCGTGCAGAACGAACCGACCACCCCCTCTAGCCTGGCCCCGCCGGCCATCGAGCCTATCGATCCCGCCACCTGCGTCCGAACCACCGATCCCAACAAGTCGGTCGCCCGCCTGTGGGACGAGGCGCTGCTCGATGCCATCCGCCGCGACTTCCCGGCCCCGACGGTGCACGCGCGCAATCTCTATCACACGTCCGCTGCGATGTGGGATGCCTGGGCCGCCTACGACCCTCTCGCGGACGGCGTCTTCGTCAAGGAGAAGATCCCGCTCGACGACCCCACCCCGGCCCGCAACAAGGCCGTCAGCTATGCCGCCTATCGGGTGCTGTCGCACCGCTACAGGGACGCCGTCGGCGGCGAGGACAGCCTGCGTCAGTTCGACGAGCTGATGGCCGCCCTCTGCTACCCCACCGATCGCACCAGCACGCGTGGCGACTCGGCGGCCGCCCTCGGCAACCGCATCGCCGACCGCATCATCAAGGCCGGCCTCAAGGACGGCTCGCGCGAGCAGCAGGGCTACGCCTACCCCAAGCAGGGCTACCGTCCGGTCAACGAGCCCATGGTCGTGGCGGAGCCGGGGACGGTCATGCAGGAACCCAACCATTGGCAGCCGCTGGCGCTCGAGACGGCCATCGCCCAGAACGGCCAGCTCCTGCCCTTCGGACCGCAGCACTTCGTGGGCCAGCACTGGGGCCACGTCACCTCGTTCGCCCTGCCCCCGTCCGACATCGGCGTCCCTGTCGACCCGGGGCCACCACCCTACCTCGGCGACCCGGCCAGCGATGCCACGTTCAAGGCCCAGGCCGAGGAGGTCGTCGCCTTCAGCAGCCTGCTCGACCCGCGCGACGGCGTCGTCGTCGACATCTCCCCCGCATCGCTGGGCGGTAACACCCTCGGTACCAACGACGGCTCCGGGTACGAGCTCAACCCCGTGACCGGGGAGCCCTATGCGCCAGAGCCGGTGCTGCAGGCCGACTTCGGCCGGGCGGTCGCCGAGTTCTGGGCTGACGGTCCCGCCTCCGAGACGCCGCCGGGCCACTGGAACACGCTCGCCAACGCGGTCACCGATTCACCCGGCTTCGAGCGCCGCATCGGCGGCAGCGGCGAGCCGCTCGACCCGCTCGAGTGGGACGTCAAGCTCTACCTCGCGCTCAACGGCGCGGTGCACGATGCCGCGATCGCCGCCTGGGGTGCGAAGGGCTACTACGACTTCACCCGGCCTATCGCCATGATCCGCTTCATGGGCGGCCTGGGCCAGTCGAGCGACCCGGCCCTGCCTTCGTACGACCCCGAGGGCCTGCCTCTCATCGATGGCGAGGTCGAGCTCATCACGGCGGTGTCCTCGACGCCCGGCGAGCGCCACGAGCACCTCGCCGAGCACCTCGGCGAGGTCGCCATCCTCGCCTGGACCGGCGGTCCCGAGGACCCCGTCGACGAGCTCGGCGGGGTGGACTGGATCCGTGCGGTCGAGTGGGTGCCGTACCAGAAGGCGACCTTCGTGACGCCGGCCTTCGCCGGCTACGTCAGCGGCCACTCGGCCTTCAGCCGGGCCGCGGCCGAGGTGCTCGCGGCGATGACAGGGAGTGAGTACTTCCCCGGCGGGCTTGGCACGTGGACCATCCCGGCCGGCTCGCTCAAGTTCGAGCAAGGCCCGAGCCAGGACATCGAGCTGCAGTGGGCCACCTACTACGACGCTTCCGACCAGGCTGGCATCTCGCGCCTGTATGGCGGCATCCACATCAAGGCTGACGACCTGCGCGGTCGCGCCATGGGCTCGGAGTGCGGCAAGGACGCCTGGGCCCTGGCGCAACGATACTGGGACGGCAGCGCCCGCTGACGGCGCGGTAGCCTCCACGCGTGAGCCTGCTCCGTTTCCTGCGCGCGCATGTCGACACGCTCGTAGCGATCGTGCTGGCGGCTGCATTCCTTGTCGAGGTCTACCGGGCGACCGCGAGCGTGGCGGGCACGCCGCTCCTGGCCGGGGTCGAGCCCGAGGAGACGGCGGTCGTGGCCACGTGGCTGGCCTTCCTGCTGTCGCTGGCGATGCGCACCCGCTTCCCGTTGGTGCCGATGACACTCGGTATCGCCGGACTGGCCGTGGCAGGGCATGCTGGCGCGGAGCCCTTGTACAGCCTCATGGCCGGACTCGTGCTGGCGGCGTATTCGGTCGGTGCATGGGGTGGTGGCCGAGTCGGGCAGGTCGGCGCCCTCGGCGTCGGTGTGACGGCGAGCCTCGTGGTCGCGCGCTCGTTCGAGGGAACGCTCGATCCGGATGTGCACGCCGTGCCTGCCTTCTCCCTGCTGGGTGCCTGGTTGCTGGGCCTTGCCGTCCGCAGCATCCGAGCCGGGCGCGGCGATGAGCGCGTAGCCGGCGAGCTGGATTGGGAAGGTGGTGTCGCGGCGCCGGACTCAGCCGGCCGCGACGAGCTCGTTCGCGAGCTGCGGGATGTCATCGAACGCGCCATGAGCGCGGTCGTCCTTCACTCGCGCGAGGCGTGCCGCACGCTCGACGACGATCCGCGGGCGGCCCATCGGGCCCTGGCGGTGGTCGAGGCTGCGGGCACCGAAGCGCTGGAGGAGGCACAACGGATCACCGGTTTGCTGCTCTCGCCCGATGGCACACCGCTGCCAGAGCCACAGCCGGGACTGTCCGATGTCGACTTCCTGGCTGAGCAGGTCACGGCGGCCGGCGTGCCCGTGGCCATCCGCGTCGAAGGCCGGCCGTTGCCGCTCACCCCCGATCTGGACGCGGTCGCCTATCGGGTCGTGCACGAGGCGCTGATAGCGACGCTCAATGGCACCACCGGGGCGCAGTCGAACGTGATCATCCGCTACGAGCCCGACGAATTGCAGGTCGAAGTCGTCGACGATGGCGTCAGCGCTGACGCCGACGTGGCCGCCGAGACCGCTGGGCTGGTGGCGGCCAGGGACGAGGTGGTGCGGCTCGGTGGCACGCTCGATGCCGGCCCCGGCGAGGAGCGCGGCTACTGGGTGGTGGCACGGCTGCCCTACGAGCCCGACTGGGGCTGACGACCCCGAGGCGGGCTGACGAGCCCGACTGACGCTGACGGACCCCGGCTGTGCGCCGCAACGGAAGAGAGCCGGAATCAGGAAAGCCGCCCGGTGTGCCCGGGCGGCTCCTCCATATCAGCTGGACGCCGGACTAGGAGGCGGGAGACGCCACGGCGTCAACGACCTCAGCGGCCATGGACTCGACAGCGTCGGTGGCCGCGGCGTCAACGACCTCAGCGGTGATGGACTCGATAGCGTCGACAGCCTCAGCGGCCATGGACTCGACAGCCTCAGCTTGCGTGGTGGGCTCGGGCGTGGCCTTGTCGTCGTTACAGCCGATGACTGCCAGGCTCATTACCAGAGCGGCAGCGACGATGATCTTCTTCACGGACATACTTCCTCACGTACATGCTTTGTTCCAGAACGAATCGTATCGTAGCTACTTCCGACACATACGTCACGCTGGGCTTGTCGAGGCAGCGTACCATCGCCCCCAAGGAAGGAGCCCGTCGAGCATGCCCATCGAGTGGCGCAAGGATGGACGCCAACTACATCTGCACAACGATCGCATCAGCTATGTCATGCGGGTGCTCGAGTCAGGTACGTTGGCGCACCTCTATCTCGGCCCCCGATTGGCCACCGACCGCGACTACGCGCACCTGCTGCGCCGATCGTTCATCACGCGCTTCAACCAGGTCCTTGACCCGACGCCGCTGGAGTTACCGACCGCCGGAAGTGGTGACTTCCGTATCCCGGCTCTCACCGTGCGACATGCCGATGGCAGCACTGTGCTCGACCTGGTGTACCGCGAGCACCGACTGATCCCGGGGAAGCCACCACTGGATGGACTGCCAAGTACCTACACCGACGCCGACACCGAAGCGGACACCGTCGAGATCATGCTGGTCGATGGCAACTCCAACCTGCAGGTCCGACTGCTCACCACCATCTACGCCGACCGACCGGTGATCACCCGAAGCATGCGCGTAACCAACGATGGCGCTGCTGACGTCAAGCTGACGACGGCCATGAGCGCGAGCCTGGATCTACCCGATCCTGACTGGCACCTGCTGCAGCTCACTGGTGCCTGGGGCCGCGAGACGCAGATCACCGATGCCCCGCTCGTCCCCGGTACCCGTGCCGTACGCAGCCAGCGTGGTTCCAGCGGCCACCAGCAGAACCCCTTCATCTTGTTGCACCGACCCTCCACCTCGGAGGCCGCCGGCGAGGCCATCGGCATGTCGTTGGTGTACTCGGGCAACTTCCTCGCGCAGGTCGAGGTCGATCCCTACGACACCGTGCGTGCGCGCATCGGCTTCGACCCCGACACGGTTCGCTGGCAGATCTCGCCAGGCATGGACCTGCAGATCCCCGAGGCGGTCCTGGTCTGGTCCGATGAGGGCATCGGCGGTGTGTCGGACGCCTACCACCGGCTGTACCGCGAACGGTTGGTGAGCGGCAGCTGGCGTGACAAGCCGCGGCCGGTCCTGCTCAACAGTTGGGAGGGCGTCTACTACGATTTCGATGAGGATGCCCTCGTCGAGATGGCCGTCGCGGCGCGGGACCTTGGAGCCGAGCTCTTCGTGCTCGACGACGGCTGGTTCGGTCAGCGTGACGACGACACCTCATCGCTCGGTGACTGGACCGTGGACCTGCGCAAGTTGCCGTCTGGCTTGCCTGACCTGGTCAGCCGCATCAACGAGCTGGGGCTCCTGTTCGGGATCTGGATCGAGCCGGAGATGGTCAATCCCCGGAGCCGGCTCTTCGAGGAGCATCCCCAATGGGCCGTCGGCTTCCCGGGGCGCCCACGCTCGGAGATCCGCAACCAGTATGTGCTGGACCTGTCCAACCGCGAGGTCGTCGACTACCTCGAGCGCGTCATCGGTGCGGTGCTCGACAGCGCGCCCATCGCCTACGTCAAGTGGGACATGAACCGCGTCATCACCGAGCCGTATGGTGCCTCCCTACCGCCGGAACGGCAGAACGAGTTCTTCCACCGCTACATGTTGGGCGTCTACGACCTCTACGCTCGCCTCACCGAGCGCTTCCCGGACATCCTGTTCGAGTCTTGCGCCAGCGGGGGTGGCCGCAACGATCCAGGCATGCTGGCCTTCGCGCCGCAGGTGTGGACCAGCGACGACACCGATGCCGTCGAGCGCCAGCGCATCCAGTTCGGCAGTTCGCTGGTCTATCCGTTGGTGGCGCTCGGCGCGCATGTCTCGGCGGTGCCCAACCACCAGGTCGGTCGTCTGACTCCGCTCGATACCCGGGCTGCGGTGGCGTTCTTCGGCAACCTCGGCTACGAGCTCGACCCGCGCAAGCTCGATGACGTGGAGCACGAGGCCGTGAAGGGACAGATCGCCTGGTACAAGCAGCATCGCGATCTGCTGCATGGAGGCCGCTTCCACCGTCTCCGCAGCCCCTTCGAGCGCGACCGCAACGAGACGGCCTGGATGGTGGTGGCCGACGATGCCAGTCACGCGCTGGTGGGTTGGTACCGTACGCTGGCACGACCACTGCCGGGGCCGTCGCTGTTGCCCTTGCGTGGTCTCGACGCGGCGGCAAGCTACGCGATCAGCGTCTGGCCCGAAAGAGACGATTGGCTCAGTCGCGCCAACACCATGGAGCGCGGCGGCGACGAGCTCATGGCGACCGGCCTGTTCCTCGACGATCACGCTTGGGAATCGCAGGGTCGAGGTGATTTCGATGCTCGTGTCTTCGAGCTCGTGCTGGTGAACGGGTGAGGTGCGCGAACCGATGAGCGCCAGCGATCTCGGCCCCGGCGATCTCGCCATCGGGCAGCCCTTCCCGATGGGTGTCAACTACTGGCCGCGCCGCAAGGCGATGTACTGGTGGAAGGACTTCGACCGGGACGAGGTGGCGGCCGAATTCGATATCATCGCCGGTCTGGGCATGACGCTTGTGCGCATCTTCCTCTTGTGGGAGGACTTCCAGCCCGTGCCGACCGTCGTCTCGGAGCAGGCGCTGGCCGATCTTGAAACGGTGGCGGATGTGGCGGCAGAACGTCGCCTCCGCCTCGATGTGACGCTCTTCACTGGCCACATGAGTGGTCCCAACTGGGCGCCCTCGTGGCTCTTGGGTGGCAGTGAGCCCGTGCCGGAGGGGCGGCAGGTCATCAGTGGCGCGAACCGCGATGCCGGGCCGTACCGCAATCCCTATCTCGACCCCATTGCGCTGGACGCCGCGGAGCTGCTGCTGCGCAGCGTCGTGGGCCGGTTGCACGACCACCCGGGCGTGTGGGCCTGGAACCTGGGCAACGAGCCCGACAATTTCGCGGTCCCACCCGATGATGTCGCCGGGCCGGCCTGGGCAGAGCGGATGTTCGGGGTCATCGGGGAGTTCGACCCACGGCGCCATCGCACGGTGGGGCTGCATTCGCCCTCGCTGATGTCGAGTGCGAACCGCCTGCGCGCCGATCGCATGTTCGTCGAGGCCGACTTCGCGGTCATGCACACCTATCCCATCTATGCCAACTTCGGCGCCGCGGCACTGGACCCCGACACCGTCCCCTTCGCCACCGCACTGACCGCGGCGCTCTCGGGCAAGCCCACGATGATGGAGGAGTTTGGCGCCTGCACCGCGCCTCCCGGTTCTGACACGACCACCTGGGAGTGGCGCGAGCCGGGTGGCGTGTCGCGCCAGATCATGCTGTCCGAGCTGGTGTTGGCTGAGCATCTTGAGGCGGTGTTGCCTCGGCTGGTGGAGGTCGGCTCTCGTGGAGCCATGGTGTGGTGCTTCGCCGACTATCACGAGCAGCTGTGGGACCGGCCGCCCTGCAATACCAAGCTGCATGAGCGCCACTTCGGGCTGGTGCGTCCGGATGGCTCGCTCAAGCCACATGCCAAGGTGATCGCCGACTTCATCGCGGGCCGCCCGCTGATCTCTGCGCCCTCGGCACGGGCTCGCATGGAGGTCGATGGCGACGCCTTCTATGCTGACCCGTCGGCGGTGCTGCCGGGGCTCTACCAGGCGTTCAAGGAGGGCTGATCACCCGGCGTGTGGACCGCCCAGCACGTGTTCTCGGCGAGCGCGTGGGCCGCTCAGCGCGTGGTGTCGGCGAGGTCGCGTACGCTCTTCGGCGTCTCGATGTCAGGAGCGAGGCGCGGGTCCGGCAGGGGCTCTCCGATGTGGGTGCTGACCGGCAGCACGCCTGCCCAGATGGGTAGGGCGTAGTCGTCCTCGTCATCGCCCGGAGGACCGTTGCGCACCTTGGCTGAGGCCTGCTCGAGCGAGATGCGCATCACGGCCGTCTTACGGACCTCTGCCTGCGTCGTGGCACGAAGCTGCGCTCCGCGACCGGGCACCAGGCGCTCCACGAACAACCTGAGAGCGCGAGCACGTTCGTCTTCGTCGTCGATGAGTTCGGCTTCGCCGATGATGACCACGGAGCGGTAGTTCAGCGAGTGGTGGAAGGCCGATCGCGCCAGCACCAGCCCGTCGAGGAGCGTCATCTCGACGCAGACCGGCTGTGCCCGGCCGCGCCGCATGGTGCCGGCGGCAGGTGAGCCGTGCAGCAGCAGCCAGTCTCCATCTCGCACCGCCAGCATGGGGATGACGAGGGGTTTGCCGTCGCGGATGGTCGCGACGTGGGCGATGAGCGCGGCATCCACGATGCGCGCGATGGCGTCGCGGTCGTAACTGCCTCGGTGCGCGGCGCGGCGCACGCGGATCTCATCGCTGGGGGGACGTTCTTCGCCGTTGGGGCGGTCGTCAGTCGGCATGAGGCGGCACAGCCTACGTGCTCGGCAGCGAGACTGCTCGGCAGCGAGACTGCTCGGCAGCGGACTCCTCGACAGCGGACTCCTCGACAGCGGACCAGCCCCGACGTGCGAACATCGCGGCTATGACCACCATCGCCGCCAACGGCATCGACATCAGCTACACCATGGAGGGCCAGGGTCCACCACTGGTGCTGCTCCACGCGGCCACCTCGTCAGCGACCGAGGACTGGGCGGCGCAACGGCCGTCGTTGCGGAACCACTTCACGCTCTACCTGCCCGATGCGCGTGGCCACGCCGCCACTCGTTGGGACACCGACCAGGGTTGGAGTCATGAGATGCTGTTGGCCGATGCGGTCGCCTTTGCCGACGCACTGCGACTCGAGCGCTTCCACGTCGGCGGCCTCTCGATGGGCGCAGGTACGGCGCTCTCCCTGGCCATGGCCCACCCAGAGCGTGTCATCAGCGCCGTCGTGGCCGCGCTTGGTGTGGAGCGTGAGCCGCGGGCGAGCGTGGCGCGTGGCCTCATGGATCCCGACAAGATCGAACGCGAGGATCCTGCATGGGCGCGCCGCCTCGCTCAGCGGCATGATCGGGAGCAGGGCGCCGGAGCCTGGAAGAAGTTGATGCTGGCCATCCGGGATGACATCGTGACGGGCCGTCTGCCCACCCCTGGGGAGCTGCGCCAGGCGCGCCTGCCCATCCTTCTCGCCTACGGTGATCGCGACCCCTGGGTGCCGCTGGAGCAGGCGGTGCGGTTGCGTCGGCAACTGCCTGACGCGCGGCTCTTCGTGTCGCCCGGCGTCGGGCATGTGGTGGTGGCCGAGCGTCCGTCCGCTTTCAACACGGTGATGCTCCAGTTTCTACGCGCGATCACCCAGACTTGACCGACTGGCCAGAGCTGCCCGAACCCCGGGCCAGAGCTGCCCGAGCCCCGGGCCAGAGCTGCCCGAGCCCCGGGCCAGAGCTGCCCGAGCCCCGGGCCAGAGCTGCCCGAGCCCCGGGCCAGAGCTGCCCGAGCCCCGGGCCAGAGCTGCCCGAGCCCC
>JBBSAV010000035.1:0-27209 GCA_038251965.1 Candidatus Limnocylindrales bacterium
CCCTCATCCGTAACGCGATAACTGACGTGTGGTCACGCCGTCGGTTGATTCGCTACATGGTGCGCGCTGACATCAAGAAGCGCGGCGTCAACACCGTCCTGGGCAACGTCTGGTGGGTACTCGACCCGCTCATCACGATGCTCATCTACGTGCTCGTGATGACGGTCATCTTCCAGCGCTCCACGCCTGACTTCCCGCTCTTCCTGTTGAGCGCCATGGTGCCGTTCAAGTGGTTCACCGCGACCGTCGGCGCCTCGAACAACGCGGTCGTGGGCAAGGAAGGGCTCATCAAGCAGGTGCTCTTCCCACGGATCATCCTGCCGGTCACGCTCTCGCTGTCGCAGATCGTGGGCTTCCTGTTCGGCATGGCCGTCCTCATCTTCGTGTGGTTCTTCGCCTACAACGACCACGTCACCTGGCAGGTCGTGTGGGTGCCGCTCATCGCGGTGGTGCAGTTCACGTTCACCCTGGGCTTCACCTTCATGCTCTCTGCGATCACGGTCTTCTACCGTGACGTCGGCATCGTCGTCGGCCATTTCATGCGCCTGCTGTTCTGGATCTCACCCATCCTGTGGTCCTTCATGGACGTCGCCGGTCGTGGACAGCGTCTGCAGGTCGGCCTAGCGAGTGTGGACCGCTCCCTGGGGTTGCCCAAGGACACGCTCTTCACGATCATCTCGTACAACCCCACATCGCTGCTGATGGAGTCATATCGCAAGGTCCTCTACGGTCGGCTCTATACGGACAAGCTCACCGATCAGCTAGCATGGAGGGAAGCCGTGCTTCCCAACTTCACCATGCTGGCGGTGATCTTCGTGATCGGGGTCATCATCATCATCATCGGCACGATCATCTTCAAGCGGCTCGAGCCCGCCTTCGCCAAGGTCCTGTGATGAGCCAGCAGCCAGCCGGGGTCGAGTCGAACCCTTCCCCTGCGCGCGGCAACTCGCGCTTCGAAAACCACCTCGACCGCGATGCCATCGCGGAAATCGAGGCAGCTGAGAACGAGGCGCCGGATGCCGAGGAGTTCGGCCTCCATGTCGCCGCACCGCTGGGCGACCTGGCCATCCGAGCCGTCGACCTGGGCGTGCGCTACAACCTCAACTTCACCAAAAAGACCAAGTTGCACACGACCTTCGCCAACCTGCTCGATCCGCGAAAGCGGAACCGCGGCCACTTCTGGGCACTGCGTCACGTCGACTTGGAGGTCAAGCGCGGAGAGGCCGTCGGCATCATCGGCCCCAACGGCTCGGGCAAATCGACCATCCTCCTGGCGATGGCCGGCATCCTGCAGCCGTCGGAGGGCGTGGTGGAGGTGAACGGCCACGTGTCCACGTTGCTCAGCTTGCAGGCTGGCTTCGACGCCGAGTTGACGGGCCGCGAGAACATCGCCCTGGCTGGGGCGCTGATGGGCATCGACCACCGCATGATGGCCGAGATCACGCCCGGCATCATCAGGTTCGCCAGCATCGGCGCCTTCATCAATGCGCCCATGAAGACCTATTCCTCCGGCATGCGTGCGCGAGTCGGATTCGCCATCGCCACCGCCGTCGATCCGGACATCCTGCTGCTCGACGAGGTCCTGGGCACGGGCGACAACGCCTTCAAGCAGAAGTCGAAGAAGCGCATCGCGGAGGTGCTGCACTCGGCCAAGGCCGTGGTCATGGTCACCCACGACCTGAGTTGGATCCGAGCCTTCTGCACGCGCGCCATCCTGCTCGACAAGGGTCAGATCGTGGCCGACGGCTCGCCCCGGGAGATCACCGAGCTGCACGAGCAAGGTGAGAACATGCGCAAGAAGAACAAGCGCAAGGCCAAGCAGCTGGTAAAGCACGGCAAGCTGCAGATCGAGGAGCTCA
Organism: Candidatus Limnocylindrales bacterium; assembly: GCA_038251965.1. Classification (GTDB taxonomy): domain Bacteria; phylum Chloroflexota; class Limnocylindria; order Limnocylindrales; family CSP1-4; genus JAFMJV01. The sequence continues at coordinate 1,860 of JBBSAV010000035.1, forward strand.
AGGCGGCCATCAAGGACGGCAAGCTCGAACAGGTCATCGAGGCGAACCAGGAGGAGCTCGAAGAGCTGGAGGCGGCCAGGACTGCACGCAGGGCCAAGCGCCTCGCGGCCAAAGCATCGGGGACCGACGGCGTGGCGACCGACGGCGTGGCGACCGAGCCTGCCCCGACCGTTGAAGCCGTAGCTGTCGAGACGGCGGCGAGAGCAGCTGAACGACCGGAGAGCTGAGGGTCCTTATCGTGCCGCGACGCCGCTGGCGCTACTGGGACGCGACCAGCCACTCCGCGATGTCACCCGGACTGGGGATGCGGCCCGCGCTCTTGACCTCGCCGTCGATGACCAGGCCGGGCGTGGTCATGACGCCACGCGCGGCGATCTCCGCGTAGTCGGTGACCTTGCTGACCTCGGCCTCCACGCCGGCCAGGGCCACGGCCTCACGCGCGTTCTTCTCCAGCTTCTGGCAGTTGGCACAGCCGGAGCCGAGGACTTCGATCTTCAGCATGGGTGTTCTCCTTTCAGATGTCTGCGACATCACAAACCGAGGGCGTTGAACAGGAAGCCGACCATGAGGATGCCCATGACGACGACCGCGAGGAAGATGAGCAGCAGCGGGATGCGCGCGACCCGCCGCAGGATGACGAACTCGGGCAGGCTGATGGCGACGGTGGCCATCATGAAGGCCAGCACCGTGCCCAGTGGCAGGCCCTTGTCGAGCAGCGTCTCGACGATGGGGATGACCCCGGCCGCGCCGGCATAGAGCGGCGCGGCGAGGATGACGACGATGGGCACCGCGAAGGGGTTGTCCGCCCCGCCGATGGAGACGATGGTGTCGGTCGGGACGAAGCCGTGGATGAAGGCCCCCACACCGATGCCGATGACGACCCAGGGCCACACCCTGCGCACCAGATCGCGCGTCGAATCCCAGGCCTCGCGCAGACGCTCCTCGGTGCTGGGCCCCGCCACGACGATCTCGGGCTGGCCGCCGGCGTCGCGCGCCGCGAGCACCCACGGTTCGATCCAGCGCTCGAGCGGGAAGCGGCCCAGGATGAGCCCGCCGATGATGGCCACCGACAGGCCCGCGACGAGATAGAGCACCGCGATCTGCGGGCCGAAGAGCCCGAAGAGCAGGACCAATGCGACCTCGTTGACAAGGGGTGAGCTGATGAGGAAGGCCAGCGTCACCCCGACCGGGATGCCCGCCTGCAGGAAGCCGATGAAGAGCGGCACCGCTGAGCAGGAACAAAAGGGCGTGACCACGCCGAAGGCGGCGGCGCTGGCGGTGCCGATGACGATACCGCGGCCAGCCAGGGCGGCGCGAACCTTCTCGGGTGGCACGTACGAGCGCAGGTAGCTGACGATGGTGACGATGCCCAGCAGGAGCAGCAGGACCTTGGGCACGTCGTAGCAGAAGAAGGCGACCGCCTCACCGAACGAACTGCCCGGCTCCAGGCCCAGGAGGTCGAAGGCGACCCACTGACTCACCGGCCAGGCTGCGAACCAGGCCACCAGCCAGGCGATGACGGCGAGCGCGGCGGTCGGCCAGAAGGGCAGGTCGGAGCGACGGAGCGTGAGCGTGTTCACTACAGGATCCGGTCGAGCGCCTCGGCCGCTCGCGCGATGGCATCCTCGTCGCGCTCGTAGTAGATCCAGCGTGCGTCGCCCTGGTGCCGCGTGGTGCGCACCAGGCCGGCGGCTCGCAGCTTGGCGAGATGATTGCTGACATTGTTCTCACGGGCATCGAAGGTGGCCGCGAACTCGCAGACGCAGTGGGGACCGTCGCGGAGCAGGGTCAGGATGCCGGCGCGCGTGGGATCCGCCAGCAAGGCGGCGATGGCTGTCGCCTCGGTGACGTCGGGCGCGGGCAGGTCGAACCGCGGGCAGGGCGCCGACTGGGCGTCCGCTTGGGGCGCCATCGAGATGGGGGTCTCAGTGGGCATGGGTGGGCTCCAGCTTGGTGGCCGAGCGGGTGTCGGGCCGGTCAGGGAAGAGGCGTGGCCGCAGTCTCATCGCGGACCATACGAGCACGAGCATGATGGGCACCTCGATGAGCGGACCTACCACCGTGGCGAGTGCCACCGTCGGGCTGAACGCGGTGATGGCGATGGCGATGGCGATCTCGAAGTCACGCCCTGTGGCATTGAAGGCGACCGCCACGCCATCGCCGTACGGGAAGCCTAGGCGCGAGCCGACGAGCAGGGCCACGAAGAACATGACCGCGAAGAAGATGGTCATCGGGATGGCCATATCCACGACGATCGACGGCTGCTCGAGGATGAGGTCGCCCTTCAGCGCGAACATCACGATGAGCGTGAACAGTAGGCCCAGGATCGACAGGCCATTGAGGTAGGGCTTGAGCGCGTCCATGGCGGCTTCGCCCCGCCGCCGCACCACGGCCTGGCGGGTAATCACACCGGCCGCGAGCGGCAGGCCCAGGTACAGCAGCACGCTCTGGAAGACGACCAGGACATCGAACGACACATCACCGATGAGGATCTGTGAGTAGACCGGGATGAGGGCCATCTGGATGACCGAGTTGAGGGCCACGAAGACCAGCGCCATGGCGGTGTTGCCCCGGGCGAGGTAGGTGAAGACGATGACCATCGCGATGCACGGCGCGAGGCCGTAGAGGATGAGGCCGGTGCGGAGTTCCGGGTCCGACACGAAGACGGTCGCCAGTAGGTACATGAAGAACGGGGCCACGAGGTAGTTGAGGACCAGGACCACGCCGAGCTGGCGCGGTGAACGGAACGCGCCGCCGACCTCGGTTAGGCGCACGTTGGTCATTGCCGGATACATCATCGCGAACAAGCCGAGTGGGACACCCAGCGAGATGAGCGCGGGCACGCTGGCCTCGAACGAGCCGTCGGCCATGGCCTTCAACGCGTCGATTGGCGGCGTCAGGTCGAAGTCCGAGATGTTGAGCAGGCTGCCGATGGCGATGCCGATGGCCATGCTCATACCGACGAATACCGGCAGGAGCCGGAAGTCTTCGAGCTTCAGCAGCAGTGTCTTCATGCGGTGTTCTTGCTCCTTGGTATCTCATCGCCAAGTGTGTCAATCACGGCTGATATAGCGCAGTGTCAAGCGTCACGGAACCGGGGTCCGTTCGGCCCGCAGGCGCACGATCGGGGTGCCTCAGCGAGGTGGCCCTCACCCAGCGATGACGCTCCCGACCGGCAGGACCGCGGTGCGCCGGGCGATCTCGATGAATGGCGGCAGGCGCTGGTTCAGCTCCAGGCGCGTCCTCCGGAAGGCCGCCAACTTCTCCTCGTCGCTACCCTCGACCTCGGCCGGGTCCTCGAGGCCCCAGTGGAGCGAGTTCGTGGACCCGGGGAACACGGGACACGCCTGGCGCGCGCGGTCACAGACGGTGATGACGTAGTCGAACGGCTGCTCCAGGAAGGGCTCCAGTGGCTTGGACGTGGCATCGGCCCAGTCGATGCCCACCTCGTCGAGGACTTGCACGGCGAACGGGTTCACCCCTTTGGGGTCGGTGCCCGCGGACTCCACGGCGAAGTCGACACCACCGAAGTGCTGGAGCAAGGCCTGGCCGATCTGGCTGCGGGCCGAGTTGCCGGTACACACGAAGAGCACGCGGATGGGCTGGTCGGCCAAGCTCATCTCCTGCGGTGTCGAGTCACACGCCGCGGTAGAGCTTGGCGGTCTCGACCCCGATCGGCCCCCAGTCGATGGTGTCGGCCCAGGCACGTGCTCGCAGCCCCATGCTCGCAAGATCGGAGGCGGCGGCATCACGCATCGCATCCCGAAGGCCGTGCGCCGCATCGGGGTCGTAGAGGAACGAGGCGTCGGCCGGGAGGGTCTCGGGCAGGCAGCCCATGGCGGGCGCGATCACTGGCCGACCGTGGCTCAGGGCCAGGATGGCGCTGCCGGAGGTGAGGATGTCGCGGAACGGCAGCACCACGGCGTCCGCGGCGCGGAGGATGCCCGACAGCTCTTCCTCCGGGATCCGCTCCAGCCGCAGCAGGATGCGCGAATCGGCTGCAGCTCGCTCCTTCAGCTCACGCCCCAGCTTCTTGGGCAGTGGCTTGCCACAGACCAGCAAACGATCGTCCGGACCCAGCTCCGCGACACCGACGAAGGCGTCGAGCAGTTCGCCCACGTTCTTGTAGCCACGGATGGAACCGACGAAGGCGAAGATACGGCCGGCGGATGGGAGCCCCAGCGCCGCCCGTGCCGCAGCCGCATCAGCATCGACATCGTACTGACGGACGTAGTTGCCATGGGGTAGTACGTGCATGCGTGCACGAGCAGCTTCGCTGGGCTGGTACAGCTCGGTGAGCGCCTCGCGTGCCATCTCGCAATGCAAGATGACGGCATCGGCCGCCTCGATCATGGACCGGTGGGCCGCGGCGTCGCGAGGGTCGTCACCGGCCTCATGGCCCTTGAGGTTGTGCACGGTCCAGACGATACGGACGCCACGGGCCTTGAGCAGCCGCAACTGCCACTCGAACCAGCGTACGTTGCGGGCGCTGGGTGTGCCCGTGCTACCGCCGAGGAACTCGTGGACCCAGTGGACATGCACCACCTGCGGCCGACCCTGCGCCCACCATGCGCCCAGGATGGCCGTCCGCTGCGGCCAGTCATGGACAGCGACGGCTTCCACGCCGGCCTCCGAGAGCGCCGCCGCGAGCAGCCGCTGGTAGGGGTTCCAGGCGTGCGAAGGCAAGAGCATCGCGCGCAGTGGCTTCTGGCGGCCCAACGGCGTCTTACCGGGGCGGCTCACAGCTTCACCAGCACATCGGCGATGCGCTCCCCGGCATGGCCGTCCCAGCCCGGAGGCCCGCTCCCAGGGCGCTTCTGCGCACCGGCCAGGGCGCCGTCGAGGGCCTTGCCCAGTGTCCCCGACGAGACCAGCCGATTGGTACCAGCGGTGACCGTGATGGGCCGCTCCGTGTTGGGCCGCAACGTCAGACAGGGCACGTCCAGCATCGTCGTCTCCTCCTGGATGCCGCCCGAGTCGGTGATGACGACCGCGGCACCACGCACCAGTGAGAGGAAGTCGATGTAGCCCAGCGGGTCCACTACCGTCAGCCCGGGCACGTCATCGAGCCCGGCGGCCACCAGGGTCGCGCGGCCGCGTGGATGGAGCGGCAGCACCAGCGGCAGGCGAGCCGTCACCTCGCGCAGGGCAACGATGAGTGCCGTAGCCGCGTCGGGTGTGTCCACGTTGGCGGGCCGGTGCAGCGTGGCCACGCCAAAGGGATCCACCAGACCCAGTCGTGCCATCACCGGAGCAGGATCGAAGCGCTCGAGGTGCGCCAGGAGGGTGTCGATCATGGGATTGCCCACGAAGATCACCCGATCACCAGCGATGCCCTCGCGAGCCAGGTTCTGCTCGCCCTCGGGCGCCGTCACGAACAACGGGTCGCTCAACAGGTCGGTGACACGCCGGTTGATCTCCTCGGGCATGCTGGGGTCGAACGAGCGCAGGCCCGCCTCCACGTGTGCCACCGGGATCTGGAGCTTGGCGCAGACGAGCGCTGCTGCCAGCGTGGAGTTGACGTCACCGTAGACGACGACGCGGTCGGGCAACTCCCTGCCGAAGGCATCCTCCAGGGCGACCAGCAACGCCGCGGTCTGCGCCGCGTGCGAGCCCGAACCCACGCCCAGGTTGCGATCGGGCTGCGGCAGGCCCAGCTCCTCGAAGAACACCTCGGACATGGCGCGGTCATAATGCTGGCCGGTGTGGATGAGCTGTTGCTGCACACCGAGGGCGGCGAGGGCGGCGATGACGGGCGCGGCCTTGATGAAGTTGGGCCGTGCGCCGACGATGTGGATGAGTCCGGGCATGCCCGCAAGCATGCCATCCCCGCGAGACTGACGCGCCCGATGCTAGAGTCGGTGGGCTGTGACAGACACCAGGGCAGACACCGACGCCGCCACCGACACGGTCGGCACCATCGACACGGTCGGCATCCTGGGGCTGGGTTACGTCGGCCTGCCCCTCGCGGTCGCCTTCGCTGAGGCCGGCCTACGGGTCGTGGGTTTCGATCCCTCGGAGGACAAGGTGGCCTCGATCATGGCCGCCAAGTCGTACATCGAGGATGTGCCCTCCAGCACGCTCGGTCAGCTGGTCGGATCGGGCGCCCTGGAGGCCACCACCGACGCAGCCCGGCTGTCGAGCTGCGGCGCGCTGCTGATCTGTGTGCCCACTCCGCTGGGCGAGTATCGCGAGCCCGACCTCTCCTACGTCCTCGCGGCGGCCGAGACCGCCATCGCCAGCCTGGCCCCCGGTGCCCTGGTCGTGCTGGAGTCGACGACCTGGCCCGGCACCACGCGGGAGGTGCTGGCACCGATGTTCGAGGCCGCCGGTCGCACCATCGGCGTAGACGCCTTCCTCGCCTTTAGCCCGGAACGCGTGGACCCCGGCAACACGCGCTGGGGCATCCGTGAGACACCCAAGGTGGTGGGCGGCCTGACGGCGGCGTGCGCGGAACGTGCGTGCGCGCTCTACGCGCGCATCTGTGCCACCGTCCACCCGGTCTCGTCGCCCGAATCGGCGGAGATGTCCAAGATCCTGGAGAACACCTTCCGCGCGGTGAACATCGCGCTGGTCAACGAGATGGCCATCCTGGCCGATCGCATGGGCATCGACGTCTGGGAGGCGATCGAGGCAGCCGCCACCAAGCCGTTCGGCTTCATGCCCTTCTGGCCCGGTCCCGGCCTGGGCGGCCACTGTATCCCCATCGACCCCTTCTACCTGGCCTGGCGGGCGCGCGCCTTCGACCTGGACAGCGAGTTCGTGGAGCTGGCCGGTCGCGTCAACGTCCACATGCCCTACTACGCGGTGTCGCGCATCACGCGCTCGCTCAACAGCCGCGCCAAGGCCGTGCGCGGGGCGAACGTGTTGCTGCTGGGTATGGCCTACAAGGCGGACGTGGGTGACCTGCGCGAGAGCCCCTCGCTTAAGCTGCTGGAGCTGCTGCGCGATGCCGGCGCGAACCTGACTTACCACGACCCGCACGTGCCGGACTTGGCCGATGCCGGCCTCACCTCGGTCGCGCTCGACGTCGAAACGCTCGTGGCGGCCGATTGCGTCGTCATCGCCACCGCACATCGCGCCATCGACCTGGCCCTCGTGGTCGAACACGCCGACCTGGTGGTGGACCTGCGCAACGCGGTACGAGGCCGTCTCTCGGGTGGCGCCTCAGGCAGTGTGCCGCCCAACGTCGACGTCCTCTAGCGGGCGGCCGTGACGACCGGGCAGTCGTGAGCGCGCGACCGCGGAAGGTCTGGATCGACCTGACCAACTCCCCGCATGTGCTCTTCTTCCGCCCCATCCTGCGACGCCTCGACGCGGCCGGCGTGGAGACGGTCGTGACCGCGCGCGATTTCGCCCAGACACTGGGCCTGCTGGATCGCTACGGCATCGCCCACACCGTCGTCGGCCGCCACGGCGGTGCCTCGGTCGCTGGCAAGGGGTTGGGCCTGGTGCGGCGCTCGGGTGCGCTGGTGCGATTCGGTCGTGGACGCGGCATCACCCAGGCCGTCAGCCATGGCTCGAACGATCTCGCGGTCGCTGCGCGCCTGCTGCGGATCCACAGCACGGTGATCCACGACTACGAGGGTGCCGCCGGCATGCACCGTATCAACTTCCGACTGGCCACGAAGGTCATGACGCCCGATGTCATCCCCTACTCGGCGCTGTCGGGATACGGGCTCACCAGGGCGCGGCACCGGCCCTACCGTGGACTGAAAGAGCAGGTGGCACTGGCGGACTTCCTCCCTGACGAGAGCGTCTACGAAGAGCTGGGACTCGACCGCGAGCGGCCCATCGTGGTGATGCGTCCACCGGCCACCATGAGCCTGTACCACCGCGGCATCGAGAACACGGTCTTCGATGAGGTGCTGACACGATTGCTCGACAGTGACGCACAGGTGGTGCTCCTGCCGCGGACCGCGGAGCAGGCCGAGTCATTCGCCGACGTGGTCGGCGTGATCATCCCCGAGCGACCCGTGGACGGGCCCTCGCTGATTTGGGTGGCCGACGCCGTCGTAAGCGCCGGAGGCACCATGAATCGCGAGGCAGCGGTGCTTGGCGTGCCAGCCTGGACCACCTTTGCCGGTCGGCTCGGCGCGGTCGATCGGGAGCTGGTCGAGCAGGGGCGCATGGCGGTGCTCGAGCGTGCCGAGGACGTGGTCATCGCTCGACGGCAGCGAGCCAGCCCGGACTTCGAAGCCATCGCCGATGAGGTCACCGAGGAGATCCTGCGCACGTAGGCACGGTGCGCTCCGGCGGTACGACGGACTGCTTGACTCCGCTTGCGGCCTACCGCTTGCGGATCGACTGCTTGACCTGCGGCGTGATGCGTACGGCGAGCCGGCTGCTGTCCCCGGTCCGGCACAGGCCTTTGGCGTTGATCTCGCATTCGACCACGATGCCGACGACGCACTGGGCGCGCCCGCAGGGTGACTCCGAGCCGAAGGAGCGCCATACGGGGCCGCCGCTCATGCCCTGTGCCACGAAGGCGTTCACGTTCAGGAGGCTGGGCTCGTCGGAGACTCCCGGCCACACGGTGCCCCTGGTGCGCCACATGTTGAGTGCATTCATGCCATCGAAGCGGGGATCTGAAGGATAGCCGCCGACCTGGAGCTTGCGGCCCGTGGCGAGCTGGGCATCATCCGACTCCGTAGCCCACAGGCGCATGACGGCGCTCCTGGGATACGAGCAGCCTCGCTCCGTGGTGAGAACGGCGTAGTCGTGCACCCGGCTACCGAAGTCGCGATCGGCCGAGTTACGCTTGACGAACTTCGAGTGGACCCACACCCTGGCCACGTCGCAGGCTCCGAAGGTCGCTCCCCCGGCGACCCCACTGTAGGCGCGATAGATGCGCACATTGTCAGGCAAGCCACCGCGGAGCTTGTACTTGCCGGCGGCCGCATCGCGGACCAGGCAGTGAGCCGCGGTGACCACCTTGCGCGGCGCCACGATGAAGCCGGTGCACGCGACATGATCGGCGATGGTCACCAGCGCCATGCCGCGATAGGGCCGGTCGGCGAGTCGCGAACGGTCGACGATGTTGCCGTCGACATCAAGCGCGGCAACGGTACTGAGGGTGGTGCCCATCAACAGCAGGGTGATGACGACCAACATGATCAGGCGGGTGGCGAAACGCATCAGACTGCACCCCTTTCGCGTGGCGGGGCTCCGTCGCGGATGGATGGGCCGGCGGAGTCGGTGGCTGGTTGACTCGGTGCCTCGGTGGCTGGACGGCTCGGTGGTTCGGTCGCTGGTTGCGCGGCCGACTCGCGAGCCAGCTTGCGATAGAGCGCCAGCAGCCCCCCGGCCGTGTGGCTCCAGGTGTACTTGCGGAGCGCCACCTCGCGACAGTGGGTCCGCAACGCTCGTCGCTCCGGGACCGGCGCGGTGAGGAGGTCGGCGCAGGCAGCTGCGATGGCTGCCGGATCATCGATATCGATACAGACGCCGATGCTCTCGTCAGAGGTGAGCCGGCACTGTTCGTTGCCCTCGGCAACGACCACCGGGACGCCGGCCATGATGGCTTCGAACAGCTTGTTGGGCAGGTTCATCTTGTGGTTCAACGTTCGCGGCGGTTGGCCCACGAAACAGACGTCGGCGCTGGCGGTCCAAGGCATCAGATCGTCGGGGCGCACGGCGGGCAGAAGGTAGATGCGGCCGGGATGCGCGGACACGGCATCGGCGATGAAGGTCTCCAGCCGCCCGTAGCCCATGAACACGACCGCGGCACCCAGCTCCATCAGGCGCGGCTCGGTGGCCGCGGCCACCAGCTCCTCCACGCCCCGGTCGACCGAGAACCCACCCTGGTACAGCACGATGGGGCGTTCCGGTTCGATGCCGGTGGTCTGGCGGATGCGGTCGGACTCGACGATCCCCGGCTGGTCCGGCCGCCAGGCTGGCGGGCAGTTCCACAGCACCGTTGGTCGTGGCACGCCCCAGCGGCGTACCACCAAATCCGCCACCGGGTCGCTCACGGCCAGGAAGGCTGAGCCATCTCGGGCCCAATCCCGCTCCCGTCGAAACACCAGCTCACGCACGACCCAGGGCATGCGAGCCAGGCGGGCGGCTTCGGTGTGGTAGTCAGCGATGTCATAGACGAACCGGCCACCCAGCCGACGGGCCGCCTCGCGCACCACGGGCAGCACGATCAGTGACTGGGCATGGAAGACGTCCGTCTCTGGCGCCGCCCCCACGACGGCGTCGGCCCACGGTCCGGCACGGCGCGAGTTGGCGAGGACCTCCAGGGCGCGGCGGAAGGGGTGGAGCAGCCGGTCGAGACCAGCCGGCGCGTCGGTCGGGAGCACCTGCGCATCGGGGTCCAGGCGGATGAGCCGGCAGATGCCGCGACGCACCCGTCGTGGCAGGGGCCGCATGGCATTGCTGATGCGGCGGTCGATGTCCAACCGGCTGAGCTGCACGCCCGGCGCCAGCTCCTCCTCTGGCGGCAGGCCGGGTGCCGACCAGCCCAGGATCCGCAATCGGTGGCCATCAGCCGCTAGCGAGGTCGCCGAACGCAGGAAGCGCGAATCGAACTCGAAGGGGTTGGCGGCGACGATGGTGATGTCCAGGCTGCCCTGCTGGGGCGCTGCGGCACTCAAATGTGGGTCTGCTCCATGGATCGGCCCCGTCCACGACGGTATTGGGCTCGCTACCGACCCAGCCTAGCGCGGACCACGCATCTGAGCAGACGCGCCACTGTCGACATCGTCACCCCGGAGCATGGACGCGGTCGGACCACGACCGCGCAACTCGTCCCATCGAAGCTGCAGCACCACCAGCAGCGCCTCAACGATGATCGACTTGGACATCTTGCTGGTGCCTACCTCACGGTCCTTGAAGACGATGGGCACCTCGGTCACCCGTGCGCCCGCGCGCGTCGCCAGGTAAGTGGTCTCGATCTGGAACACGTAGCCACCCGAGTGCAGGCGATCCCATTCGACCGCCCGGAGCGCGGCCCTGCGCCAGGCCTTGAAGCCGCCGGTCAGATCGTTGGTCCCCAGGCGCAACACCATCCTGGCGAACAGCGAGCCACCCCGCGACACGATACGCCGCATGATGCCCCAGTCACGCACACCCCCGCCGCGGGTATAGCGCGAGCCGATGACGAGGTCGGCTCCGTCCTCGATGGCCGCCATCAGCGCGGGCAGGTAGTCGGGCGAATGTGACCAGTCAGCGTCCATCTGGATGACGAACCGCGCGCCGGCGTCGAGCGCGACGCCGAAGCCGTCGACGTAGGCCTTGCCCAGGCCCTCTTTGCCGGCCCGATGCCTGACCACGATGCGTGGCTCGGAGGCGGCCAGTCCCTCGGCCAGGTCGCCGGTCCCATCGGGCGAGGCGTCGTCGACCACCAACAGCGTGGCTCCGGGCAAGGCATGCAGGATGGCCTCTGAGATGCCGGCCAGGTTCTCAGCTTCGTCATAGGTCGGCAGCACCACCCAGGTGCCGGCGTATCGATCGACGTTGGTGTGCTCGGTCATCAGGCCTCAGTCTAGGTGCCGGTCGGGCCGACGCGATAGGAAGGGTGGCGCTCCGGTCGGTGGCGGACGGGTCAGTCGCAGTTCGGCAGTCGCGCTCGCTCAGCGCAGCTTGAAGATGTAGACGTGCGACTGCGTGCCGTCAGCGGTGTCAGTGCCCACGACGCGGACCCGCATATTGCCCGGCTTGCCCTTGGCCTTGGTCTTGAGCACCACCCTGTACTGGTTCTCACCGCTCTTGGTGATCTTCCACTTGGGGACGTTGTACGTGGGGATGCGCCGCTGGTTGGCCGTAACGACCGGCTTGCCCTTGAGCGGCTCGGCGGAGGTCAGGGTGAAGATGACCTTGTCGCCGCGCCGGACCGACCACTTCTGCGTCGCCAGCTCGAAGGGCATCATGCGAACCCCGATGTCATGAGCGTAGGCACCCGCCGGCCGGCTCACGCGCATGCGAGCGATGTAGCGACCGTCCGGGAGGACCGCCCCGTCATCGTCGGTGCCGTCCCAAAGGAAACGCGCGTCGCCCGCTGGGAACGCAGCCTCATCGGGGCCATGTCGGACGACCGTGCCGCCAGGCTTGCGGATGGTCCAGCTGACGTTGGCATCCCGGGTGAGGCGAGCCTTCAGGGCGGTCGTCTGCGCCAGATTGTCGCCATCGGCGGAGTAGAACAACGCCGGGTTGGCCCTGGGGTTCTTCATCGAGTTGAGGACTCGCACCCTGGTCTCGGCGGGATCGCCCCGGTTGCCGGCGCGATCGGTCGGGGTGAGGACGATCTTGAACGAATCCTCGCCCACCAGTTTGCCGTCATCGCGGAGGCCATCCCAGGTGAGCGAACCACGGCCCTTGAGCGCCCAGGTGGTGGTCTGACGCACGACCTTGCCATCCCGCTTCACCTGCATCTCGATGAAGGCGTTCTCTGACAGCCGATGCGAGATGGCGATGCTGTCGCTGATGCCGTCACCGTTGGGCGTGAAGATGGGGTCACCTGAGTCCGCTGCGGCTAGCGTGACCGGGGCCTGGCTGGCGCTGACGTCACTGATGACCGGCGGTTCCAGGTCCGGCGGCGCGGCGGTCGCGTCGCGCCACTCGGTGGTGGTGAACTCAAGGTCGCCGGTGATGCCACGCAGGTAGCCATAAACGGGAACGTGGCTGAGATCGGGGTCGATGTGGATGGTGGCGCCGGGGATGCGCACCGAGGGGTAATAGCCGGGGTTCCGCCCGATCCAGCCGTTATACGGATTGACGTTGTCGCGATAGCGTGTCATGAAGACCGCGTCCATGGTGGCGTCGTCCTCGTAGAGCGCATCGATGACGTCGGCGCCGGGCTGCCAGCCCAAGGCCCAGACGACACGAGCGCCGATGGACAGGAAGCCGTTGGCGAAGTTGTCGACGCGCTGCACGGCCACCTTACGGCTCGGGATGGGCATGCCCGAAGAGGCATTGCCTGAGGCGTATGAGAGGTGCGAGAGGATGACCACCGCGTTGGGCGCCAGCTCGATGTTCGCACGCAGCCAGTCGGCGCCCCTGTAGTCGACGTTGGAGGTGCTGCGCTTGGCAGGATCATCGGGGTTGAGGCCGATGCCGTTCTTGGTGTCCTCCTGGAAGGGGCCGAAGGCGCTGGGCCAGCCGTTGCCGTGGCCGACGTAGACGAAGAGGTCAGCGCCGTTGGCCGCCGCCTTGACACGAGCCTTGGTGGCGTTGGGGTGGAAGATGCGTGTGACATCCATGCCCTGGGCCTCAGCGGCATCGGCGATGGCCTTGGCGTAGTCCCGGTAGCGGTAGGTCAGGCTGTGGACCGGGCCTGAAACGATGACGGCCCGCTTGGGCGCAGGCACCTCATCCGCGGCACCGACGCGCGTCACCAGGTTCAGGGCTGAGCTGGTCAGGATGAGCGCGATGATGGCAGCGATGATGGCCAGCAAGCGGAGGACGTCGCGGCGGCGGGCCGTAGCGGTCAAGCGGGTCGCGTGGGCAGCGGTGTGGTGATGTACGGGCATGTGTCGCCAAGCCTCCACGCTCGGATCCGGATGGGCCATGCCGAGATGGTCACCACCCCAACACCCGGATGGTCCCAAGCGCAGCCGGGCGACGCGTGCGGCACGTCCGACGCGTGCGGGGTCTGTGGCGTCTGTGGCGATCATTCGGTGGCCACCGACTGGGCTGCCGCTTCTTCGGCGTCAGTGACACGCTTGGGCGGCGTGAACTCGCCCTGCTGCAGCACCAGCACATATTCGAGGTGATCCAGATCGGCATCCGGCTGGATGAGCGCGGTCTTGACCACGTCACCAGGCTCCTCGATGACATCGACCACACGGCCGATGGGGATGCCCTTGGGGTAGACCGAACGGAAGCGTTTCCCCAGCCGGGCACCAAGGGTGACGATACGGTCATTGATGGAGACCTGGTCGGTCCGCGGGATCTCCTCCATCGCCAGCGGCGCCGAGAGCCGACCGACCACGTTGCCGGTGGCGTCGGTGCGATTGTCACGCCCGGCCACCAGCGAGCCGGTGTCGTTGATGAGCGTGACCTCCGCCCAACCGTCTCCTGCATCGGTGACGCGGCCGGCCAGCGCTCCCCCTTCGGAGATCACCGGTGCGCCGTCGAGGACCCCCGATTCGGTTCCACGGTCGATGGTGATGATGCGCTCGAACTGCGACGCATAGCGGCTGCTGACCGCGGCAGCGATGGTGCTGAACTGCAGGTCCGACTTGGTCTTGAGCAGCTTGCTCAGACGCTCGTTCTCGGCGTTCACGGCATCGAGCGTGGCCAGCTGATCCTGGAGCATGTCCACGGCCGTGCGCAGATCCTGGTTCTCGCGTCGCAGCATGTCCACCTCGCCAAAGGCACCCAGCACCGAGGTCACCGAGCGCGTGCCGTTCGAGAGCGTGTCCTGGACCGGCGCGATGGCGAACTTGACACCGTTGCGCAGCTCATCGACGGGGGCACTGCCGCTGACCACCAGCATCACGACGCACAGCCCCACCAGGACGATGAACTCGACGAGGCGGCGGCGGGCGTGGCGGTCGCGCAACATGGCCGGCCTAGCGCGGCGGCCTCGAATACGTCTCGGCCACCAACGCGCGCTCCATGAGCGGGTCATCGATGGACTCGAGCACGATGCCGGTGCCGCGCACCACGCAGGTCAGGGGATCGTCGGCGATGTGGACCGGCATCTGCGTGGCCTCCGCGATGCGCCGGTCCAGCCCCTGCAGCAGCGCCCCGCCGCCGGCCAGCACGATGCCCTGGTCGACGATATCGGCGACCAGCTCCGGCGGGGTCTCCTCGATGGTGTCCTTGATGGTGCTGACGATCTGCGCCAGGGACGCGTCGATGGCCTCACGCACCTGCTCGGCAGTGATCTCGACGAATCGTGGCAGGCCGGTCAGCAGGTCGCGGCCGCGCAGGCTGACGTGCTGCTTGTCGTACGCGCCAGGGTAGGCGCAGCCGATGGCGATCTTGATGTCCTCGGCGGTGCGCTCGCCGACCAGCAGGTTGTACTCGCGACGAGCGTAGGCGATGACGTCCTCGTCAAGCTCATCGCCACCGACGCGGACGCTTCGGCTGACGACGATACCGCCGAGCGAGATGACCGCCACCTCGGTGGTGCCGCCGCCGATGTCGACGATGAGGTTGCCGCTGGGTTCGCCGACCGGCAGTCCGGCACCGATGGCCGCCGCCATGGGCTCCTCGATGAGCCGCGCCCAGCGAGCGCCGGCGTTGAGGGCCGCGTCACGGACCGCGCGCCGCTCGACCTCGGTCACTCCGCTGGGGATGCCCAGGAGCATGCGCGGACGCGGCACCAGGCCGACACGATCGTGCACCTTCTGCACGAAGTACTTGATCATCTGCTCGGTGACGTCGAAGTCGCTGATGACGCCGTCGCGCAGGGGCCTGATGGCGGTGATCGAGGCGGGCGTCCGACCGAGCATGCGCTTGGCCTCCGCGCCGATCTGCAGGATCTTGCGTGTCTTGGTGTCGACTGCGACGATGCTGGGCTCGCTGATGACGATGCCACGGCCACGCACATGGACGAGCGTGTTGGCGGTACCGAGGTCCATCCCGATGTCGCGGGAAAAGGCACCAAAGAAGGCGTCGATCATTCGAGCCGGGCGGCAACCTCCATCGGTGGCCGGGAGCGACCACGAGCATGCTGGCACCGACGGTACGTCCACACCCGCACGGCAGGGGGTGGCGTACCAGTCCGGAGCGGGCCACGGCGACCCGAGTGGGAGCCCTCCTCGGCTCCTCGCTCCAGTGTCCGAGAGTATACGCGGGCCTTCGCGGATGCCGACAGCTGGATGGATCTCAGGGACGAGGGCCTCACGGACCACCGGCCATGGCTCCACGGACCGTCAGCCGTAGCAGCCTCACGGCCGCCCGTCAGTCGCGGCCTCACGGCCTGTCAGTGGCATCTCTGGCTCCGTCAGCTGCGCTCGAAGGCGACTCCCCGGTCACGCAGGCTGACCCACGACCCATGGCCGATGACCAAGTGGTCAAGCACAGCGATGTCGAGCAGGCGCCCCGCAGCCACGGCCTCAGCGGTCATGTGCAGGTCGTCCGGACTGGGCGTGGGGTCGCCGGAAGGATGGTTGTGGACCAGGATGAGCCGCGCCGCGTGGAGCCTGACGGCATCACGGAACAGTTCACCGATGCGCACCAGCGCGGCCGAGACGTTGCCCCGGTAGATGGTGGGCATGGCCAGCACGCCGTTACGCGTGTCCAGCAGCACCACCCGCAACTCCTCCCGCTGCAGGTGACCCAGGTCCGCGGTCAGGCGCTCAGCCAGGTCGCGCGGGCCGCGGATGGTCCAGCGGCCGGCGGGCCAGTCGATGACGGC
Organism: Candidatus Limnocylindrales bacterium; assembly: GCA_038251965.1. Classification (GTDB taxonomy): domain Bacteria; phylum Chloroflexota; class Limnocylindria; order Limnocylindrales; family CSP1-4; genus JAFMJV01. The sequence continues at coordinate 18,172 of JBBSAV010000035.1, forward strand.
GCGGCGACCGAGCTCGAAGGCTGCCGTCAGCTGTGCTGCTCGTGCCGGACCCACACCGGGCACTCGCTCCAGCTCCCGCGGCGTGGCCATCGCCAGTCCCGACAGGCCATCGCAACGCACCAGCGCCTCTTCAGCCATGCTGGCGGCCGAGGATTGCCGTGAGCCGGAAGTCCAAAGCAGGCCGATGAGCTCGGCCGATGAGAGACCCTGGGCGCCGCTTGACACCAGTCGCTCACGGGGGCGCTCGGCCGCCGGCAGCTCCCGCACCGATCGTCGGGCTGGTCCCTGGGACGTGCTGGTCATGCCGCTCCTCCGTTGGCGAGCTTGTGGTCCATGGTGCACCAGTGGCGCGCTAGTGGCCGATCGATGAGCTGTGGGCCGATCACCCGGCTCGTGGCGAGCCGTCACGCGTTGGCGCCTCCGGGTCCGAACGACGGAGCCCGCCGATTCCCCCGCCGTCCGGCCCCGAAGGCAATGCGTAGCCTAGGGATAGACGCTTCACGCGGGCTTGGCCGGCGCTTGCCGACCGCTTGCGAGGGCAGTGGACAGGGCCGCGATGGGCACGGCAGCGCCAGAGATCTACGAAGCCAGGCCGGTGGCGAGGTAGGCGAGGAACAGCAGCAGCGAGTTGTAGGTGACGTGAGCGGCGATGGCAGCCACGATGCCGTAACGCAGGAAGAGCCAGCCCAGGACGAAGCCCAGCGGCAGGATCACGGCTGTCTGCAGCAACGCCTGCGACAGGCCCTCGGTGAAGCTGTCCGTGCTGATATTCACGATATGGATGAGCGCGAAGAACAACGCGCTGCGAACCAACGCGGCGCGTTCGCCGACGTCTCGCGACCAGGCGGTCAGCACGAATCCGCGGAAGAAGAGCTCCTCACCGACGGGGATGATGAGTGCGGCGCTCAACGCCACCATGAGGGCCGTGGCCGACGAGTCGGCCGGCGGCAACACATCCGGCGCTCCCACCCCAAGCAATCTGCCCAGCATGCCCCCCAGAAAGAGCAGCGCGAAGGTCACCGGCAGCATCACCGCCACAGCGATACCGATGGCACGCATGATGCCGCCGTCTGAGGACGGCCAGGTCGGCCAACCCATCTGCCGCCACGTCAACGACTCGGTGCGGACGACCAGCAGGTACACCACGACGGCATAGGCGATCGCTTGCAATGAACCGATGAGGAGGAAGCCGAACGCGTCCTTTTCGTCGATGAGACTGCTCACCGAGACGAGGAACCCCACCAGGGCCATGGCGAAGAAGTAGCTGCCGAAGACGAGCAGCGGTGCAGGCCCGCGGTAGGCCGCAGGTTCTCGCTCGCGCCGCTCCAGGACCTGGTAGCCACAAGCCGTCGCGAGACCCAGCGTCAACAGGATGGTGCCGATCGAGAGCAGCACGATCGCGGCTTCGCGAGAGCTCGCCATGGCGCCGATGAAGAACAGCCCAAGACCGACTACGGAGATGACCCAGGCAGCCAGGTACAGGCCGGCGGCACGCCGTCCTTCGAGCGTGAAGATGCCGGCATCGCCCGCGTCTCCAGAGTCTTCCGCATCGGGCGCCACGTGCGCCTCGGGCACATCGGGCGGATCCGATGGTGCGGGCGTCGCGGGCGGCGAATCGCGTCGCGGACCTGATGTGGGCGCAGGTACGGCAGGTCTGGGCGCGGGCCCGTCGGGTCTTGGCGCTCGCCCGTCGGGCGCGGGGCCGGTCAAGGGGTCGCGGTCGCGCTAGATCCCGGTCGTGGGCTTGGTTTGACCGGGCGCCGATGCGGGCGCGGAAGATGAGGCGCTCGAGCTGCGCGGCGCCGGTGCCCCCGACGGTTGGCTGAGCGGCTGTGGATTCGGTTGTGGCTGATTGGCCTTGGAACCCTCGGCGGGGTTGCTCGTGGCAGATTGCGGAACAGGACGGGCTGGCGTCGGTGGCGGGGGTGCGGGCAGACGCATCGGCGGCTGCTGTGGCTGCTGGGGCTGCTGCGGTCGAGGCGCCGGCCGAGCGGAGGGCATGAACGCCGTCGTCCCTGCCGCCTCAGCCCGCTCGAAGTCCTTGCCGCACCAAGCACACAACGTCCAGTCGAGCTCGATCAGGTGCTCGCAGTTGGGACATACGCGGCGTAGACGATTGCGACAGCTGGGGCAGATGATCCACTCCTCGTGGACCGGTCGCGAGCAGTTGGCGCACTGCGCGTGGGACGCGACCTCGGCCAGCATGGCCTCCTCGGCAAGGGCCCGCTCATTGACCTCGCCGATGGTCTCCTTGGGCCGCACGATGCGATACACCAACAACCCGAAGAGGAAGAAGATCGGCGTGAAGATGATGATCGAGAGCGCCGCGATGTACGGCGTGAAGGCGCTCGACGAGCGCAAACGCATGTCGCGGTACGCCCAATACGCGCTGGCGAGCCAGATGAGCACGATGTACGCCATGATGACGTAGATGACGGCCTGGAAGACATCGCTCGCGAGGATGTCGGCGATCTGCTTGTCGAGATCCTGCAGGCCAAGTGATTCGAGCATGCGTGGAAGGCCTCAGCACTTCGGGAAGACGGACGGCACCCCTCGCCGTCCACGGCGGGGCCGAGTGTAGCAGCGAACCCAGGTGTCTAGCCGTGGAGCCCTGGGGCTCCGGCCACGTCGACGGCTCGGCGGAAGGCTCGCATCACTTCAGCCACCAGCTCGTTGTCACGCATGGTCGACTTGCGCACGGGGTCCCAGCGGACGGCCGTGAGGATCAGCAGCGGCCGCAGCCAGGGCTCGCTCTCGTCCTCGGCTTGCGCCATGCGCATGCGGATGAGCTGACGACCATCCTCCTGGGCCAGCAGCCCCATCAGCGCGTTGGCGAGTGTCGGCCCGATGACCTGCAGCGGCGGCGCTGGCGGTGGACCGCCCGCCGGTGCCACGGTGCGCGCCTCGATGACGCCCAGCTCGTCCTCGGCCCACAGGGTGAAGACCCACCAGTCATCCTCCATCACGGAGGGCTTGGTCATGCCCAGACGGACGCGCGGTCCGAGCGCTCCGCCAGGTCCACGCAGACGAAGCGGCTCGGCGCGTGCGAACGAGGGACCCGGCGATGGCGTGCGCCCCGCGGTCATCGGTCGGCTGGGTCGGCCCAGTCGGCCCAGTCGGCCCAGTCGGCTCGGTCGGCTCGGTCGGCTCGGTCGGCAGCGATCATTCCCACTCGATGGTGGCCGGGGGCTTGCTGCTGATGTCGTAGACCACGCGGTTGACACCGGGTACCTCGTTGACGATGCGCGAGCTGATCTTGCCCAGCACGTGGTAGGGCAGCTTGGCCCAGTCGGCCGTCATGCCGTCTTCGCTGGTGACCGCCCGGATGGCCACCACATTGGCATAGGTCCGGCCGTCACCCATGACACCCACGCTACGGACGGGGGTGAGGATGGCGAACGATTGCCACACGTTGCGGTACAGGCCGGCCGCCTTGATCTCGTCGATGACGATCCAGTCGGCTTCACGCAACGTGTCGAGCCGCTCACGCGTCACCTCGCCGATGATGCGGATAGCGAGACCCGGCCCGGGGAAGGGCTGGCGCATGACCATCTGCTCGGGCAGCTCGAGGGCCAGGCCGACCTTGCGAACCTCGTCCTTGAAGAGGTAGCGCAGCGGTTCGATGAGCTGGAAGCGCATGTCGGACGGCAGGCCGCCCACGTTGTGGTGGGTCTTGATCTTTTGCGCCGCCTTGGTCTCCGGTGCGGTCGATTCGATGACGTCCGGATAGAGCGTGCCTTGGGTCAGGAAGTCGATGCGCCCCAGCTTGGCCGCCTCTTCCTCGAAGACACGGATGAACTCGTCGCCGATGATGCGGCGCTTCTGCTCCGGATCCTCGACGCCCACGAGGCGCGCCAGGAAGCGCTCGCGTGCGTCCACCATCACCAGCTTCATACCCAAATTGGCCTCGAACGTCTCGCGCAGCAGCTCCGATTCACGCTTGCGCATGAGGCCGTGATCGACGTAGATGCAGGTGAGGCGGTCACCCACCGCGCGGTGGACCAAGGCGGCCGCGACCGAGGAGTCGACACCGCCCGACAGGGCGCAGATGACCTTGCCATCGGAGCCGGTGGCAGCGGCATGCTTGTCGACACGCTCGCGGATGCGCTCCACGGTGGACTCGATGAAGTTGGCGCTGGTCCAGTTCGATTCGGCCCCGGCGATGCCGTGGACGAAGTTGGCCAGCACATCCTTGCCGCGCGGCGTGTGCACGACCTCGGGATGGAACTGGATGCCGTAGAGCCTGCGAGCGGGGTCGGCCAGGCCGGCGTAGGGGGTGGAATCGGTCTGGGCAGTGGCCCCGAAGCCGCTGGGCAGTCGGGTGATCGAATCGCCATGGCTCATCCACACCGGTTGCTCCGAGCCGAGGCCCGCTAGCAGCGCGTCGTCATCGGCGGTGATGGCGATGGATGCCGGGCCGTACTCTCGGTGGTCGGAGGGCATCACATCGCCACCCAGCTCCAGCGCCATCAGCTGTGCGCCGTAGCAGATGCCCAGCACGGGGATGCGACCGGACCAGATGGCAGGATCCGGCCGCGGCGCGCCTGCGTCATAGACGGACATGGGGCCACCGCTGAGGATCACGCCCTTGACCTCTCGACGTTCGAGTTCCGCCAGCGGGGTGTCGAACGGGAGCAGCTCCGCGTAGACATCCAGCTCGCGCACACGCCGGGCGATGAGCTGGGCGAACTGGCTGCCGAAGTCGAGCACCACGACACTGTCGGGCGGCTCCGGCGGACGGCTGATGGTGGGACGGTCATCCTCCGGAGCGCGCTGGGGTGCGGGGGCGTCGAGCGCGACCTCCAGATAGGCCTCGACCTCAGCGTCGTCGGAGGTCAGGACACGGTGGCCCGCGTTGGCCTCCTCGCCATGGACGGTCTTGCCGCGCTCCTTCTTCGGCGCTGCCTGGCTCTCGTCAGCCACGTCTGTCATGCACGTTCCTCGCCTACTTGCCTGCCTTGCCTGTCCACCTCGGCCAACTCGAGTCTATCGGCCCACGCGACCAGCGGTCCCGCGGGTGATCACTCATGAGACGGTCCAGCGTGCGTCACGAGGCCGAGCCGGCGCGACGCGGTCCAACTTGCGCGAATCCCAGATAGAGCGAACAGAAGCGTCGGCTGAGCCCGGTGGCCCTCGCGTCGACGGCCGACCGAACGGCCCTGCGGGCGTGGTGGCGGCCGAGATCAGCCCGAGCCGGTCGAACTCAGCCCGGATCCACCATCTCCATCGCGTACCCGAGGGCGTCCAAGCAGTCGGCGGGGCCCCTGGGGCCGATCTTGTTCGGTCTATCTGGGAATTCCGGACAGATGGACGAGCCGATCCCGGCCCAAGGGTGCGCCGCGCCGGTCGTGGCCCCACGTGCCCCGGCCCGGCATTCCCCGGTCCCGCATTCCCCGGCCCCGCATGCCCCGGCCCGGCATTCCCCGGTCCGGTATTCCCCGGCCCCGCGTACCCTTGGGCAGCAGCTCGTGCCGCGGCCTCTGCGTAGCCTCGAACCCTCGGCTTGACGCCCGCGAGCGCTGTCTCGAGTCCCACGAGTGGCCTCTGCCGGCCCTGCGCAAAGGGGTCCAGCAGCATCAGCGTTCGCACGGTGCCGGTCGGTGGCGGCTGACCGTCAAGCCAGGCAAGCAACGCGGTCGGCGGGTCGGGGCACAGCGCCCGGAAGGTCGCGCGCCTGAGCCGGATGGCGTGAAGCACCTCAGCCGACCACAGAGCGATGATGGCGTGACACTGCGAGGTGAACGGAGGGATCTCCAATTGCCCGGCCACGACCGGGGCCAGGTACTGGCACTTCGCATTGAAGCTGCCAGCGACCTCCTGGATGTTGGGGAAGAGTGTTCGGTTCTCGATGTGGAGCAACGCCCGGGCGGAAGCTGACCACGCCAACATATCCGCGCGGCCCGCGAACTGGTGGTGCTGATAGGGATGGTCGATGGCCACGCGGTAGTCGTACTGGCTGAGCTGTCGCGCTTCGAACTCGCCCATCGTCGCGTGCACCCGATCGGCGTCCAGGCGGCCCCGGTTACGGCGCCGATCACCGATCAACAGGTCTATCGATAGCCCCAGAGCGGTCATCGTGCGCGAGTAGACGTCGAGCGAGACCTGCCGGCCAGCCTCTACAGCGTTGATCGATGCGGGCGAGATGCGGGCGCGGCGTGCCAGCTCGCGCGTGGTCATGGCGCGGCGACGTCGCTCATCACGGACCGCCGCACCGATGCTGGTGGCCAAGCGGTTGACGAGTGCGGTAGCTGCAGGCGCTGGCGGCCTGGTCGCGCGTCTGGGGGACATCGTCCGCTTATCGAAGCAGAGGCCGCTTATCTGCCACTTGTCCACGGGTGATCGCTGCTTGCTGGCGGCCGTAGCGACCCGGGTTTCAGCCGCGGTGTCGCCGCCAGATCTCCACCAAGCGGCCGTGCGGGAGCCTGTGCGCGATATGGCCGCCCTGACCGCTCATCGTCTCGGCCGACACGAGGGCGTTGACGATGGCCTCTTCGGTCGACTCGATGGCCGCCCAAAAGAGAGGACTGATCCAGGTGTCGCCAAGCACACGCACGTCACGAGTAAAGGGTCGGCCGGCCGTCTCATCGGCTGCCACCAGACCACGGTTGCCAGTGGCGAAGGCGATGAACAGGTCGCCGCTGGAATGCTCCCCTGCCCCGCCTGTTCGAGCCACGCCCAGGCCGGCGCGCTGTGCCAAGCGCTCGCACTGGTGCGGCAGCAGCGGCGCATCGGTGGCAAGCACGACGATGATGGACCCCGAATCGCGGTCGGCCAGTCGAGGCGCGTCGTCGTCGCGGTCGGAGGGCTCTTCGCATTCGGAAGGCTCTCCGTCGTCGTCGGTCGGCGCACCGTCACGATCTGAAGGCACTTCATCGAAGCCGAGCTCTCGCCCCACTGGGACGCCGTCGATGGCCAGTCGTTCTCGCCGGCCGTAGTTGGCTTGCACCAGTGCACCCACCGTGAAGCCGCCCTCAGCATCAGGGAGGCGACGTGATGCGGTGCCGATGCCACCCTTGAAGTGGTGGCAGATCATGCCGGTCCCGCCGCCCACGTTGCCCTCAGCCACCGGTCCCCCGTGAGCCGCCTCGAGCGCCGCGTCCAGGTGTTCCGCGCGGACGTGCTGGCCGTCGATGTCATTGAGCCAGCCATCCCACGTCTCGCCGACCACCGGCAGCGACCAGGCTGAGTCGGCATGCGCCGCGCTCCGGGTGGCGGCAGCCACGATGGCGTCACGCACCACACCGACCGAATGCGTGTTGGTGATGCCGATCGGCCCCGCCAGCAAGCCCGCCTCACGGATCCACTCCAGGCCTGTGAGCTCGCCATTGCCATTGAGCCGGTGCGCACCCGCATAGACGGCCTCGGCGAAGGGGTCACCATCGACCGGCACCACGACGGTGACACCGGTACGGACCGGCCCCTGTCCGACCACGCGCGGACCAGCCTCACCCGAGATGATGGTGGTGTGCCCAACACGAACACCGGCCACGTCGGTGATGGCGTTGAGCGGTCCGGGTGTCATCAGCCCGATGGAGATGCCAAGATCACGAGCGCGGCTGGTCATCGAACCCGGCACACCGCTAGCGCAGGCGAGTGGCGAAGATGTTTCGTGGGGTGCCGTCGAACTGGCCAGATTGGACCGCGATGGTGACGTTCTTGCCGTTGGCCGCCACGTTCGGCGCCATGCGCAGCAGCGAGTCCCGCTTGGCCACGGTCTTGGGGCGATTCCACGAGCGAGCGTCGTCCGGGCTGAAGCGCGATACGACCATGGTGCTGATCAGGCGCCGGTTCTTGATGCGTTCGTCGATGAATGTCATGAGCGCCTTCTTGTTCGGCAGCAACGTGACGTCGGCCGCGCTCAGGCTGTGCCCCTTGGCAGGCTTGAGCAATCGGTCGCGCCAGGCTTTCCCATTCCTGCCAGAACGCGCCACGATGACCCCGCCATTGGGTGATTGCACCGTGGCCACCACGGTCTTGCCACGCGAGTCAAGCTCGGGCCAGCCGTAGTTGAGGCGGTTGGTGATGCTGCCACGGGAGCCCCAGGACTCGCCCCGATCGAGCGAGCTTCGGACCTTGATCCCCTGCGCCAGACACTGCCGGGTGGGGGCATGCGACCAGGCCACGTGGACGGCACGCTCGTTGATGGCCAACCCGACCAGCCCGTCGGTCAGGCGCTTCTGGCAGTCGATCGACAAGCTCGTTCGGCCCAGCGTTCGTGCCGCCTTGAACGTGCGTCCATCATCGCGACTGGTCCGAATCTTGATCTTGCCGTTGGCACGATTGGTCCAGGCGACCGCGACCACGTCGTCGCCCACCGCGACGACCGGCACACCGACGCCGTAGCTCTTGGGGGTCGAGAAGATCTCGCGCTTGCCAGCGAACGAGATGCCACCGTCACGGCTGACCCGCACGAACAGGGCGTTACCGGCCGGTCCGTTCACGCGCCACGCGACGACGACCAGGTTGTCCTTGGCGGCGATGGCCAGGTTGGGGACCACGTTGCGGCGCTGCAGCGATGCCGAGAACAGCGTGCGCTCCTTCGTCCACGAGGCACCATCGTTGGTCGAACGCTGGTAGACGACTCGATCGTCGATGGCACTGGGACCGATACGCGGGTGGACCAGGTGCAGCTTGCCGCGATCAGCCGCGAGCTGATGCAGCGAATCGAGTCGCGAGCCACCCGTGGCACTGACGCGACTCAATGTGGTCCAGTCGGCGCCGAGCACAAGGGTCGGGAGCAGGAGCAGGGCGAGCACGGCAGCGGCGAGACCAGTGAGTGGCGCACGACGGCCGACCCCGCGGTTGGAGGTCATCACGGCCCTATTGTCGCCGGTGCGCCCTCGCACCGGGAATAGCCACCGGGTACGTGCGTACGCATATGACTTTCGGCGGTGGTGGTGGCTCAGCATCCGCTCTTCAGCAAATGTCGCCCCTGGTGGCCTTAGCCCCAATCCACCGATAGACCTCGTCCAGAGCACCTGGATGCCCTGATCGGCCGCCGCTGGGGTCGCCGAAGAGGTCCGATCGGCCGAGTGAGG
>JBBSAV010000036.1:0-26985 GCA_038251965.1 Candidatus Limnocylindrales bacterium
AGCCGGCCGCCGACTGCGCCGACACGGAGCCGGCCGCCGACTGCGCCGACACGGAGCCGGCCGCCGACTGCGCGCTGGCCGCCGACTGCGCCGGCAGAGCGCTGGCCGCCGACACCCGACACCATCAGAGCGGGATGAAGAAGGCGACGTCCAGGATGATCAATGCGAAGAGTGCGGTCAGATAGGTGATCGAGAACTTGTAGATGCGCACGGCGCGAGCGTCGGTGCCCTCGCGCGCCATGGCGAAGGTCTGGAACAGGAACATGCCACCCAGTACCAGCGCGCCGGCGAGGAACACCAGGCCCATCTTCGCGACCGCGAAGAAGACCAGCGTGATGGCCACCATCAACACCGTGTAGAGCGCGATCTGGTGGGTGGTCTCACGCACGCCGTGGGTCACCGGCAGCATGGGCACGTTGGCAGCCGCATAATCGCCGCGGATGCGCAGAGCCAGCGCCCAGAAATGTGGCGGCGTCCAGTAGAAGACGATGGCGAACATGAACAGCGCCGGCAGCGAGATGTCGCCGGTGACGGCGGCCCAGCCGATGAGTGGCGGGAGCGCGCCTGCAGCCCCACCGATGACGATGTTCTGCGGCGTCGTGCGCTTCAACACCAGGGTGTAGATGACGACGTAGAAGGCCACTGCCAGCAGCGTCAGATAGGCCGCCACGAGGTTGGTGGTGAATGCCAGCCAGGCGAACGAGATGACGGTGAGCGCGAGGCCGAACATGAGCGCGTCCTCGGGCGCGATGGCATGCGCCGGAAGCGGTCGCCGCTGGGTACGGATCATGAGCTGGTCGATGTCACGATCGATGTAGTTGTTGATGGCGTTGGCGGCACCAGCCGCGAGCGAACCGCCGATAAGCGTGGCGATCACTAGCCAGGCGAAGTGCGCGGGATCCAGGTCAGCAGTGAAGCGCCATGCCAGCACCATCGCCGGCACGGTCGTCACCAGCAGCAACTCGATGATGCGCGGCTTGGTGAGCGCGACGTAGGCAAGCACCTTGTCGCGCCGGCTGGTCGAGGGTGAGATGTTCGAAGCGCCGGCTTCGACCGTCGGTGATGGCACCGCGTCAGGGATCGGCGATGTGCTGGCCGTTGCGTGGGCGACCGTGACACGTGCGCTGTACCAGCCGTAGATCGCGGCACTGAGCATCAGCGCCCAGATGAGTGCGCCCAGTGACAGGTGCAGTGACACCGCCCATGGTTCCAGTGCGGTCCAGATCTGGAGTGCGCCGACCACGACCTGCACCGCGAACAGCGTCGCGGCCGTGCCCACGAGACCCAGCATGATCTCAGCGCCGGGCACCTCGCCATCGATCTCACGACGGCGCACGGCACGCCACACCACGATGGTCGTGATGAGCACGATGATGCCGGCGATGGCAGCCACGATGCGATGAGAGAACTGGCGCATCTGCAGGTCGGCGATGGCGGCGTACTCGGAGAGGGCCGGGAGGAGCTGGCCATCGAAGAGCGGCCAGTCGGGGAAGATCAGGGCGGCACACCCGGCTGCCCCGCGATCGACACCGGGGCAGGTCGTCTCCGCCCCGAACAGCAGGACCGTGAACACCGAGATGGCCGCGAAGCCGACCAGCAAGGGGATACGCAGCGACGCCCCGCGAGCTGGCAGCCGGGCCGGGAAGCGCGAGCGAATGAGAACGAACAGGAATGTGCCCAGCAGGATCATCGCCGTGGCCAAGTGGGCCAGCACCGTCTCGGCCGAATTGTTCATGTCCACGGTGACCTTGCCCAGGTAGGCCTGGAAACCGACGATGCCAAGGGCCACCAGCGACCCCACCACCACCGACCGCGTCGCGCGTTGCGTACGGAACGCGGAGATGACCAGCCCCAAGACCAGGAAGCCGATGATCACGCCCCACCAGCGGTGGATCGATTCGAGCCACGCGGCCGAGTCGCCGATCTCGGGGATGACCTGTCCGTTGCAGAGCGGCCAGTCCGGGCAGCCCATGCCCGACCCGGTGCTTCGCACGATGACGCCGATCACGACCATGATCCAGGTCGCGATGACAGACGCGAGCGCCAGCTTTTGGAAACCAGTGAGTCGGAGGTTCATGAGCAGGTGTGATCGTAGCAAGGGTCGGGCTCGATCGTGGCCGGCGATCCTGGCTGCGCGCGCCTTGCGCCGAAGAACGGTACCTTGGCGGTGATGCAGACACCATCCGTGCGCCCGGTCGCGCTCGCCGTCGCCGTCCTGCTGACGCTCGCCGCCTGCAGCGCCAACGACAGCGGCGCAGCTGATGTCTCCCCCGACCGTGCGCCCGGGGGAGCGCCCACATCCACGGCGGGCACCGCGGCCACCACAGCCACCGCGGCGTCGGGCGTCTCAGCCCAGGCTCCACCGTGCTCCGAAGGCGATGGCGTGGCCGGTGACATCCCCGGCTGGCCGCTCGCCGGCGGCGGGGATGTGCAGTTCCTGCCCGTGTTGATGTCGTCGCTGGTCACCGCGGGATCCGACCGCTTCCTCTACAACGTGCTGGACCCAGCTTATCGGCAGCTGGCCGCCCCGGGCATCGCCAGCTCGGTCGAGTTCTATGCGCTCGAGCGTGACCCGAAGTCGCCCACCCAGCGAGTCGACGCGGCGTACTTGAGTTCGGGACTGGGGCGTGGGCTGTATCGCGCCACGACCGACTTCGACTGTGTGGGCGAATGGGGTGCGGAGGTCGCCATCCAGCTTTCTGACGGGTCGGAGGTCAGCCAGCGCATTCGTTTCACCGTCTACCCACAGGGGCCAACGCCCGCCATCGGCCAAGCCGTGCCGCGCTCCGACAGCCTCACGGCCAGCACGACCGAAGAGGTCGCCAGCATCTCCACGGACTTGCATCCGTATCTGGCGGCATACGACAAGACGGTGGCTGAAAGCGTCACCTCCGGCAGGCCCTCGCTGGTGTTCTTCGCCACGCCGGCCTTCTGCCAGACCGGCTTCTGTGGCCCAACTGTGGAGCTGGTCAAGTCGGTGGCACGTGAGTACGAGGGCGCTGTCGAGTTCGTGAACGTCGAGCCATATGCGCTCCAGCTGACCGATAACGGCCTGCAGCCGCTGCTCGATGAAACAGGCCAGCTGCAGCCGGTGCAAGCCGCGCTCGACTATGGCATCCCAGTGGAGCCGTACCTCTTCGTGGTCGATGCCCAGGGCAAGGTATTCGCCAAGTTCGAGGGCATCGTCGGCGGCGACGAGCTGCGAGCGGCCATCGCGGACGTGCTCGCGGCCTGACCGCCGTCCCCAGCGAGGGCGGGTGGGTGAGGAGGGCGCGTGGGCGATCAGCGGCCGAAGGGGCCCATCCGCAGGCTGCCGCGGTCCTTGCGGCGGGGGAGCGCCCGGCCCGTCAGTTCGCGCGTGTCGCTCACACCGTGCGCCTCGCACCAGGCTGCCAGCTCCTCACCAAGGCGCCCGGGCAGCAACGGATCTCCCAGGGCCGCGGTCGCGATCCCGACGGCGGTCGCACCGACCGCGAGGTAGTCGAGGACGTCGTCGAGGCAGGCGACCCCGCCGATGCCGACGATGGGGATCCGAACGACTTGGGCGATCTCGTAGACGACGCGCAACCCGATGGGCTTGATGGTAGGGCCTGAGAGTCCACCATAGGCCGTGCCGAGGCGCGCGCCGGCCCGGTCGCGGTCGAGCGCCAGCGCGGGCACGGGGCCGATGGCGCTGATGGCATCGGCACCCGCGGCCGCCACGGCGCGGGCGATGATGCGGACATCTGGCGCGCCGGCAATGAGTTTGACGATGAGCGGCAGGTCGGTCACGGCACGGGCAGCCACGGTGGCGGTCTCGGCCGCCGCCACGTCGTGACCGATGGGTTCACCATGGCGCCCACGGTCGGGGCAGGCCAGGTTCAGCTCCAGCCCGGACGCGTCGGGTCGCATGTCCAGCGTCCGAGCCATCGCACTGATGTCGTCGGCGTTGTCAGCGCAGATGCTCACGATGATGGGCACGTCCGACGCGGCCCAGCGCGGTGCCTGTCGGTGCAACACCGCCTCAAGCCCCGGGTTCTGCAGCCCGACCGAGCTCAGCAGAGCATCGGGAAGCCCGGCCATCCGCGGCGGTCGGTTGCCGGTCCGGGCCTCACGAGTGACGCTGCGGGTGATGATGGCCGCGGGCTTCTGCTCTGCCACGGCCTCGATCAGCTCGTTGCCGTATCCGGCACCACCGGCTGCCACCAGCACCGGGTGGCGCAATCGCAGTCGGCCGGGGCGGTTTGGGGCCAGCTCGACCGCTAGATCCAGCGTCACTGGTCTAGCTCCCAGCGGAGTTCGGGAGCGGCAAATGCCGGTCCTTCGCGGCACGTGCGCAGCTGGCTGTCGACGCCGCGCACCACGCATCCGAGGCAGACGCCCAGTGCACATCCGACCTCGTGTGGCAGTGCCACTTGCAGCCAAGTGAGGCGCCGACGTGGGCTCGCACCTCGCACCGGGCGGCGCCCACGCTTGCGCCCCAACCGTGCCACACCCATGCGCGCATCGCGCCCGGCTGCCAGCTTGGCGACTCGTCTCAGCAATCCATCCGACCCCGCGACGAAACACTGGTCGGCCCAGGCCTCGTAGCTGGCCACGAGCTCAGCGATCCCGCCTCGCTGCCCGAGCGAGCCGTCCTCGGTGGCGATCACGTATTCGGCTTCGTCCGGCAGCAGCGATGAAGGAGGCACCTCGGCGATCGTCCGTGCTCCGAGGAGCAGTGCGACCTGGCGTGAAGTCGCGACGGCTTCATCGACACAGGCGCGCACCCGCGCCAGGCCGTCGGTGTCGGTGACGACCAACAGGAAGCGACTGCGCGGGTCGACCTCGAAGCCCCGCCCCAGAGGGCCGTCGAAGCGGGCCACGTCTCCGGGCCGCAGCGCCAACAACGCGCTGCCGTCTTCCTTCGACAGCAACAGCGTGATCTGCTCGGCCGCGCGATCGAAGCCGGCTACCGGAACGGCCGGCAACAAGAGGCCCGCCGTCCGGGGCGCCATGACGTGAACGAACTGGCCCGGTCGCACGCGCCGTGCGATGCCGGCCGCTGCCCATCGCAGCAAGTATCGTCCGGGCAGGAACTCGCGTGTCTCGAGGAGGCGGACGTCCTCGCCGGGGTCAGGCGTCGTCGCGATGGCCGCCCGGAGCGCCCTCGGTGCCGCCAGCACCGTCACTGGTGTCACCGGCAGGACCGTCACCGGTGTCACCGGCAGGACCGTCACCGGTGTCACCGGGATCGCCGATCGTGCCGTCTTCTGCGTCGTCGAGCTCGGGTGCGACTTCGGGCCAGGCCTCTGCGATGGCCTCGGCCAGGTCGCCGAAGAGGTCGGTGGGGTCGTAGTACTGGACCAGATCCTCGGGCGTGGTCAACGGTCGCCATTCAGGCTCGCCTACAGCGTCATCGTCACGCTCGGGCACGACCTCTCCCTCGAAGGCGCCGGTGCTCCGGAACCAGAGGCGTTCATCCTCATCCTCAAGGACCTTGCTGTCACCCAGCATGTCCGCAACGTTGTGGGCGGCATCCTGGAAGTCGTCGAGGAGCTGCGCCTGGTCGAGCTGGATGCGCTCCTGGAACGTCAGTGCCAGGTCATAGAGGAGTCGCGCGGCATCCGGCTTGTCCTGCGGCGTGGGAACGTTGTAGACCCAGTCGTCCTCGGACGGGTCGACCTCGTCGGCTCCATCTGCCGCAGTCTCGATGGTGTCGCTGCGGTCAGCTTCGTCGGGCAGCTCATCTTCGCGCAGGTGCGCGTCGAGTCCGGCTTCCTCGCGCGCGGCATCGGCAAAGGCGGCGTAGATGTCCGCTGGGTTGTAGATCTCGATCAGTTCCGCGCCGCTCTCGATCTCCTCGGTCTCGCTGACCCATTCGCCCGAGTCGTCCTGAAAGCGCGTACGCGAACGGAAGCTGCCCTCTTCGGTGACCGAGAGGTACTCGGGATCGTCGTCGATGAGCACCATGCCGCCCAATGCCTTGAGCCGATCGCGATTGGCATCAAGGAAGGCCATGAACTGGCGTTCGGCGTCGTTGAGGAAGGCCTCACGCTCTTCGCCGGCCTCGGTGGCGATCTCTCCCAACAGGATGGCGCGTTGCTGCTCGTCCATCGTTCGCTCCTCGTGGTCGTGCGCTAAGGGATGAATTCCAGGTCTGCGGTCATGCGTTCACGCAGGATCATCACGTGGTGCCGCTCGAACATCCACTCACCGGCCCTATGGCCGATGGCGCGCGAGCGTGGGTCGCCCTCGAGCTTGTCGATCGTCTCGTAGTCGGGGATCTCAAGGAGCATGACGTTGTCGAAGTCCCAGCCGTAGGCCACGTTGTACCAGCCGAGGAAGCGCATACCGAAGTCCTTCTCATACCGCTCGACCTGCTTGGGAAAGAGCTTCTGCATGAAGAACTTGAAAAAGGGATCGCGACCACGGCGAACCGAGAAGAAGGTGGCCAGGACCGGCACGTTGTCTCCACTTACGAGTGGCGAGCATTGTCGCACGCAGCGCGAGCGAGACAGGCGGCCGTCGGACGCATCGCTGCGAGGCCCCGGAATCGTGAGGCCCCGGAATGAGGAAGACTGATGCCCTCCGGCCGATCGATGCCACCCGCGACTCAACTGACCAACCCAGCCCGACGCTCCAGCCGA
Source organism: Candidatus Limnocylindrales bacterium (assembly GCA_038251965.1). GTDB lineage: Bacteria > Chloroflexota > Limnocylindria > Limnocylindrales > CSP1-4 > JAFMJV01. Next base: position 6,609 of record JBBSAV010000036.1, read on the forward strand.
TCGATGCCACCGGTGACTCGAACGGCAAAGCGGGCGACCGATCGATGCCACCCGCGACTCAACTGACCACCCACAGCCGCTCGGCACCCCGCTGCTCGGCCAGTTGAGTCACCCCGGGCATCAGCGGGTCGCCTGCTCCGCGTCGTTGTCCTCCGGGCCCCGTACTCGCGGGCGCGTACGACCACCTGTTCCTGCGCCTGTCCCCGCCTGTTCCCACGACGGCAGCTGGGGTCGACCTGGGACATCGCGCGCCCCGACCGCCAACCCCGCAGGTATGTTCGCTGACGACAACGCCTTGGTGGCGGCCGATCCTCCCGAGGAGCTGAGTAGCGGCCTTCAGCGCTCGAGGGCGGCGAGAAGCGATTCGATGAGTGCGACCTGAGCAGGGTTCATCACGATGCGGGCCTCGTCGGGGGTGAACCAGGCCACCCGATCCAGCTCGGGTACGTCGATGAAGATGCCCGAGCGCGGTGGCCACTCCATGGCGAAGGTGTTCGACCAGGCCTCGGCCGGATCCATGTCGCCCTCGACGGCCCAGGCGTGCACGGTCTTGCCGCCACGCTGGCGGACGCTGCCGAGGTCGATCATGCGGGCATTGCTGCCGACTACATGGCCGGTCTCCTCGCCGAACTCGCGCTTGGCCACGGCCAGCAACGCTTCGCCGTTTTCGGCTTGACCCTTGGGAATCGACCAGGTGCCGGCATCCTTGTCGCGGAAGTAGGGCCCACCAGGATGGCCCAGCAGCACCTCGATACCGCTGTCGGTGTAGCGAAACAGGAGGATCCCCGCGCTCACCCGAGCGCGAGACGGAGCGTCAGCCATCGTCGCGTGATCTTCCGCCCGTCGGCTCTCCGGGTGCCGCCGATTCTTCCGGCTCTTCCGGTTCCGCCGATCCCGCCGACGCCTCGGGTTGCTCGAGCCCATCGCTCCCGTTGGGGCCCTCGCGCGCCTCGGACTCCCCGAACGCGTCAGCCGTGTCGGGAGCCGCATCCGACTCAGACGTGGCGGCATCGGCGGTGCGGGGCGACACATCCTCCATCTGGCCGACGGTCGGCCTCGCCGCTGGATCGAGTGGGGTCCGCCGCGTACGCCGGTCGGCCGCCACCAGGCGCAGCAGGAAGATGATGGTCTGGCCGCTGAACAGCAGCAGGATCAAGGTGAAGATGAGCAGGATGGCACTGACCCGCGGATCCCACGCCCACGTGACCGTCAGTGGTGTGAGGATGAGGAAGAACGTCAGGAGCGCGATCTGGATCCAGAAGCAACCCAGTCCTGGACCGCGATCGGAATCGAGCGGTTCTCCCTTGTAGAGCGGCGGTTCCGTTTGGGCGCTCATGCGACGTGGGCGCTCATGCGATCTGGGCGCTCATGTGGCGTCGGTGCGCCCCTGGGGCACAGGCTGATCGATGAGGTCGGGCACGCCTGCCATCTTAGGGCGCGCTCGACCTCGACGTCCGTGGAGGGCGCGCTCGCGGCCGATGCCCCTGCGCTGCGCGGCGAGGCTTTTGTCCACGGGGTGTGCGCTCGTCGCCGTCCGTGCGCTGCGCGGCAAGGCTGTCGCGGGTCAGATGGCCCGACGTGCTGGTCACCACGGCTCTGGACGCACGTCCCGGCAAGGGTGGATGATGACGGTCCGGCAAGCCGCATAGGGGAGGGGTCGATGCCCTGCGAAGGTCCCGTTCATCTGCGCCGCGCAACCATCGAAGACGCGGCCGGAATCGCCCAGGTCCATGTCGATGGCTGGCAACGTGCCCACGTAGGGTTGCTGTCAGTGCTGTACATCTCGTGCATGAGCTCTCGCGGTCGCGAGGAGTTCTGGCGCCACGAGCTGAATGTCGGTGCCGCCGATCGGAAGCCATGGGTGGCGCTCCTCGATGAGCGCGTGATCGGCTTCGCCAGCGGCGGTATAGCGCGCGACGATGAGGTCGAACGGGGCACCGGCGAGATCTACCAGCTGTTCGTGGATCCTGAATGCTGGGAGAAGGGCATCCGCACCAACCTCATCGAGCACGTCGCGCGTGACTTGCAGCAACACGGTTTCGACCGCGTCATCTTCTGGATCCTGGCTGCCGACAGCACCATGCGTCAGTTCGCTGAGTTCGTCGGCTTCCACACCGATGGGACGATCCGGATGGAGGATTGTGGCGAGACCCAAGTGGAGGAACTGCTGTACACACGCCAGATCCGCTGAGGACCCACGGTATTCGCTGAGCTAGCCCAGCAGCAGCACCTCGTCGACTTCTGCTCCATCTTCCTGCAGCCGCATCTCGACCCGTTCGCCACGAGCAGTGGGGATGTTCTTGCCCACATGGTCGGCCCGGATGGGGAGTTCGCGGTGACCGCGGTCGATGAGCACCGCCAGCCGCACCGCCGCCGGCCGGCCACGATGTGTCAACGCATCGAGTGCGGCGCGGACGGTCCGGCCGGTGAAGAGCACGTCGTCGACCAACACCAGGGTATTCGTCGCCAATGCCCGGGGGTCGAGCGAGACAGCCGGGATAGCCGACGCCGCGTCGGCATCGAAGGCGCCATCGCGGTCGTCGCGATAGGGGGTCACATCGAGCCTGATGACCGTGGGTCGCAGACCCTCCCGCTCTTCGATGGCCGATGCGATGCGCGCGGCGAGGACCGGACCTCGCCGTTCGATGCCCACCAGTACCAACCCCGAAGCGCCACCGTGTCGCTCCACGATCTCATGCCCGATCCGCACCAGTGCCCGCCGCAGTTCATCGGCCGCCATGATCCGCCGCTCGCTCATCGCGGACCTCCGTGGCGCGGGAAGTCGTCCCAGGAGCGTCCCGGATCGGCCTCGGTGTGGGGAGCCGACTCACCCGACGCGACGCGCGTCGCAGCCAGCAGCTCGTCCACGGCTTCCTCCGGACTGATGGGGTTCACTGGCAGGCCGGTGCCCAGTTCCAGCCCGGCGATGTCTCGCAGCCTGGGGTGGATCTCCCAATGCCAGTGATAGGTCTCGCGCACGTTCTCGTGGAGTGGTGCGGTGTGCAGCACCAGGTTGTAGGGCGGCCCGTCGAGGATGTCCAGCAGTCGGATCACCTTCTGCAAGGCCTCGGCTGACGAAGTGAGCTGCTCGTCGGTCGCGTTGGCGAAATCGGCCTCGTGATGGCGGGGCACGACCCACAGTTCGAAGGGCGAGCGCGATGCGTATGGAGCGAAGCAGACGCTGGCGGCATCGTCGAAGACTCGCCGGTCACGCCGCACGACCTCGTCGCGGACCATCCGACACCAGGGGCACGCGCCTTCCCTGATCACATAGCGCGCCGCACCGCCGAGCTCCTCGCCGATGCGATGGGGGATCTGTGGCAAGTCGTAGACGTCGAAGCAGAGGTGGTTGGTCATGGCGCCAGCCTGCTTGCCCCAGTTCTGCACGACCTGGAGGTACTCGGTCCCGCCTTCGTCACGGGCGCGCCGGATGCGGTCGCGAGCCAGCCGAAGCATCTCGATGACGATGCTCTCGCGCTCGCGGCCCAATGGCGCGTGGTGTTCCAGCGGGGCCACGATGGTCTCCCATGAGCCGGCGTCGCCCAGCAGACCCAGGCGCAGACTGCCCTCCTGACCGCTTTCTTCGTCGCCATCTTCGTGGCGGTGCTCTTCGTGGCGGCGCTCTTCACGGCGGCGCTGATCGAGTTCGCTGCCCGCGACCGTGAACGCCTTCGGCTTGAGCGTCCGAATCCGCGTGCCGTCATCGGGTGCGGGGCGGCAGTTCTGGCAGCGGCCACCCTGGTCGTGCACGGGAGCTGCCTCCCGGGCGAAACGAGCGCGGTCGAACTCGCGATCCACCACCACCGCAACCCACCATCCGGTGATGTCATCGCGCCGCAGCTCGAAGAGCCCCCCGGCCATGCCTACAGCACCGTGGCCGCGGTGGACGACGAGGCAGCGGCGGGCGACGACGCCGCGGTGGCTGTCGCGGACATCCGTGCACGCTGATCTGCCGATTCGACGACGGCCTCGAGCAGGCGTGTAGAGAAGGCCTCGGCAAACCAGTAGCCGGCTTCCTGCACCCCTTCCGTCGCGGGTTCGGCGTCCGCTCCCTGCCAGCCCAGCTCCCGCGCGATCGACGTGACGTCCAGGCCGGCCATCCCGCAGGGGTCGATGAGGCTGAAGTCCACAAGGTTGGTGGTGATGTTGAGCGCGATGCCGTGGTAGGTGATGCCCCGCTCGACGCGCACGCCCAAGGCTCCGATCTTGCGCGGAGCGGGGCCGTCGGCGTCGATCCAGGCTCCTGGGTAGCCCGGACGTGGCGTAACCGTGACGCCGTAGTGCGCCGCCACGTCGCCCATGCTCGACTCCAGGGCCCGCACGAACGGTCGCAGGAGCACCGGCAGGTCACGCAGATGCACGATGGGGTACGCCACCAGCTGGCCGGGACCGTGGAAGGTCACCTCGCCACCGCGCTCGACGCGGATGACCTCGATACCACGCCGCTCCAGCTCGGCAGAGGAGGCGAGGACGTGCTCGTCGCTCGCGTGGCGGCCCAGCGTCAGCACCGGCGAGTGCTCGACCAGCAGTACCGTATCGCCGACGTCACCCGCGTCCCGCGAGGCATGGACGGCGCGCTGCCGTTCCCACGCCTCGCGATATCCCATGCGCCCGAGCCAGTCGACCTTGAGGTCCATGCCGGCACGTTATCACGCAGGCGCGCGCTGGTGGTTCGGAGGCGCGCCGGTCCCGCGGGCCCCAGGCCCAGGTGTAGGCAGCCCCGCCGACCGAGTTCGCACCACTGATCCGCTGTCTCCAGATCAATCGATGGTGTTCGATGAGTAGTCGCACACATAGACAATGGCCTGTGCCGCCTGAGCCAGCCGACGATCTCACACCACCTCAAGGTGCTCCACGAGTCGGGCTGGGTCGAATGACAGCGGCGCGGCAGGCACGTCTGGTATGCCATCGATGCGGATGCGGCGGCGCGCTTCGAGCGGATCGCGGCCGGCATCGGCCCCGCCCGTGTCGGCACGGTCGAACCCCCGAGTCCCTCACGAGAGTCCGGACGAGAACGGCCACCTGCGCCGCCCGCGTGGCGTCAGTGGTAGAGCGCTATCCTGCGCATGGAAGAGGATGCGGAACGCTACGCCCTGGCCATCGAGCGGGCTGATCGCGTGCGGATCTCGGCCGCCACGTACGTGGAAGTCGGGGCCGTCATCGACCAAGCGCGCGATCCGGTGGTGAGCCGCCGCCTTGGGGACCTCCTGGAGATCGCTGAGGCCATCATCGAGCCGCTGACGGTCGAACAGGCCATCACCGCGCGCGCGGCCTACCGCGACTTCGCAAAGGGCTCCGGGCATCAGGCTGGGCTCGACTTTTCTGACGTTTCTCCCACGCCCTGGCCAAGGTGATGAGTGAATCGCTCCTCTTCAAGGGCGATGATTTCGGCCACACGGATGTGCGGGCCGCATAGATCCTGCTGCCGAAGGTCCAGGGTCCTGCGTCGAACTGGTCCATCAGACCCCTCGACACCAGGCGTTGCGGGCACGACGATGCCGGTATCCGATCGATCGATAGGAGGCACACGTGCGCACGAGCAAGGCAACGACATTGGTGGCGGGTCTGGCGATGGCAGCCCTCATGGGTGCCGCCGCGCCGGCGACAGCACAGCAGCCAGAGCAGTTCCCGCAGCCCGGCTCTGAGGTGCCGCTCGATGGTTACACCCGCGCTGATGGCACCATCGTGCTCAGCGACGAGGCCTTCTGCCGGCACCTGCTGGGCTCGCTCTGGAGCGACCAGGAGCTCACCTACGCCGCCCTTATCGACAAGTCGACGAAGCAGAAGCGGGCTCGCGGCGCGGCCTTCCAGCCAGCCTCGGATGAAGATACGCTCGCCCGCTGTGCCGGCATCATCGACGCCTTCCGTGTCGACCCACCCGAGGACGACACGCTGGCCGGCTGGGCCCGCCGCAGCCCGGTCGTCCCCGAGTCCCTGGCCTCGCTGCTGCCCGATGACCTCGAGGCCCGCCCACTGGCGCAGCCGGATGAGGTCGGAGCGGCGGCGCGGACGAGTGGCTTCGGCGACACCATCAGCGCGCCATTCGAGATGGAAGCGCAGACGTGGTTGGCGCAAGTGGACGCGGTCGGCTGCAGCACCTGGAGCGGGACGCTGCGAGATGCTCGAGATGCGGGCAACGCCATCGAGCTGACCGGCATCCGCGAGTACCTCTACGGCATCGAACCCGGCCACTACTACTGGGCGGTGAGCGCGCCAGCGTGTGACTGGAGCGTGGACCTGGTGCCGGTCGAGCTGGGATCGGATCCCGCCGCCACGCCGGTCCCGCGTGTGCCCGTGCCGAAGCTGTTCGGTGAGGGTTGGTCACGTGTCTACGGCCAGACGAACCCCGAATACCTGACCGCGACGCAGGCACGCCAAGCCATCCTCGATGCCGGCCTCACGGTGGGCGAGTGCATCGAAGGGGAGAGTGGCTTCGTTGGTGAGGGTCGCGTCTGGGGCCAGGAGCCCATGCCCGGCACGCTGCTTGAGGCCGGCTCGCCGGTGGACGTCTCCATCGTCAGCGATTGCGACGTCGTACTCGGGGACCGCGTCGTCGTCGAGTAGCGAGGTCGCTGGGTGTCTAGAAATCTGCTTCTCACTCTATACTGGTGCCCATGGCACTGAGTATCAAGAGCGAAGAAGCCGACCGCATCGCGCGGGAATTGGCGAGCGTGACCGGGGAGTCGTTGACCGATGCGGTCACGATCGCCCTTCGTGAGCGCCTGGCGCGTGAGCGTGCGGCCGGTACGGACGCGGTCGTTCGGCGGATCGTGCGGCTGGCCGATGAGGTGCAAGCCCTGCCGATGATCGATGCTCGGCGCCCAGAGGAGATCCTTGGCTATGACGAGCAGGGACTGCCGCGTTGACACAGCTCGTGGTCGACACGTCGGCCGTGGTCGCGATCCTCACTGGCGAGCCGGTCGCGGACGAACTGGCTCATGCGCTCGCCGCGGCCGACCGACGGTCGATGTCCGCGGGAACCCTCATCGAGCTCGGTATCGTCCTTGAGGCCCGGATCGGACCTGCCGCCCAGGGCATCATCGAGCGATTCCTGCGCGATGCATCGGTGGATGTCGTGCCGGTCGATCGCCCGATGGTCGATCGAGCTCTTGAGGGCTGGCGGCGTTTCGGCCGAGGACGCCATGCGGCGGCCCTGAACTTCGGTGATCTCTTCGCCTATGCCCTCGCCGACTCGACAGGTGGCGTCGTCCTGTGCACCGGTCGGGATCTCTCCGCTACGGACGTGCTGGTAGCACCAGGGCGCGAATAGGCATCGAGGTCCGAGTCGGCGGCTGCCGCCGGGGCGTGGTGTCCGCGTAGCATGTGGGCATGCGCATCGACCGGGTGGAGATCGAGGACTTCCGCGCCATCGACCGACTGTCGATCGATCTTGCCATGCTGACGACCGTCCTCGGTGAGCACCATTTCGGCAAGAGCTCCCTCCTTCGCGCCATCGCACGCGTCCTGGACCCGCGCGACCCGGACGTGCCGCCAGTCTTCAGTGTGGCCGACTTCCACCGACCCACCGACGACGAGACCGGGCGCGCCACGACCCTCTCGATCACGCTCGGACTCCGGGCCGAAGAGAACGGGGGCGACTCCGAAGACGACTTCGGGGCGGCTTTGCTTCCCGGGCTGGAGGATGGCGGGATCAGCATCCGCGTCCTCGCCCAGCGAGGTGAGACCGGGGAGCCGGTGACCAGCGTCGATGTGCTCGATCGTGCTGGGGGGCCGCGTCGCGACCTCGACGGACCGGCCGTGCTGGCCTGGCTGCGCCGTCGCCATCCGGCCATCATCGTGGGTGGGCCCCGTCCTTCGATCAGCAAGCCCGATCCGCAGCCGGCTGGTGGCCATCGTCTGCGAGCGGCACTCCTTGGTGCCGCGCAGCCGCATGCGCCACAGACGTGGGATGAACTCGGGGACGTGCGCGAAGATCTGCTGCAAGCGGGCGGCCGCCTGGCGCAGCAACTGGGTCACGCTCCCGATCGACCCCGCTCGGTGCTGGCCATGACCGATACGCCGCGGCCACTGGTGACCGACCTGGGCTCGGCGCTCGCCGACGGTGCCGGACCACAGCGGCGGATCGCCGCGCTATGGCTGCTGGTCTCAGTGTTGGATGCGATGCCCGCGGAAGGCCTCGCGGCCGAGGCGGACCCGATCCTGCTCTTCGATGACATCGAGGCCAACCTGCACCCCACGTGGTTGGCGGCGCTCTGCGCAGTGGCGCTGAACCTGCCCTTCCAGCAGGTCGTGGCGACGCATTCGCCCGAGGTGCTGGCGTGGGTGCCGTTGACCTCACTGCGTCGCCTCGTGCGCCGGGATGCAGGCATCGAAGCACGAGCCGTGCAGACACAGCGCTACTCGGTCGATGAGCTGCGGCGCCTCACGTTTCACCTGCGGCTCAATCGGAGCAGCTCGTTCTTCGCCCGCTGCTGGGTCTTGGTCGAGGGTGAGACGGAGGCCTGGCTGGTACCCGAGTTCGCGCTCATCGCCGGTATCGAGTTTCCCGTTGAGGGGATCCGGGCCATCGAGTTTGCGCAATCGGGCCTTCCGCCGCTGCTCAAGCTGGCCGACGACCTGGGAATCGGCTGGGTGCTGCTCGTCGATGGTGACTCGGCCGGCCAAGGCTACGCGCGAACAGCGCGGGGTCACCAGGAGGCCACCGGAGCGGCTGACGGCGCCATCATGGTGCTGCCGGCGAAGGATATCGAGCACTACCTGTTCCGCAGCGGCTACGCGGAGGTGGTGAAGATGGCCGCGGGGGTCAGCGGCAGGGCGGACGAGGGTCGGTTCATCCATGCCGCTTTGGAGAACATCTCGAAGCCGGGCTTGGCGTTGGAGATCCTGGCCGTCGCCGACGAGCGTGGGCCGGATGGTGTTCCGCCGGTCATCCGAGACGTGGCACTGGCGGCCCTGCGGATCGCACGCGACTGACGGTCGGCCGCGGAGCTTGGGAGTGGCTGGTTATGTCGCGGAGTACTGCTTGCGCATCTCAGCGAGAGCCGCCCCGATCGCGGCCAGTGACGTCATGTCAGCGTTCCGGGAGTCGTAGCTCGCGTTCGGTTCCGAGATCCGCCCGATGCCGCCTTCGCGGCCAAGGCCCATGGCGACCGAGGCGCGCTCAAGGCGTTGGTCGAGCGTGAACAGCGGCGCCTTCGTCGCCTCGGCAACCGCAAGGTACGTGGCGTCGTACATCGTCAAGCCTGTCCGGCGGGCCAACTGGAGAGCGCGGAGTCTAAGCGGAGGGGCGATCTCCGCCGTCTCGAGTCCAAGAGCTTCCAGTCGCAGAAGACCGTCCATCGCTCCCTCTTCCGTGAGCTCGTGATCACGACCCAGGATGTTCCCGACTTCCAGCCAGAACAGCGAAGGCACGATCGCGCGAGCGGCGCCGTATTCGAAATCGGACATCAAGTCGTTCACCCAGGCGGGCCTCTCCTCCTCCAGTAGCCACGCCAGGGCAACGGACGAGTCAACGATGATGCGTCTCATCCGGTCTCCGACCGGTGCCTGTGGGGAACGCGGCTCAGGTCACGTCTCGTGTGCTCGTCTCTATCCGCTCGCACCATCTCGGCGGCACTTGGCCGCTCCACCCCCGGGGGCAGGGAGGCGCGGTAGCGCTTCCCCCATTCATCGAGAGCCTCGACGGCAGCCCTGCGCTGGGCGCGCAACTCATCGGGGTCTTGCTCGAGCCGGGCAGCGTCCTCGATAGAAACAAGGACGGCCAGTGGCTTGTGGTCACGCTCGATCAGGAAGCGCTCACCCGCCGACGCCTCGTCCAGGATGCGCCCCAGGGAGCGCCGCAGGTCCATCGGTGTGACACTCTTCATGGAAGTATCATAGCACGATATAAGAGCGAGCTATCAGACGCCGCGCGACGTCACGCACATGGGCCAGCCGCCGTGTGCTGTGCTGCTGTCGCGCCACTTCAGTCGCGCGGCCACGAAGCCGCCGCTGGGGGCACTCTCGAGCGGGAGTAACTCAGTCGGTAGAGTGTCTGCTTCCCAACGAAAGCGTGACCTCGCCGGAGGGCTAGTCCTCCGGACTGCCCCAAGGCCCGGGAGTTTCGTCGGCGCTTGCTCGATTTGCTCGGAGCCCGACGCCGGGCCACCGATCTGGCACGGGGCCTGGGCATCAACTCGCAGACCATCTACGTCTGGCGACGAGCGTCCGGTCGAAGAAGCATGGGCTGTCGTCCACGGCGGGTTGCAGGGATGGGCCTCCTACCCAGTACGCTCACTTACCCCGCGACGTGGCCACTGTCGCCGGATGGCCCCGGCCGCTCGGTCGCGGCCCCCGCACCCGGCGTGCATCCCTACATATCAGACGTGCTTGAGGACGACCGAGAGATTGTCCCAGAAGGCTTGGCAGTCGCCGGACGAGACGGTGCCGTCACCGTCGGCCCAGAGGTGCAGGCGCAGGATCCGCGTCCGTTCGGGGAGCACCGTCGCGCCCTTGAGTCGCTGGTACTGCTCGTTGGTACCACTCGCCGCTCGGGTGATGCCGTTCTTGGCCACTGGGTGGTTCTGGGCATCCCGGAAGTAGAGGTCGAGATGAGCCGTGATGAGGGGCGAGCCATTGGTGCCGGCGTAGCCCTTGAGCTTGACCTTGACTTGGCCATGGTCGATGGCCGAGCCGAGGCCCTTGAGCTTCCGCTGCTGCTGGGCGTCCCCACAGGTGCCGTAGCTGTTGTCATACAGCCCGGCGTAGAAGAACCTGGAGCTGCCACCGATGGCCCCGGCGGCTGCCTTGGAGGGGAAGCCGTAGCCGGGCTTGCCATAGGCATGCGTCGTGAAATCGGCCGGAGGAAAGGTCTGCCAGTGTGTGAGGCCACTCTGCGCGCCGGCATTCTTGACCAGGTTCTTACCGTACGGAGTGCTGCCCGCGGCCAGCAGCGGCGATGCGCTGGTGAGCAGGGCCATCACGACGACCCCCATCAGCACGAGTGCCCGTCCCGCCCTCTGACGATGGTGGCTGCGAAGAGGATCGATTCTCATGGTGACTCCAGGTACCGGCCGAAACACCCGTCGCCGTTCGGGGATCAAACACGCTAACTGTCGGGTTTCCCGGTGGCGCGGGTCAAGTAATGATTACTTAACCAGTGTGCCTTTGTCGCGCGATGGGTGATCGACGAGACGCTTGGCGCCAGCATGAACATCGCGCAGGTGCCCGGTGGATCCGCGGGGGACGACGGTCCATCCGCCGCCGGCCCCGGGCGCCTGGCGTTCACGCTCGGCGGGCCGCGACGAGAAGCTGCGATGGTCCCACAGGCGTCCAACGCGCCCGGTGTCGTCCGCTTCCACCGCACCGCGGATCTTGCCGGCCATGACGGGAAGTCGCGACAGCTCACCGACCCGCGGTCCCTGCTTGACGAACTCCCCAATCTGGCACTGTGTACGGCACTGGATGAGGGCGGCGCCTCCTTGCCGCTGCCTGAGCTCGACCGCATCGGGCGCGAGTACCAGGGTGGGCGCTCGGGATGTCCGGCGAGGACCCGTCCAACAACGCCCCGCGTGGTGCCTGGCGCTGGCGTGGTGGCCGGTCGCACCGCGCCAACCTTACCTAGTCGACGGCAAAGGGCGGCTGATCGTCAGCGACCCGTGGGCCAGGCCGGCCTTGGCGGCTCGTCGCGCGCGGCTCGTCTCATAGGACGTAGGCGGCGACGGTGACGATGAAGGCGATCTCCAGGAACAGCAACCAACGAGCCAGGCTGACCGGGATCGAGATGCAGGAGGTGAGCGCGATATAGCCCGTCGAGTCGCCGCCGGTGCAGGTGCTGGGCGGGGTGCCCCCGGAACCCCCACCACCACCGTACCCGCCTGGGGGACGCTGCATGGGGGGTCGCTGGGGCAATCGTGCGCCGCCGCCGTGCGTGTAACTGCTATCGAACGTCCGGAGCGTGGGGCTCGGGTCGCCAGCTGGCACGATCCCGCCCAAGCCCGGATCGAGGATCGAGCGCGTCTCCCCGGTGGAGGGATCGATCGTCCACCATGCCTTCGATGCGGCGGGGTCCCCGGAAGTCACGACGAGTGAGCCGCCCTCAAGCGCACTTCGCAAGACGGGTGACGACCCGACCGGCACCGTACTGGCATCTTCGGGCCGCAGGAGCGTCAGCGCCCCGCCATCGGCGAGACTAGCCCCGGAGCTGATGCGGTTCGTGGGGTCGAGGAGTGCGGCGTGACCGATCGTGAACTGCGTCTCGAGCGCCGTCTCGAGCGTCCCGTACCAGAGTTGCCGACGGGCTGCTTCCCCGGGCATGGCCTGCCCTTTGGGCAGAAGGGCGACGTCGTCGATCATCAGATCGGTGGCGAAGGCCATGGCACCCGCATCGACCGAGTCACGACCAAGGGTCGTGAGAGTCGCCCGCGGTCGTGCCACGAACGCACGGAAGACTCCGTCGGCCTCCAGCGCTGGCACGAGGGCCGTCTCGGAAGCGACCACGAGTGCTTCGTCGGCTGCAGCCGCGGGCCACAGCAGGTCGGGCAAGGCGTAGGCATCCCACAGGTCCTCGCGCTCTTGGAGCCGCCCGATGAAGTCCGCGGAAGCACTGCGCTGCAAGGCGTGATCGCGGCGGTCAACGCCGCCCGTCGAGACCATCAGGTGGTGGAACTGGCCCATGACAAAGGGCCCGGCATCGTCCTCGGGCAGCGGCCACAGCTGCGCCACATCGATGGTTTCCGCGCCTCGCAGCTCATCGGGGACGCGGTCAAGCAGGATACGCTCGCCCATCGTCGGTGGTAACCCTGGGCCAGACGTCTCGACCTCAAGGCGCAGCGATGCCAGCTCCGGGGCATCGGTGGCGGTGCCGAAGACATCCGACCCACGGCCGCCGACATGGAAGGCGGAACCGGTCTGGGTGACGCTGTCGACCATCAGGACCGGGACCCACGAGACATCGCCCGACAGGACATCGGTGATGGTCGCACCGAGGCCCGTGGCATCCGGCTGGAAGTAGAGATAGACCGTGCTCGAGGCAGCCGTCGCGGCGTCGAATCGGCGCTCCAGCACCACCTGCTCGGACAGGACACCGTTGCTGAGCGATTCGGCGATCATGCGGAGGTCCACGTTCTGCATCGCCGCCATCGGCATGCTGTCTGCGGTGGAGGCGGCCGGAGCGAGGGTAGAGCCGGCGACCGCGTCCTCGAAGGTCGGGTCCAGATCCTGCCATTCGCTGCCGAAGGCGGACTCTATCCAGGCGTGGTGCCGCACGGCTTCCAGAGCCTGCTCGGGAACGTCGGAAGGGGTGCCGTCGATGGCGCCGTCCAGTGCCGTCAGCAGTCGAGCATAGTCACGCCGCGCTCGCTGATCGAGAGCGGCCGCGTCGATGGTCGTGGTGAGCGCGATGCCGGCCATTCCCAGCGGCGCGGTCGGTGACTGGGAGGCGCGCGCCAGCACGGCGGCGGCATCCTCGTCGGACAGGTCGGCGAAGGCGAAGCGGTACGGCACGCTCATGGCGTCGAGCAACGCGCCCAGGAGCAGCGCACGGTCGTAGGAGTTGCCGGCACGGGCCGCGAGGGTGCCTTGAGCGCCCCGCAGCACCCCCGCGTAGGGGTCGAACGCGATGCTGTCACGGACGAAGGCGAAGGCCGCCTGGGGATCGTAGTGCAGGGCCTCCGCCAGGGCCGCGATCGACCACTCCGACTCCGGCAGGAGCTCGGCCTGAGCCCATGTGTCGTCGCGGATCTGCGACAACGTGGGTAGCTCATCCGCGGTCGGCGGAGTATCCGAGACGTCGAGATCGGCGTCGCTCGCGAGCTGATCGTCGACCGGGATGGCGAAGTCGGCGATGGGTGGCTGAGCGAAGGCTGCCGGGGTGCTCCAGCCGGCGTTCCCGGACAGCGCCAGCAGCGCGAGCAAGACGACCAGGACTTGCCGAGACGGACGGGGGGAACGCGTCACGCAACGAATTAAACCATACGCGTGACGCTGATCGATTCGGCCCATCGATCATCGCGCCTGATCCCGCACGTCCGCACGCACAGGGGTCTTCGCGTCGGTCCTGCCCGGCACCGCCCGAGCGTATAGTACGGAGCCGATCAGCAGCGCCAGACCCCCGGCGTACGGTCGCCCTAGCGGGAGCATGAGTGTGGAGCTGCCTCAGCGCCCACGACCCCCCACGTTCTCGTTGCCACGCTGGTTTCCAGGCCTGCACCTCTCGACTATTTCGACCCTGGTGGCTGTGGCCGCCCTCTCCGCGCCCGGCGCGGGACCGGTACAGGCGCAGACGCCGGCCTGTGTGCCGGAAGTCGAGCCCAACGACGCCCCGGAGAACGCTGCGGCTCTCGCCGCCCCTGGATGCGTGGCTGGGGCCATCCCGGATGGCGACCAGGACATCTGGACGTGGGATGTCTCCGACGCGGGCGCAGCCAGGCCCTGGACGATATCCCTGGCGGGGCCGGTGGCGTCTCTGACGACGCTGACCCTGGTGCCCGTCACCTCGGATCCGGGCGTGACTCCACCAGAGTTCGGTGCGCCCATCCTCGAGCTCTCATATACCCCTGCCGACATCGACCCGGTCCAACGCTCCGATGTGCTGGTGCCAGCTGGGCGCTATCTCGTCGGCATAGCCCGGACGACGGCGCCGGAGTCCTCAGCGCCTTCGGACACCAGCTATGCGGTGACCATCGAGCCCGGCTCCGATCTGCCAGCTATCGCCGAGCAGGAACCGAACGATGACATCAGGCACGCCACGCGGGTCGCGGATCGCTTCGCGCTACGTGCTGACATGGGCGCATCGGCCGACTTCTATCGCTGGCGGATCGGGGCCGTTGATCCGGCCCAGGGGTGGACGCTTGACCTCGCCACCGGGTTGGGCGTGGATACCGAGATCTCGCTGACCGCGGGTGATGGGACGCCGCTGGTATCGATGACCACCGATGACGCGGGACGGCTCTCCATCCCCGACCTCGTGTTGCCGGCCGGCGACTACCTGCTGACCATCTCCTACCCCACGGACCAGCCGCAGGTGTATGCCCTGAGCGCTTCCCAGGTCCCGCTCGGAACGGCCGACCCCGAGCCCAACGACAGCCAAGCCATCGCGCTCCCCTTCGACATGGCGGCAGGTGGGGTGACGGGTACTCTGGAGCGAGCCGGCGATCTCGATTGGTACCGACTCTCGATCGACGAGGCGCTCGCCGATCGGCAACTCGACATCCGGCTGCTGTCGCGACGGCCCGAGATCAGCCACGAGCTTTGCCTCCTCGACGAGGAGGGGGGGCGTCTGCAGTGTCGCAGTGCGGACGGAGCCGTATCGTTGCCGAACCTGGTCCTCTCGCCAGCTGACTACTACCTCACGGTCGGCGGCGATGCGGACCCTACGGCATCCTATGCCGTGCGCCTCGAGCCGACGACCGCGCCCGTGGTCGACTTCGAGTTGGAACCAAACGATCTGTCCACCACGGCCACCCCGCTCGAGGCCGGAACCGTGATGCGCGGACGGTCGTCACCTGGTGACGATGACTACTACAGCGTCACGATCGCGGGTGATCCGCAGCTCTGGCAGATCGACGTCACCGGCAGCCTCATCGACCTGCTGACATGGGTCCAGGGCGACGGCGTGGCACTGGCCAACGGGACCGTCTCATCGGACCACACCAGCGCCGCCATCAGCGACATGTACCTGGAGCCCGGAGAACACCGCTTCCGCGTCGCGGGACGAGGAGGCGAATACTCGCTGGCTCTGACGCCGCTGGGCCCGCCCGACCCGAATGCCGAGCGAGAGCCGAATGACGACGAAGCGCACGCCGAGGTGATGCTGGTGGGGGATGAGCGGAGTGGCCGTCTGCCCCTCGCGGCCGATGCGGACATCTACCGCTTCTCGCTCGCGGCTGCCGAGCATGTCCTCATCCAGATCGAGCCGCCAGCCGATGGCGCTATCGCGTTCCGGCTCGCCAACGGCAATACGACGCTGTTGGAGCGACGAGTACCGGCGCCCGGGGAAACCATCTCGTACGACGCGGCGCTGCTGCCCGGCGACTACCTCATGACCCTGCGACCCGGTGTCGCCAGCAGCGGGCGCTACCACCTCTGGATCTCCCGGCTCGACCCGTTCGCCCTCGAGGCGGACCAGGAGCCCAACGATAGCGCCAGCATGGCTCGCCCCTTCCCGGCAAGCCTCGAGCTCGAGGGAACGGGCACGTCCGAGGGTGACGAGGACTGGTACCGCCTGCCGGCCTTCACGGCTGGCGGCAGCCTGACGTTGCACTACGCTGGCGCCGTGAGCGGCGTGCGCCTCAGCGACGGCGCAGCCGACATTCCTGCGACGGACGACCCTGAGGCCGGCACGCTCACGAGCGAGCCGCTGTCATCGGATACCCCGCTCTTCGTCCGGCTGGTGGCCACGGGCGACTACCAGTTGCAGCTCTCGGCAGCGGCACTCGCGGCCGTGGCGCCGCCTGGCGAACTGCCCGTCACCCTCTCGTTGGTCCCGGGATCCTCCACGGTCGCGGCCTACGAGCTGGTCGGCCAGCGAGTCCCCGCCACGATCACCCTCGCCAACCAGGGTGGCGCTGCCCTGGACCTGACAGTCGATGCCCAGACCAGCCACTACGGCTGGTCCGTGAGCCTCGACCAGGCGGAGGTGAGTGTCCCGGCCGGGGCCAGCCTCGAGGTTCCCGCCACCATCGAGGTGGCTCCGGACGCGTGGGCAGACATCCCCGTCCATGTGACCGTGCGCGCGCGCGATGCCGAAGGAGCGCAGGTGACCGCGGCAGCCGACGTCACCCCGGATCGCGACGTGCCGGCCGTCGGCGCGCATCAGGGCTGGCCTGTCCCCGAAGGACTCCTGGGTGGCCTCGATGTCGCGTCCCTCGCCGCGGGGGGCTCGCCGACAGGTTCGGTCGACCAGGCGGGGGAGTTGCAGTTGCACGATGGCACGACGCGCATCGACCTGGGCTTCGTCACCGACGCCACCGCGCTGCCCGTCACGCTCACCGCCGATCTCGCCGGCGACGACCCCGTGCCGGTGGTCGGGACGATCCTGGATCCCCTGGCCCGGGAAGCCTCCCTGGCGGCGACGCCCCGCGATTTCGAACTCCGTCTCTCGCTGGACGGCACCGACTACCAGACCGTGCTCCAGGGCACCCTCCAGCTGCTTATGCTGGATCAGCCCTTCGTCCTCGACGAGCCCGTCGAAGCGCGCTGGGCGCAGCTCGTCATCCTCTCGAGCTACGGATCCACGAACGACGAAGTCGCTCTCGGGGAATGGAAGGTGGTGGCGAGTCCGGGGACGGCCCCCACCACGGTGGGTTTCAACATCGCCGATCCGCTGCGCGGTGGCCACGTGGTCTCGATGCAGCCGCAGCTTGGCGACCCCGCCTTCGCGGAGGGACTGCTGGACGAGGATCCCGGCAATACACGGGTATCGCTCGACAAGCGCACATCGGTCGAGTGGGTGATCGCCTTCCGGGCCGATCGCGCGGCCCAGGTCACCGAGCTGCAGTGGGTCGATGGCCCCGATTCCGATCCCAAGTCGCGCTTCGATCGTGTCGACATCGCAGCCAGCGACGCGGGGCCCTTTGGGCCGTGGCAGGACCTCGGGACGTGGCAGCTGGAGCGAAGTTCGGACGGCACGGTCGCACCGATGGCCCTGCCAGAGCCTGTATGGGCGCGCTATCTTCGCTTCTCAGCGGTTGGCGGTGGCAAGTCGGGATACACGTGGGACATGCCGGCCACGTTGCGTGTCATCGAACGCGCTTCGGATCCCGAGTATCGGACGGTCCTGGGTGAATGGGGAGCCGATAGCCCTGCCGGCCCCTACGAGTGGCTGCAACCGCTGGACGCCCTGGCTCCCGACCTGGCGGACCATAACGACGTGCCGGAGCTGGCCGACCCCCTGCCGGCCGGCGAGCGCGTCAGCGGCCGGGTGCACACCGCCGAGGACGTCGACTGGTACTCGCTCACGGTGCCGGCGGGGCAGAACACGCTGGAGCTCGGTGTGTCGGGTCGGCCGACCATCGGCGTGGGCCTGACGTTGACCGATACGTCGGGCGCGGTCGTCCCAATGGTGTTCTCCCCTGGGGATGATCCCGGGACCGTGAGCTACAGGGCGGCGGTGGAACCGGGAGCGTCCTACCACGTGGAGGTCGCGCAACCACCCTCCTCGATCGTCTTCACCTTCGACACGAGCGGCAGCATGGGCAACTACCTCTCGTTCGTCCTGCAGGCCCTGCGGACCTTCGCTGGTGGCGTGACGCCGGGCCATCAGGCCGTGCTCATCAAGCCATTCGAGGAGAAGCCGCTGCTGCCCGACTGGAGCGACCAGCCATACGTGCTCCAGAACGCCGTACGTTTCTATGCCATCGGAGATGGCTCAAGCAGCGCGGAGACGGCACTCATCGACGCCTCGACTGCCCTTTCCGCGCGGGAAGGGGCACGAGCCATCCTGCTCGTCACCGACGCCGAGACCACGTCCTATCCGGATACGCCACGGCTCTGGACGGTGCTCGGATCGGTGCGCCCGCTCATCTTCGCGGTCCACGTAGGCGCTACATCGCCGGGACCCGATGGACTGGTCGATCGGCTACCGGGCGACTCGATGCGTGACTGGGCGGCCTCGGCCGGCGGTTTCTACCAGTACACGCGGACCCACGGTGAGATGGACCGGGCGTTTGACCGGCTCGCCACGAGGCTTCGACGCCCGGCGAGCTACGGCCTGACCTGGACGGCAAGCTTCGAGAAGCCTCCCAAGGTCGACAAGAAGCCCGGTTCGATCGCCATCACCGACCGGGCCGCCGCGGCCTCGTCCGGTGCGGCCTCAAGCGGCGTGGCCTCGCGCGGCATCAGCACCGAGATCATCCTGGATACGTCAGGGAGCATGCTCGAGCGCCTCGGTCCAAGGCGCAAGATCGACGTCGCACGCAAGGTCCTCACCGACCTGGTCACGAAGCGGCTGCCTGCAGGTGCGCCTGTGGCGCTGCGCATCTTTGGCGCCGGGGCCGACACCTGCGGGACATCGCTCGCCGTTCGGTTGTCGCCGCTGGACCCGGTCTCGCTCTCTGCCAAGATCGCATCGCTGGACGTCGTGCAGGCGACTGACACGCCCATCGGTGCCGCCCTGCGCAAGGTCCCCGACGATCTGGCGGACGCGACCGGAACGCGCATCATCGTGCTCATCACCGATGGCCAGGAGACGTGCGGCGGTGACCCTGCGGCCGCCGTTCGGGCACTGAAGGCGAAGGGCATCGACGCTCGCGTCAACATCGTGGGCTTCGGTCTTTCAGACAAGCGCCTCAAGAAGTCGATGCAAGGCTGGGCGCGCCAGGGGAACGGCACCTACTTCGACGCACGGGACAGTACCGAGCTCGCCCGCGCCATCGCGACGGCGGTGAGCGCTCCGTTCAGGGTTCTTGACGCTAACGGCAACGAGATCGCCGCCGGCACGGTCGGCGGCGCGGCCGTGAAGCTGCCGCCGGGGATGTACAGCGTGGTTGCGCTGACAGACCCCACGGTCCGCTTCGATGCGGTCGTCGTCGCCCCCGGCAAGCAAGTCTCCCTGGCCCTGCCCACAGAGGATCAGTAGGTACGCCGCGATCCCGCGACTGAAGGGCCTCCCCCAGCGGGTGCTGCGGGACCGCTCACGACCTCCTCGCAGCCACGGCCTGGGCACGAACAGAAGGGCCAATGTGCCAGCCAGAGCGGCCGTGGCCTCTCGCTCCCCGAAGGCTGCCATGGACGTGGACAACGCCCAGGCGCCCCTCGCGTCAGAGGTGCGCCAAGATAGCCTTGGCGAGGTCGATCGTGCTCTGTTGCAGGATTGCCCCGTCGAGCAGGTCCTGGCTCTTCTCGCCGATTGTGAGCATCCCGCCTGGGACCTGAACGTGGAGCGTGCCCAGCGCGGCCGAGTAATACGCTTCAGTGCCGAGGCCATCGATCATCGCCACCCCGTCGCCCGCCGACGCCTTGATGGTCGCGTACGGCACGTATGTGGTGTCGAAGAAGACGCGCAGCCCCAGCGGGCTGTCCCCTGGGTCACCCGCCTTGAGTGTGCCAGAGACGTCGAACGTACAAACTCCGTACTCGCCTGCCTTGCCGTCCGTCGAGGAGCCGCCGAAGGCGGCCTCGACGTCTGTCTTCGATACCACCAAGCACGAGTCCGATGGGTTCCCAGCAGTACTTGAGGAAGCATCCGTACTCGGCACGGCACTCGCCGGAGCGCCAGACGCCGCAACGCTCGCTGCCGCGCCGTCGGCGGTGGAGGTAGCCGGCGCAGGACTACTGCTGCCACCACAGGCCGCGAGAGTGGTCGCAAGCACGAGTGTGCCCGCGAGTCCGCGGTACCGAGTCAGGCCGACACCTGCGGAACGGCCAGGAGGGTGGCTCTTGGGCGAGAACAGGCGCATCAGGTTCCCCGATCGACTACAGATGGCGTATGGAACCTACC
>JBBSAV010000037.1:0-26475 GCA_038251965.1 Candidatus Limnocylindrales bacterium
CTCCGGGGCGAAGCTGTCGCCATCGGTGGTGAGTTCGACGCGGACGTCGCCGCGCCGGGCACTCACGAGCACGATATCGCGACCCGTGCCGCCGGTCGCCTCGACCGCCAGCAGCTTGCCATCCGGTGACCAGGATGGGTTGGCGTAGCCCGCCTTCAGGTACTTGACCTTGCCCACCGAGCAGTTCGACTTGGTCCGGCAGGTGAAGATGGCGACCCTGGGATCGCCATCGGGACCGTTGTCATCGTTGTAGGTGAACGCGATCCTGGTGCCATCAGGGCTGAAGGCAGGGTCGTTGTGACCCAGTCGAGGCTGGGTCGGCGTGGCCACCTTGCGCAGCCGGCCGCTCTTGGCGTCGATGATGTGAAGCGTGACCTCGTCGGCCGAACCATCCGGCCCGTCGCTGACCACGGCGATGTTGTTGCCGGCGGAGCTGACCGATGGTTGTGCCACGTGGCTGAACCACAGGCCGCGGCTGTCCTTGATGAGCGAGTTGAAGACCTTCTTCCGATTGCTGCCATCGGGTTTCATGCGCATCAGGTCTGGCGTATAGAAGGTGTACTTGCCGCCGGGCCGAGTCTTGTTGGTGACCTTCTTGGTGGAACGGACGAAGTAGATGGACTTGCCGTCTGGCGACCACACCGGATACGCATCCGACTGGACGGAATCGCTGTCGGTC
Organism: Candidatus Limnocylindrales bacterium; assembly: GCA_038251965.1. GTDB lineage: Bacteria > Chloroflexota > Limnocylindria > Limnocylindrales > CSP1-4 > JAFMJV01. The sequence continues at coordinate 680 of JBBSAV010000037.1, forward strand.
AGTCGTTGCAGCGAGGTCCCTGAAACCGCCCAGATGTCTCCCGAGCGGGTGAACAGGATGCTGCCCTTGACGTTGGCGCGCTCATCGCTGGGTGGCTCCACGATGGCTGTATCGATGTCGTCGATGACCGGCTCCGGCGTCTCGTCGGCCGTTCCATCGGGTTCTCCTGAGGCTAGCGGATCGGCACTCGCGAGGGCAGTCCTGGTGTCTGGTGTCGCGGTGGCTTCGGCAGCCGCGTCGCCAAGCGTCGAGTCGAGGAAGCCCATCGCCCACAGGCTCCCGCCGCCGACCAGGACCAGGCCCAGCAACGCCAGCATCGGTGCCACCAGCGGCGAGCTGCGGCGAGGGCGGCGCGGCGGGATGGGCTCACGCCCAGGTGGATACAGCGGCGGCGCTGAGCGCGGATCACGATAACCGGGCGTCACCGGACCGGTCGGCGGGTAGTTCGAACCAGCGGCCGGATAGGAGCCGCCAGATGGGGTCGGTGGGCGGGTCATGAAGCCATCACCTAGCGTGCGCGCAGCGCCCGCAACCAGCCTGCAGGGGCCACATCCCGGATGTCCAACTGAAGCGTCTCGACCCCGGCAAAGACACGGCTGGCGAGTCGTGCGACGACATCGATCTCGGAACCCTCCGTCAACTGGTCAGGGAGGTCGGCGCGGCCGAAGCAGATGCCATCGATCACCTCACGCCCACGACGCAGCTTGAGTTGTGTATGACCGCCGTTGGCAGCACGGACCCGGTCCACGGCGAGGCCCGCGAATCCGACGAGCGGTGGTTCATCGCCAGCACCATCGAGAGGCGCCAACTCACGCAAGAGTACGTAATCCACGGCATCTGCGCTCTGGACGAGGTCGAGGCTCAGGCGGGGTCGTACATCCACCACCGGCAGCCCCCCGATGAAGGACTGCAGCCGTTCCCGTAACTCGTCGACTCGATCCGACTCGATGTGGCAGCCAGCCGCGGCCGGGTGGCCACCGAAGCGCTCGAAGAGGTCGCCGCAGGAAGCGAACGCGGCCGCCAGGTCCACGCCGCCGGCACTGCGCGCCGAACCACGCCAAGGCTCGGCCGAGCTTGACAGCACCAGCGCGGGGCGACCGTGCTCCTCCGCGAGACGGCCGGCGATAAGGCCGATGATGCCCACCGGCCAGTCACCGGCGAGCACGATGAAGCCCTGCTCGGGTTGGTCGCCCAACGCCTCTTGCGCTTCCTTCATGGCAGTCGTGGTCAATGCCCGCCGCTGTCGGTTGGCACGCTCGAGCTCCGCCGCCAGCCGCTCGGCCTCGTCGGCGTCCTCCGAGAGCAGCAGTTGCGCTGCCACGCGCGGGTCGCCGATGCGGCCCATGGCATTGATGCGCGGCGCCAGACCGAAGGAGATGTCCTCTATCGAGATGCGATCGCGATCCACTCGTGCTGCCGTCATCAGGGCGGCCAGTCCCGGTCGCGGCGCCGCTGCCAGACGTGCCAGCCCAAGGCGCACGATGGAGCGGTTCTCACCCGCGATGGGCACCACGTCGGCGATGGAGCCGATGGCGGCCAGGTCCGCCATGCCCAACGCGGCTGCGACGCCGTCCGGCTCTTGGGCAAGCAGCAACTGGGCGACCTTGAAAGCCACTCCGGCCCCCGAGAGGCGCTGGTCGGGATAGGTACTTTCGGGCCGCTGTGGGTTGACCAACGCCACTGCTGCAGGGCGTTCGGCTCCCAGCACATGGTGGTCGGTGACGATGACGTCGATGCCGACCACCGCCGCGGCAGCCACCTCAGCGACACTGCCCGAACCGGTATCGGCGGTGATGATGAGGCCGTGACCGGCGGCATGTGCCCGCTCCACGGCTGCCATCGAGAGCCCGTGTCCCTCGCCGCTGCGATCGGGGACATAGGGCTCGGCGGTGAGTCCCAGCCGGCGCAGCGCTCCGGTGAGGATGGCCAGGCCGGTCAGTCCATCAGCATCGAAGTCGCCCAGCACCAACACCGACTCCCCTGCCCTCCGTGCCGCTGTGACGCGGGCTTGGACGGTAGCAGCATCAGGCAGCAGTCCCGGATCATGCAGCCCGGCTTCTGGGGCATCGAAGCGGGAGGCCAGCTCGGCGGGATCGACGGGACCACGACGGGAGAGTACGCGCACGGCTCGGGCGGACAACCCTCGTCGCTTGGCGTCGACGATGGTGGCCTCGGAGATCGGGTGCGCCTCGGGCACGACCCAGAGGTAGTGCGGGGTCAGCGGCGGCATGGGCAGCCAGTCTGGGCCTCCGGCTTCACCCGGGCTTATGCCGCGCTGGTCTTGGCCTTGGACTTGGACTTGGCTGCTGCCGGCTCGTCAGCCTTGCGGCGATCCGCCCGCAGGTGCCAGTCGAGGAAGAGCGGTGTGGCCACGAAGAGTGACGAGTAGGTACCGGCTACCACGCCGACGAGCAGGGCGAGGGTGAAGGGGCGGATGGCTTCACCACCGAACACCAGCAGGGCCACGAGGGTCAGCACCAACGTCAGCGACGTGGTCAGGCTACGACCGATGGTCTGGACCAGGCTGTGGTTGACGATCAGTTCGAGTGGTTCGCCCAGGTAGCGCTGACGGTTCTCGCGGATACGGTCGAAGACCACGATGGTGTCATGCACCGAGAAGCCGATGATGGTAAGCATCGCGGTCACGAAGAGGGCATCGACCTGCAGGCCCGTGAACGTACCCAGGATGGCGAAGACGCCCACGGTGACGATGACGTCATGGATCAAGGCCACGATGGCGCTGACACCCATGCGGAAGTCACGGAAGCGGTAGCTGACCCAGATCATGATGGCGGCGGCGGCCATGAGGATGAGCAGGAACGTCTGCTGCACCAGCTCAGCGCTCACGACGGGACCGACCGAGTTCTGCTGGCGTACCTCGTCGATGTTGCCGAACTTCTGCTGGAGTGCCGTGGCTAGCTCCCCGAACTGGCCCGCCGTGGGGACACCCGCGACGGGACCACCGTCGCCGCTACCCGCCACTGGCGCCATGGAGGCGTCGGGCGAGCTCGAAGGATCCGGCGTTGTGGAGGCGGCTGCGGAGGCATCCGGCGTTATGGAGGCATCCGGCGTTATGGAGGCGACGGCGGAGGCCACCGGTTCGGTCGAGGCGACGGGTTCGGTCGTGACCGCCGGCGCGACCGACTCGTTGGGCGCTGCCGACTCGTTGGGCGCTGCCGACTCGTTGGGCGCCACGCCGCTGGCCGACGGGGACGCCGACGCCCGCGCGGCTGCCACGGCGGCAGCAGCAGAGCCCTCGGCGATCTCAGGCGCCTGCAGCGACAGTGCTTCGGTACGGATGAGCACGAACTCACGATTGTCAGCGCCGGTGATGGCGACTTCCGAGCCGGGCAGTCCCTGCTCGTCCAGCACCGCGCGTACGGCGACCGGATCGGGCGTGCCGTCCTGGAAGTGGACCTCCCAAACGGTGCCGCCGGTGTAGGCGATGGAGAACTGCAGCCCGGCCGCGCCGCCTGGGATGAATGTGGCCAGGATGAAGACCAGGCCGGTGACGACCAGGATGGCGCTGATCACATAGCCATAGCGGCGCTTGCCGATGATGTCAAACACCGCTGGCCTCCCGCGGGCGGCTGCGAGCGTCGAGCGAGATCTCGCTGTCATCGATGCCGAAGAGGTGCCGCTGCCGGGCCCAGCGCTGCTGCACGACCCAGCGAAGCATCATGCGACTAAGCACGATGGCCGTGAACATCGAGAGCACCACGCCGATGCCCAGGACGAGGGCGAAACCCTTCACCACCGATGACCCGAAGTAGAACAGGATGGTGGCGGTGATGAGCGTCGAGACGTTGGAGTCGAAGATGGAGGTCCAGGCGCGGCCGAAACCGGCCTCCACGGCGGCAGTCAGGTTCTTGCCTGAGCGCAACTCTTCCTTGGTGCGTTCGAAGATGAGGATGTTGGCATCCACGGCCATGCCCACCGAGAGGATGAAGGCGGCGATGCCAGCCAACGTCAGCGTGACGCCAAAGAGTCGGAAGAGTGCGTAGGCGAAGATGCTATAGAAGATGAGCGCGATGCAGGCCACCATGCCCGGCACGCGGTAGTACAGCAGCATGAAGCCGAAGACCAACGCGATGCCGACGATGCCGGCCAGCATGGTCTGGTGCAGGAAATCGAGACCGAGCGTGGCTGAGATGCTGCTAAAACCGACCTCGCGGATCTCCAGCGGCAGCGAGCCGAACTTCAGCACCGTGACGAGCGACTGCGCTTCACTGGGCTTGAAGCCTCCGGTGCCCCCTGAGATCTGGGCCCGGCCGCCGAAACGCGTGGCTCGAATGGCGGGAGCGGACATGATCTGGTTGTCAAGCACGATGGCGAACTGCTCGCCGTAGTGATCGGCCGCGTACTCGTCGAACAAGCGTGCGCCGGTGTCCTTGAGTTGCAGGTCGACCACGAGCTGACGCGTGTTCTGATCCTGACTGATGGCAGCGCTGGCGATCTCGATGCCGGTGAACAGCGGCTCGATGTCCTGCATGCCCTCCGGCAGCGGCCCCTCTCCGACCGTGCCTTGAAGCTCCGGCGGTACGGGCATGAACTCCAGGACACCGGTGGTGCCGATGAGGCTGCGGATATCGGCCTCGTCCTCGACGCCCGGAAGCTCGACCGAGATACGATCCGCGCCCTGGGTGACGACGATGGGCTCCGCCACACCGGTGGCATTGACGCGGTTCTCGATGATGGTGCGCGTCTGCTCGAGGATCTCAGGCGTGACCGGCTGATTGTCGGTGGCGACGACCTGATACTCGCCACGCAATCCGCCGATGAGGTCCAGGCCCAGCTTGGTCTCAAGGTCGCCGCCAGTGTCCGACCAGGCGCGCGGAAGCGGCACCAAGGCCACCACCAGGGCGCCGATGAACAGGGCCAGAACGAGGTACGGAACAGCGCGTTGCATCGCTCGGGACAGTAGCAGAGAGACGGACAGCGCGCCGGAGGACCGAGCAAAGGCGCCGGATCAGGGTGCCGTCGGTGATGCTAGCCGTCGAGATGCGCGCGGATCCGCGACGCCATCGCGGGGCCGATACCCGGCACCGCCGCCATCTCCTCGACCGTCGCATTCCGCAGGCCGCGACTGGAGCCGAAGACGCGAAGCAACGCCCGCTTGCGCGCCGGACCCACACCGGCCAGGTCGTCGAGCGCCGAACGGGTGGCCGCCTTGGCACGTAGCTGGCGATGGTACGTGATGGCGAAACGGTGCGCCTCATCGCGCAATCGCTGCAACAGGTACAGCGCGCTCGACGTGGCCGGCAGCACGATGGGCTCGGAGTGGCCGGGCAGGAACAGCTCCTCACGCTCCTTGGCCAGTCCCGCCAGCGGCAGGTCGTGAAGACCGAGGTCGTCAAGCACTTCACGGGCAGCACTGACCTGGCCCTTGCCGCCGTCGATGATGACAAGGTCGGGCATGCGCCAGCGCAGCTGCTCGGCGCTACCCTCCCCGCTGTCGAGCGCGCGCCGGAACCGTCGCCGCAGCACTTCCTGGTGGCTGGCGAAGTCGTCCTGTCCACGGACGCCCTTGATGCGAAAGCGGCGGTACTCGCCGCTTCGAGGTTGGCCATCCTCGAAGACCACCATACTGCCCACCGTGTTGGTACCTTGGATCGTGCTGATGTCGTAGCACTCGATGCGCGCCGGTGGTGCCGCCAGCCCCAATGCATCGGCAAGCTCATCGAGGGCGCGCTCGGTCTTGCCCTGGTCGGCGAGCCAGCGTACCTGCTCGCGCTCCAGCGTCTCCGCGGCATTCCGACCAGCGAGAGCCATGAGCTTGCGGCCCTCTCCCCGTTGGGGCACCGTGATGGCCACCTGGCGACCAGCCCGGCTGGCCAGGAAATCGGTCAGCTCGGCCGTCTCCGGCAGGTCGAACGGCACCAGGACCCGCGGCGGGATCGAGCCGGCGCGTGCGTAGTACTGTTTGATGAACGACGCCAGCGCCTCCTCATCGGTGACATCGGCGACGTTCTCCAGCAGGAAGATGTCGCGATTGAGCGTCTTGCCGTCGCGGATCGCGAATAGCTGGACGGCGGCCTCCTTGCCTGATCGGGCGTAGCCCAGCACGTCCAACCGACGCTTGGCGAAGCCGGCCATCTTCTGGCTCTCCATGGTGCGTTCGATGGCGCGGACCTTGTCGCGCAGCGCAGCCGCACGTTCGAACTCGAGTCCTTCGGCGGCAGCTTCCATGTCCGCATACAGGGCAGCGCTGACCTGTTCCTGGTGCCCCTCGAGGAAGAGCGTCACCTGCTCGATGTCGGCCGCGTACTCGGCCTTGCTGATGGCCTCGATGCACGGGCCCTGACAGCGCTTGATGTGATACAGCAGGCAAGGCCGGTCGAGCGCGCGCTCCCCTTCCCTGATGTCGATGGTGCAGGTGCGGAACGGGAAGATGCGCCGGATGAGGTTCATCGACTCGTCCACGCTGCTCGCCGAAGCGTAGGGGCCGAAGTAGCGGCTGCCGTCGTTGGGCAGCTTGCGCGTGCGCTCGATGCGGGGAAAGTCGTCCGCCAGGGTGATCTTGATGAAGGGGTACGACTTGTCGTCCTTGAGGCGGACGTTGAAGCGCGGCTGGTAGCGTTTGATGAGATTGGCTTCCAGCAGCAGCGCCTCGCTGACGGTGTCGGTCAGCGTGACCTCGACATCGGCCACCTGCTCGATCGACGACTCGATCCGCAGCGGTGCAGCCGACCGACCGGCCCCCCAATACTGACGCACGCGGCTGCGTAGGCTCTTGGCCTTGCCCACGTAGAGCACCCGGCCGCCCACGTCTTTCATCAGGTACACGCCGGGTTTGTCCGGCAGGTGCTTGAGCGTGGCCTTGATGCGCGGGGACGGGGTCATACCACGATGCTATCGCGGCAGCCCCACCCGTTCAGGTTTCTTGACTAGGCGCGCTCGGGTCGGGGTCCTCCGCGACCACGACCACCGACTCGTTCGTCATCATGGACCCGCCAGCAAGGCTCCAGATTGGATCGTCGCCGGCACCCATGCCGGGCTGCCTGCCTTCGCTATGCACCTCGCGCCAGGCATATGCGGCCGCGCCACCGACCGCGGCAAGCAGGACCGCCAGCACCAGCATCACCATGATGTCGGTGCTCGAGTTGCCGCTGCGGCCGGCCAGGCTCGCCTCCGCACTCAGGGTCACCGCGCCAGCGGCATCGACCGTCGCGGCGGATGCGGCATCGAACGCATGACTGGCCGTCGTGCCATCGAGCGCCGACGCCCGCAGCTCCCACAGACCTGCCGGAGTGTCAGATGGCAGGGTCACGAAAGAGCGGAAGTAACCCTCGTCGGAGGCCATGACCACGGCCAGATCGCTGCTGCCAGCGCTCGTGAAGAGCAGGACCTCCACGAGCTGGTCGCCCGGGAAGTCGATGCCGGTGACTTCGACCGTGGAGCCAGGGCCGGCTGCTGCGGGCCTCATGGTGATGGTGGCCGGCAGACCCGACGATGCCATGACCAGGATGGGGGTTGCGAGCAACGAGACGAGCACTAGCATCAGCAGGGCTGGGAGTGGGAGGTGTCGTCGTTCGCGCATGTCACAAGCCTAGGTGTGTAGCGGAGCCGTGTCATCGCACCGCGATACCGAACTGGTTCGTCTGATGGTCACGCGGCGAGTACTTTCGGATGGCCGCGGAGAGGGCCGACCACGCCGGGGCCGGTCAGCCGCACACGCCGGGCCGGTCAGCCGTCAGCGGCGGGCCGGTCAGCCGCACACGGCGTTCGACCCCGGTGAAGGCGCGGATAAGTGCGCGATGAGGCGGTCTGCTCACGCTAGGGCCATGTCAGCACCAGAGGCCCCGCCATCGCCTCCGAACCTCGCGCTGCAGCAACGCCTGGCGCGGCTGGCCCCCGACCAACGGACCGCTGCCACCTCGCCACCGGGGCCTGTGCTATGCGTGGCACCAGCCGGTTCGGGCAAGACGACGACCGTTGTGGCGCGCCTCGCCTGGCGTGTCGCCACCGGGGCCGACCCGGCCACCATCTGCGCACTCACCTTCAACCGTCGAGCGGCCGACGAGCTACAAGCCCGGGCGGATGATGCGCTCGCTGAACTCGGGCACGGCGCGGGCAGCGTGCGGGTGCGCACCTTCCATGCCCTGGGCCGCGAGATCCTCGCCGACGCTGGCGTGGACGTCAGCCACATCGTCGAGCGGGCAGGCGTGCTGGAAGGGGTCGTTGGTGGGCGGCTTGCGCCGGCCGACCTGCGCGCGCTGGACGACGCGTTCACCCGTCTCAAACTCGATCCCGAGCGTGGTCCGGCAGCCGCGCCGCCGGAGCCTGAGGAGGTGGAGGTCCATCGGATGTTCGCTGCCTACCAGGCCAGGTTGCGAGAGCTCGGGGCGATCGACCTCGACGATCTGGTAGCACTGGCGGGTCCGACGTTGGTGCACGATCGTGCGCTGTTGGCGCGCTGGCAGACACGGGCTGCGGTGCTCTTCGTCGATGAGGCCCAGGACCTCGACCACACACAACTCGACCTGGCGCTGCTGCTGGCGGGTGAGCGACGTGACATCTTCCTGGTCGGTGATGACGACCAGACCATCTACGCTTGGCGCCTTGCCGATGTGCGCCGCGTGCTGGGCCTGGCCGCACGCTTGCCTGGGCTGCGTCGCGTGGACCTTGAGACGAACCACCGCTGCGCGCCGGAGGTAGTGCATCGTGCGGCCAGACTGGTGGCGCACAACCAGGAGCGCTTCGCCAAGACCATCCGGGCCTCGCCGCGCACCGCGGGCAGCGTGACGCTGCTGCCTGATCCTGGCGACGAGGTGGCGCGCGCCCGACTGCTCCTGCGAACCTGGGCCCAGGAGCCCCCCGGCGAGCGCCATGCCGTGCTCGCGCGCACCAATCGTGAGCTGCTCCCGTTCGCGGCGCTGGCGCTCGAGCTGGGCCAGCCCTATCGGCTCGAGACGGATGCCCTGTTGCTCGATGACGCGCGCATCGATGAGGCGGTCGCTCGAGCGGAACCGGGCCGCCCGCTCCTGCCCGCGATCAGCACCGCCGTCCAGGCAGTGGGGCTGCCACCGGAACAGACCGCGTCGCTGCTTTGCTGGGCAGCCGGAGTGGACGATCTGGACGCGCTTCGGGCCGCGCTCAACGGTCGACGGGCCGCACGGGAGCGACTGGCGAGCCAGGAAGCGCCACTCACGTTCGCCACCATCCACGGCACCAAGGGGTTGGAATGGGACCACGTCGCCTGTATCGGGCACGATGAGGGTACCTTCCCATCGGGTCGCGCCTTGCGCGAGGCTCGCGATCCGGTCCGCGTGCTCGAAGAAGAACGCCGCCTCGCCTACGTGGCCTGGACCCGGGCCGTCAAGACGTTGACCATCGTCTACGATCCTGGGGCACCCTCGACCTTCGTGCTTGAGGCGTTCGACCCCGTGGAGTTCGCGTGAGCGGATACCATCGGGTCATGAGCACGCCACGCAAGGTCCTGATCGCCGGCGAATCCTGGGTCACCCACAGCATCCACCAGAAGGGCTTCGACTCCTTCACCACGACCTCCTACAACGAGGGCGTGGGGCCACTGCGGGAGGCGCTCGAAGCGGGAGGCTTCAGCGTCGACTATCTCCCCAATCACATCGCCGCCAGCGCCTTCCCTGACAGCGTCGAGGCCCTGTCCGGATACGCTGCTGTCATCCTCAGCGACATCGGCAGCAACACCCTGCTACTGCATCCGGAGACGTTCGAACGATCGGTGCCCCGGCCGGACCGGCTGGCGGCCATTCGCGACTATGTCTCCGGCGGTGGGGGCCTGGCGATGATCGGTGGCTATCTCACGTTCGCGGGTATCGAGGGCCGCGCCCGCTGGGCGGGCACGCCGGTCGAGGCGGCGCTGCCGGTGATCATCGGGACGTCCGACGATCGCGTCGAGGTCCCCGCCGGAGTATCACCGTCCGTGCGCCAGCCGGACCATGCCCTCGTGGCCGGGCTCCCCAGCGAGTGGCCGGCCCTGCTCGGCTACAACCGGGTGCAGCCCAAGGCCGGGGCCGATGTGGTCGTGGCCGTCGGCGGCGATGTCCTCATCGTCGCGGGCCGTTTCGGCAGCGGTCGCAGCGTCGCGTTCACCTCCGACTGCGGACCCCATTGGTGCCCGCCGCCGTTCGTCGATTGGCCTGGCTACGCACCGATGTGGCAGCAGCTCGTGACGTGGCTGAGCGGCCCCGCCACGTGACCAGTGACGTGACCGCTACTCCCCTCAGCATCCTCGCGGAGGCGCCAGCCTGAACGTCAGCGATCCTTGCGCAGGTCCACCGAGTAGTCGACGTACGCACGCAGCTGTGCCAGGGCACTGGCCCAGATCTCGATGGCACGGGCGTACTCGTCGAGAACGCCTACGTCATCGGTGTCGTAGGGGCCATCGGTGACCGTCACCTGCGAGCCGTATCCCTTGGGCCGGATGCTGATCATGACCTCGGTGGTCACACTATCGGGCTCCGGATGCGACCAGCGCAATCGGAACAGCGTGTTGGGCTCGGCCTGAAGGACGTGGACCTGGATCTGGTACCGCGGGAACACCAGTACCGAGCGGGCGCCCGGCAGTAGCGAGCCCTGCACGTCGTAGGACAGCCACGAGCGAACGCTCTCGGGGTCCGACCACATGCGGTAGACCCGCTCGGGTGGCGCATCCACGGTGCGCTCGATCTGGATCATGCGTGCGCTCATGGCGTGCTCCTCGGGTTTCGTGCCAAGCTCTTGGGCGGTGTGGCCGATGCGAACATCATCTGCTGTCAGGACTCATGCCGAGGCCATGGCTCATATGGACGCCCCGGTTCGTATGAGTCCTGGCTCATCTTGCAGCAGACCGCGCCCGAACGCGAGCGCGGCCGGGCTTGCTGCGAGCACGGCCATCGCCCTCGGGGCGGAACTCGACGTCAGACAGTGGCACCACCGGCTCGCCCTTCAGGACATGCGCGAGGTACTCGCCGGTCGCCGAGGCAGCCACGGCCGCGACCTGTTCAGGGGTGCCCTCGGCCACGATGCGCCCGCCGCGGTCGCCGCCCTCCGGACCCAGGTCGATGATCCAGTCGGCCGTCTTGATGACATCGAGGTTGTGCTCGATGACGATGACGGAGTTGCCCGTATCGACCAGTCGGTGCAGCACCTGCAGTAGCTTCTCGACATCGGCGAAGTGCAGCCCGGTGGTGGGCTCGTCGAGGATATAGACCGTGCGCCCGGTGGCCCGCCGAGAGAGCTCGGTGGCCAGCTTCACGCGCTGCGCCTCCCCGCCCGACAGGGTCGTGGCCGGCTGCCCCAGGCGGATATAGCCAAGACCGACGTCGACCAGCGTGGCCAGCTTGTTGCGCACCTTGGGCACGGCGCTGAAGACTTCCAGCGCCTCCGCCACGGTCATGGCCAGGACCTCAGCGATGGAGTGCCCGCGATAATGGATCTCGAGTGCCTCACGGTTGTAGCGCTTGCCCCCGCAGACCTCGCAGGTCACGTAGACATCGGGCAGGAACTGCATCTCGATCTTCAGGATGCCGTCGCCCTTGCAATTCTCGCAGCGGCCGCCCTTGACGTTGAAGCTGAAGCGACCGGGACCGTAGCCACGCACGCGCGCTTCGGGCACGCCGGCGAAGAGCTCGCGGATGGGGCCGAACAGGCCGGTGTAGGTGGCGGGGTTGGACCGCGGCGTGCGGCCGATGGGGCTCTGGTCGATGTCGACGATCTTGTCGACCGCCTCGGTGCCTTCGAGCGCGTCGTGTGCGCCGGGCTCGACGCGTGCGCCACTGACCGTGCGTGCCAGCGCCGCATAGAGGACATCGGTGACCAGGGTCGACTTGCCCGAACCGGAGACGCCGGTGACGGCGGTGAACGTCCCCAACGGGAATCGCACGTCAAGGTCCTTGAGGTTGTGCTCTCGAGCGCCACGCACCAGCAACGCCTTGCCACTACCTTCGCGGCGCTCCGTCGGCACCGGCACCATGCGCTCGCCTCGCAGGAACGCACCGGTCACCGAACGCGGCGCGGCCAGCACCGCGCTCAACGGACCGCTGGCGATGACCTCACCGCCGTGCTCCCCGGCTGCGGGGCCGATATCCACCACCCAGTCGGCCACGCGGATGGTCTCCTCATCGTGCTCCACCACGATCAGGGTGTTGCCGATGTCACGCAGCCGCACCAACGTGGCGATGAGCTTGGCGTTGTCTTTCTGGTGTAGCCCGATGGTGGGCTCGTCGAGGATGTAGAGGACACCCACCAGGCTCGAGCCGATCTGCGTCGCCAGGCGGATGCGCTGCGCCTCCCCGCCTGACAGCGTGGAGCTGGTGCGATCCACAGTGAGGTACTCGAGCCCGACATCGGCGAGGAAGCCAAGCCGAGCGGCGATCTCCTTGTTGACCATGCGGGCGATGGCCATCTCGCGCTCGCTGAGGATGCCCGGCAGGCTCGCCACCCAGGCCAGGGCGTCGCCGACCGACATGGCCGCGATGTCACTGATGTTGCGCTCCTCGATGGTCACGCCCAGGGCGTCAGGCTTGAGTCGCTTGCCGGCGCATGTCGGACACGGTCGTTCGACCATGTACTTCTCGAGCTCGGTTCGGATGTAGTCCGATTCCGTCTCACGGTAGCGGCGCTCGAGGTTGGTGACGATGCCCTCGAAGGTGGCGACATACGAGTTCTCGCCACGCTCGTGCTTGTAGCGCACCTCCACCTTCTCGCCTTTGCGAGCGCGGAGGAGGTACTCAAGGGCCTCCGGCGGCAGGTCCTTGACAGGCGCGCCATAGTCCCAGCCGTGGGCGTCCATGATGGCCTTGGTCGTCTTGAGACGCCAGGACAGTTCCGTAGGAACCGTGCGCCAGGGGGCCATGGCGCCATCGGGGATCGACTTGGAACGGTCGGGGATGATGCGATCGACCGCGAACTCCAGACGGATGCCGAGGCCGGTGCAGTCGGGGCAGGCCCCGTGCGGGGAGTTGAAGGAGAAGGAGCGCGGCTCCAGCTCGTCGATGGTGGTGCCGTCGTAGGCACAGCTGTACTTCTCGCTGAAGCGCTGCTCGTCGAAGCCGCCCGGATCGGCCGGGGCCACCAGCATGACCCCCTCCCCCAATCGCAGGGCCGTCTCGACCGAATCGGCGAGACGCGCGGCATCGGGGTCTGGATGGTCGGCGTCGAACGGTCGGCCTTCGGCGTCGTGGTGACGCACGATGAGCCGGTCCACTACGACCTCGATGGAATGGCGCTTGTACTTGTCCAGCGACGGCGCCTCGTCGAGGTCCATCAGCTCACCGTCTACGCGGACCCGCACGAAGCCTTGCCGGCGGGCGGCGGCGAAGACACGCTCACCCTCCGACTTGCGGTCCTTGATGAGTGGACCAAGGACCAGGATGCGGCTCTCGTCGGGCAGCTTGCGGAGGCGATCGGCGATCTGCTGCACCGTCATGCGTGCGATCTCGCGGCCGCACTTGGGACAGTGCGGATGCCCCACGCGGGCGAACAGCAGGCGCAGGTGGTCGTAGATCTCCGTCACCGTCCCGACGGTGGATCGCGGGTTGCGCGAGGCGCCTTTCTGGTCGATGGAGATGGCTGGGCTGAGGCCGTCGATCTGGTCGACGTCAGGCTTCTCCATCTGGCCCAGGAACTGGCGAGCATAGGCCGACAGCGACTCCACGTAGCGCCGCTGACCCTCGGCATAGATGGTGTCGAAGGCGAGGCTGGACTTGCCGCTTCCGGAGAGCCCCGTGATGACGATGAGCCGGTCACGAGGCAGCTCCAGATCGATGTTCTTGAGGTTGTGCTCGCGGGCACCGCGAACGACGAGGAGGTCTTGGGGCACGGGCTCAGTCTAGTGCAGTCATGCATGTTGGACCATGCGTTCTAAACGTCGCTCGAACCGACGCGCCCCCGGCCGAATCAGGCAGGCGCCGGACGGAGATGCGCAACGTAGTCACCCACCGGTCGCCGGAAGCCCACCGCGAAGCGGTTCCAGCCGTTGATGGCGACGATCGCCAGCGTCAGAGCCACCTGTTCCGGAGGTTCGAAATGCTCTGCGACCTCAGCGTAGACATCGTCGGGCGCCCAGCTTCGGTTCGAGCGTGCTCGCGTCCACGACGCGCTCCAGGGCGTTCATCGCCTCTGCCACCTCGGGATATTCACGCCGATAGTCGAGTCTCATGCTTGACATCTCCTCAATATCCCGTGAATTCCTCGGTCCGGATGTCATCCTCATCGACGCCCGCGCCAACGAGCATCGTCCGCAGTGCGTGCACCATGCCCGATGGTCCGGTCAGGTAGTAGATGGCATCGTTCCAACCGTCGAGATGCCGTGCCAGCATGGCCGCATCGATGTGCCCGCGCTCGCCCTCCCACGGATCGTCGTTCTCCAGGCCCGACATGGTCGGGACGAAGGTCAGGTTCGGGTCCTGACGGGCCAGCTCTTTGAGTTCCTCGAGGAACGCGGCGTCTTGTGGATGACGGTTCGCGTAGAGCAGCGCGACCGGGTATGGCAGCCCGCCGGTCGCGATCGTCTCGGTGAGGATGCTCCGGAACGGCGTGATGCCGATGCCGCCGGTGATGACCACGGCCGGCCGGGACGCGTGATGCAGCCGAAGATCTCCAAAAGGACCCTCGATCTTGACGCAGCTGCCAAGCGGCATCGTCTGCAGGACCCTCTTGAAGGCCGTGTCACGCAGCCGCGTCGTGATCGTGATCACGCCTTCACTCGGCGCGCTCGAAACGGTGAAGCCGCGGGTGTCACCCTCAGCATCGGTCTCGGGTGGGTCCAGCAGGGTGATGTCGATGAACTGGCCGGCCCGATAGTCCCAGTCAGCCGGCTTGGCGAAGATGAAGCTCATCGTCCCTTGGGCGACCGGCTCGCGGCCCTCCAGTGCCGCCTCGAAGATGGGCCATTCAGCTGTGGCGGTCATTGGTCTCCGCCCTCGAGAGAGGCCTCGACAGTGATCGCGGCGATCACGCGCAAGGCGGACGACGTGACCGGCAGTTCTCCGAGCGCGCCGTTGCCCGAAGTGAGCATGCCGCGGCCGGATGCCAGCCGACCGCTCCAGATCGCCTGCGCCGAACGCTTCGCGATCTCCGTGCCATCCACAGTGGCTTGTGCTTGAGTGGTCGCCATGTCGATACCTCCTGACTCCTTATGTCGCGTCTGCCCGATGTGTCGAGTCTGCCCGATCGACACGACCGTGTGGCCATGCCATGAACCAGCGCGAAGATCCACCTGAAGCGGGGATGAACGAACGCTACGTTTCGCTCACGACGCCATCCTCCACGGTGGCCACGGCCAGGAGCATCTGGCTGGGCTGCGCGGCATAGACGTCGTGGACCACTCCCGGGTCCAGGACGAGCAATGACCCCTCGGGCAGCCGATGGGTCCCGCTCGCTGTCGTCACTTCGAGCACGCCGGATAGCGACAGGATCGTCACATGGCCATCGGCGACGACATGGTCGGCAAGCCGCCCGTCTGCTTCGAAGTCGAAGACGACGAGGGCCAGCGGCCGCTGATGGAAGATGGTCATCTGTCGATGGCCATCGCGCACCGGCGAAGCCTCATCACGCAACCCGACCGCGACCGATCCCAGGTCGAAGACGTGCTCGGTCCCCGCGAACCGCTCGCGCGGCGGTCGGCGATCATGCCCGGAGTCGGCCGTCATGACACCCTCGCGATCGAGGCTGCTGTTCGTAACATCCGATACTCGCGCATGTTCAGTCTCCTTCTTGGGTTTCCTTCGATCAGGCCTCGACGGCGGTCTCCAAGTTAGGCACACGACCGACGCGCACACGCCAGGTCTCGGGGCCCTCTTCGAGGTAGTCCCAGGTGAACGTACCCGGCTGCTCGGCGGCCAACTGGTAGTAGAGGGGCTTGGGGTCGTGGTCATTGATGAGCTCGAAGCCCGAGCCTGCGTCAAGCGCCGCGAAGGTGTCGAAGATGAGTGGGTGGCGGCGGGCTGGCGGCACTTGCCGAACATCGAGCTTTGGGAGGTCTGTCACGGTGTCAGGCCCTTTCTGCTGGCTTGGATCGGGGGAGCGTGGCCGGAGGCGCCGGCAGCGCGGGGCGGGGCAGTCTCAAACCCCAGAGTCGTGTTCGTCCGCGCCGATGAGTTCATGCATCCCGTTCAACAGCTCACCGAGCGAAACGCTGGGGTCAGATGCGAGCGCCGGGATGAGGAGCTCGTTCTCCTTCCAGATGTGCGCTTCGAACAGCGCCAGGATGGCGCTGGCGACGGTCGCGGCCTCGATCGCACCGGGGGCCACGCGCAACAGACCGACACGGCTGACCAGACCGACATGCTCCTCGCGCATGGCACGCACCAGGAGAGCGGCAACACCTGAGTCAGCCGCCGGGTACAGCGCCTGCTCCTCTGCGGCTGCATGCGGGAGCAGCTCGGTGTCGAGGAAACGCAACGTCGCCATCGTGGCGTCCTGATGCGAACGGCCGGCCCTGACGACCTCGAACAGGTCAAGCACTCGTATGCGCAGACCGTTCTCCAGCTCAAGATGGTGCGCTCGGATCGCGGCGGCGGTTTCCTGCGTGGTCATCTCTTGCGTAGTCATCTTCCGGATCCTCCGTGGGAGCAGCTATCAGGCGATCTCCTGACTGGGACTTGATATTACGGCATCAACCGTGCAAAATGCAAGCATGACACCACAGGACCGCTACCGCGCACTCGGAGGATCGACCCGGTCGCGGCTGCTTACGGTGCTGGAGCGAGCGGCGCGCCCGCTTGGCGTGCGCGACCTCTCCAGCGCCCTCGACCTGCACCCCAATTCGGTACGCGAACAGCTGCGTGTGCTCGTGGATGCGGGCCTCGTCTCCTGCGAAGTATCGGCCCCTTCTGGGCGGGGACGGCCTCGCCTTCTGTATGCGCCTCGCCCGGTCCCGGACGCAGAGCAGCCGTATCGGGTCCTGGCGCGAGTGCTGGCCGAGCAACTCGAGCGATCGCCTGATCCGTCAGCGATCGCCATCGAGGCCGGTGAGCGCTGGGGGGCGGCTATGGCGGGACCGATCGGGGCCCCGCTCGATGCGGGCGAGGCCAGGGATCGTCTGGTGCGGCTACTCGATGGCGCCGGCTTCGCACCAGAGGCGAGAGGCGAAACCTCGGACCCGATCCGACTCGGTCGCTGCCCATTCGAGCCCCTCGCTCGGGACCACCGGACCGTGGTGTGCGGAGTGCACTTGGGCCTCATGCGGGGGGTGTTGCGTGAGTACGGCGCACCGATCGACGCAGTCGAGCTGCACCCGCACGCGGAGGCGGATGTCTGCCTCGCACACGTGGCCACCGGCAACGACCACTGATGGCAGCGGCCGTGGATCAATGCTTTCATGCGCGTGATGATGTGAACGGAGGAACCTGATGATGCAGCCCATGACAGCAACGACGACCGTGGGCACGCCCGTGCGGGCTGCCATCCGACGCGGCGGTGGGCCGCCGCGCGCAGCCCACCGCCGCGCACCCAAGACCGCCGAGCTCGTCGCGTTGGTCGGCGCACGCTCCCGACTCATGACGGAGCTCCGCTCGATCGCATATGACGTTCTCGGACCATACGAGTCTGATGAGCTTCCCCCGGACACGGCCCGATGGATCGAGGCCGCCACGGCCAGCGCCGTGCGGGCGGCCTGCGACACATCGCTGCCCGTGCTTGCTGCGGCATTGGACCAGGAGCTCGCCGAGGCCCCGCCCTCCGTCCTTCAGCATATGCACCGAGCCGCGGACCGGCATCGCGCCGGCTTCTTCTGACGCGTTCGTTGGCGACCCGCTTCTACCGCAGCGTTCGCCTGGGCTGATTCCAGTCGTCACTGAATGCCGGATACCGCTGTCCATCAGCCGATGGTGGATCATCTGTATCTGGATCCTGAGCGGCAGCGGTCGGAGCTCTGGGCGCCCGAACCCCGGACTCGGCTAGACGCGGGCGGGGTCGATCTTCTCGGGGTCCACATCAAGCTCGTGGAGCGCCATCGCCGCTCGCTCGGCCGGCAGCCTGCCAGTCTGCGCCAACGCAGCGACCGCGGCAGCAGCGATGTGGGGCGGATCGATCTCGAACAGCGAACGAAGGGCGTCGCGGGTGTCGCTCCGCCCGAACCCGTCAGTCCCGAGCGAGACATAGGATGGCGGCAACCAGCGCGAGACCATGTCCGGAAGTGCCTTCAGCCAGTCGGTCGCCGCGATGACGGGGCCGCCGTCAGCGCCGAGGACCGTCGAGACGTACGGGATGCGCTGGACCTCGGCAGGGTGGAGACGATTCCAGCGCTCCACCTCCAAGGCGTCTCGGCGCAGCAATGGGAACGACGGCGCTGAGTAGGCCTCGGCCGCGATCCCCAGCTTCTCGGCGAGCAGCTCCTGGGCCGCCAGCACAAGGTTCATGCTCGTGCCCGAGCCGACCAGCCGCACGCGCGGCGTCCCCGGCGACAGGTCGGGTGCGTCACGAAAGCGATAGATGCCGCGCAGCAGCCCCTCGTCGATGCCGTCGGGCTTCGGTGGCTGCGCGTAGTTCTCGTTGTAGAGCGAGATGTAGTAGAAGACATCCTCACCCTCGACGAACATCCGATGGATACCCTCACGGATGATCGCCGCCAGCTCGAACGCGTAGGCGGGGTCGTAGGCGCGCACGTTCGGGATGGTCGAGGCCAGGATGTGTGAGTGTCCATCGGCGTGCTGGAGCCCTTCGCCGGCGAGGGTCGTCCGACCCGCTGTCGCGCCCATCATGAAGCCACGACCCCGCGAGTCGGCGAGCGCCCAGATCTGGTCACCAGTCCGCTGGAATCCGAACATCGAGTAGTAGACATAGAACGGGATGACGGGATGGCCGTGGGTCGCGTAGGACGTCGCCGCGGCCTGGAAGCTGGCCATCGAACCTGCCTCTGTGATGCCCTCCTCGAGGATCTGGCCGTCGACCGCCTCGCGATACGACAGGATGAGCTCGGAATCGACCGGTTCGTAGAGCTGGCCGACCGCGGAGTAGATGCCCACTTCCTTGAACAGCGGATCCATCCCGAAGGTGCGCGCCTCATCGGGGATGACGGGGACGATCCGCGGCCCCACGCCCTCGTCCCGTATCAGGTTACGCAGGATGCGCGTGAACACCATCGTGGTGGACACAGCCATCGTCGACCCGGAGGCGAACTCAGCATCCACCGCTGCCGCTGGCGAGGGCAGGCTGATGCTCCTGACGACCCGCTTGGGAATCACGCCGCCGAGCGCTCGGCGACGCTCAAGGAGGTACTCGACCTCCCTGGAACCCGGGCCCGGATGGTAGTACGGCGCGTCGCCGAGCTGGTCGTCGGGGATGGGCAGCTCCAGCCGGTCACGGAAGACCCGCAGCTCGTGCTCGTTGAGCTTCTTGGCCTGGTGCGTGATGTTCCGAGCCTCGACCTTGCTGCCCAGTGCCCAACCCTTGACGGTCTTGGCGAGGATGACCGTGGGGCCGCCGCGGAACTCGGTGGCGGCCTTGTACGCGGCGTAGAGCTTGCGATAGTCATGCCCACCACGGCGCAGCCGGGTCAGGTCATCGTCGCTCAGGTGCTCGACCAGCTTGCGGAGTCGTGGGTCAGGCCCGAAGAAGTGCTCGCGGATGTAGGCGCCACCAGCCACGGAGTACTTCTGGAACTCGCCGTCGACCGTCTCGTTCATCTTCTCCACGAGGAGGCCATCGACATCGCGGGCGAGGAGGTCATCCCATTCCCGCCCCCAGATCACCTTGATGACGTTCCAGCCCGCCCCGCGGAAGGCGGACTCCAACTCCTGGATGATCTTGCCGTTGCCACGCACCGGTCCGTCGAGTCGCTGCAGGTTGCAGTTGACGACGAAGGTCAGGTTGTCGAGACCATCGCGCCCCGCCAGCCTGAGTGCCCCGAGGGCTTCGGGTTCATCGGTCTCGCCGTCACCCAGGAAGGCCCAGACCCGCGAACCGGAGGTGTCGAGCTGGCCCCGATCCTGCAGGTAGCGGTTGAAGCGGGCCTGGTAGATGGCACTGATCGGCCCCAGCCCCATCGACACCGTCGGGAACTCCCAGAAGTCGGGAAGCAGGCGCGGGTGTGGGTATGAGGGCAGGCCCGCACCCGGGACCGCCTCGCGGCGGAAGCTGTCGAGCTGGGCCTCTGACAAGCGACCTGCCAGATAGGCACGCGCGTACATCCCCGGCGCAGCATGTCCCTGGTAGAAGATCTGGTCGCCGCTCCCCTCCCCGTCCTTGCCACGGAAGAAGTGGTTGTAGCCGATCTCGTACAGGCTGGCTGCGGACGCGTAGGTGGCCAGGTGCCCGCCAAGACCCGGGAATCGGGTATTCGCCCGGAGGACCATCGCCACGGCATTCCAGCGGACGATGCGGCGGATCCGGAGTTCCATGGCCTCATCGCCCGGAAAATCAGGCTCCTGCTCCGGGCTGATGGTGTTGACGTATCGGGTCTGGGTCAGGGGCGGGAGGCCGACATGGAGCTGCCGGGCCCGCTTCAGCAGCTTGTAGATGATGAAACGCGCACGACTGGCGCCGTCTCCCTCCACGAGCTCGTCGAACGACGCGAGCCAGTCGTTGGTCTCGTCGGGATCGATGTCCGGAAGCTGATGCTTGAACCCGTCGATGTCCATGCCGATACCTCGTCCTTTCGTCAGGGGCGCAAGGCTGGTTCACCGTGATCGAGCCCGCCTGGGCCGTCCATCGCCTCGATCGAGGATCACCCTCGACCGCGCGGATTCCGAATCGGGCCATCGAACGACCCGTCGTAGAAACCATCGTATTCTACATTGTATACCGTGTAAAACACAGCCGACCCAGGGCTGTCCCATCCGGGCAGCTCTGCATCGTGACCACGATCCGAGGATCAGATGAGGACCGCAGACATGCGCACCACTCCCCAGGCCGGAACCGCCCTCCGCGAGTCGACAGACCGATCGTCACGTCCCAACCATCGTGATGCGCCATGACGGCCTCGAGCATCCGGATACAGCGGGCGTACGACCAGCCGGGCAAGGACGATGGCTACCGGGTACTGGTAGACCGAGTCTGGCCCCGCGGTCGGACCAAGGAACAGCTCCGGCTTGACATCTGGGCACGCGACCTGGGGCCCAGCACGGAACTCAGGAAGTGGTTCGGGCATGACCCAGCACGCTGGCAGGAGTTCCAGGAGCGCTACCGCGTGGAGCTGGCAAGCCACGACCGTTCGGAGATGCTCGACGACCTCGCCGATCGGGCGCGTCGGGGAACGGTCACGCTCGTCTTCGGCGCCAAGGATGCCGAGCACAACCAGGCCAGGGTGATCGCGGACGGACTCGAGCGCCGACTGCAGGCCGCAAGTCCGTCCCGCTGATAGCCACCCTGTCGCGACGCACCAACGGTCCCGATACGATGCCTGGCCTGCCGTACGAGGGTGATGCGGACGAGGAGAGCGGACGTCTCGGGTCCAACGACTCGCGGTCGGCGCTGTACGGGCTGTGTTCTGACCATCGTGGTCTGCCGCCGTTGCCCACGACTGGTGGCATGGCGCGAGCAGGTCGCGGCCGAAAAGGTCGCTCGGTTCGCGAAGGAGGCGTACTGGGGTCGACCCTTGCCCGGGTTCGGCGACCCCTCGGCCCGGGTCTTCATCATCGGGCTGGCGCCGGCCGCGCACGGCGGGAATCGGACGGGTCGCATCTTCAGCGGCGATCGGTCGGGTGACTTCCTGGTGGCCGCACTCCATGCGACCGACTTCGCGAACCAGCCGACCTCGATCCATCCTGACGACGGTTTGACCCTGGCCGACGCCTATCTCGCCGCCGCGGTCCGCTGCGCCCCGCCACTGAACCGGCCCACGCCCGACGAACGTGATGCCTGTGCCCCGTTCCTCCAACGAGAGCTTGTCGCCTTGCCACGGGTGCGAGTGATCGTGGCGCTTGGTGCCTTCGCCTGGGACACCGTGCTACGAACGATCGCCCTCGCTGACTCGACGGCGCTACCCCGACCACGCCCGCGCTTCGGACACGCCAGAGAGGCGGTCGTCGCGACGTACCGACTGCTCGGCTCGTTTCATCCGAGCCAGCGCAATACCTTCACCGGTCGCCTCAGCCAACCGATGCTGCAAGCCGTGCTGCGGCGTGCTCGAGAACTGGCGGACGAGGTATCGGGAGTGGGCGCGGGTCTGTGCTGAGCGGCTGGCCCCGGCCACGCGAACCGCGCGATCGATCCGCGCGACTCAGATACCGACCGACTGCTCGTAGTACATGTTGTCCTCCCGAGAGCCGCCCTGGCCTTCTCCGATCGCCCGATATTCATCCACGAGCTCGATCCTGTACAGCCACTTGACCATCTTGAAGCCCAGGACCGTCTCCACGCGCAGACGCAGTGGTGCGCCGTATGGGACCGGCAGGTCCATCGAGTTCATCTCGTACGCCAGGATCGTCTGTGGGTGGCGAGCCTGATCCAGCTCGAGCGTCTCATAGAAGTGACGCTTGCCGACGCTATCGAGGCCAAAGGAGTGGAAGACGAGGTAGCGCGCCCCGGCCAGCGGGCGGCACATGTCCAGGATCGCGCCCAGTGTCGGACCGCGCCAGGCAGCGACCGCTGACCAACCCTGGATACAGTGGTGTCGTGTGATCTGTTCCTCGGCGGGCAGACCGCGGATCTCCTCGAGCGACAGGCTCAACGACTTCTCGACCAGTCCGCTGACCTCCAAACGCCAGTCGACGAAGCCACCGGCGACGAGCTGTGTGTACTCCTCTGTCTCGGGCGGAGCGCCGTTGATGGGGAAGTACGGTGAGATCTCATCCCGGCGAAACGACTGGTGCGAGCGCGTACGCACCGCCAAGAGCCGCATGAGCGGCCTGATGAACGCTCCCAATCCGTGCTGGAAGGCGCGCGGCCTGCGCCGAGAGGCCCACGAGGTGATGGCGTATGTGGCAAGGATGCCGATGATGAGGCCCAGCCCGATGGCGACCGCGAGCCCCTGGTCGGTCTGGTGCTGACCCAGCGTGATGTCGCCGATGTTGGCGACGAAGCCGTTGTAGATGACCATCAGGGTGTGCACGACGATGAAGGCGGCAAACGCCAGCAGGCCCAGGAAGTGCAGGCTGCGCGCACGTTGCCGGCCGCCGAACAGGCGGGCATAGCGCGGAAACTGGGCCGCGATCCCCGGTGATTGGGCGGCACCGGTGAGGATGAGGAACGGCGCGAGCAGGAAGACGACCGCAAAGTAGGCGAGCTGCTGGAGGGGGTCGTAGGGGTCGAAGGCGCTTGGTGGCGGCTGCTGAAGACTGAGGTAGGTCAGCATCGTCTGCCACGCCTCGGGGATGATCGATAGTGAAGTCGGCACGAGTCGCTGCCACTCCCCGGTCGCGATCAGCAGGATCACGTAGGCCAGGCCATTGACCACCCAGAAGATCGCCGCGAAGAAGTGCCAATGCCGGCCCAAGCCAAGGTTGTTGCCACCGGGCTGCGCCAGCGCGGCAGATACCTCTCGCTCCTGCTCCAGCGCCGTCCACAATCGGTCGCTGGGGATGGGCGTCTTGGGAAACTTCAGCCACTCGGTGCCCGGAGTCGAGTGTTCGTTCCAGTACAGCCGCGGGTAGGCCGCGAAGATCTGGATCCCGGCGCGGATGAGGAAGCCGATGAAGAGGACGTTGATCCAGTGCGCGATGATGACGAAGGTCGGGAAGTCATTGCTCACGCTCGTCCCTCCAGACGGAATCACTGAAGCGTCGCCACTCTCCCCCTTTCGCCGGACCGCCACGACGCAGGAACCGTGCCTAGCGGTCGCCCGCTCGACTTCGGTCTCGCTCTGAAAGATATCGGAGCGATTCGCTGTACATTGTCTCACGAGGGGCGGACCAACGACGGTGACCATCGGGGCCAGACTGACCGTATCGTCGGCGCTCAGACCGTCCAGTACGGTCGGCCACGAACGGCGGTTTCGGCCATGGGTCGGCTGGCATGGGGGCCGTTCCGGCCTGGGTTCACAAAGAGGAGAACGACAGTGACCGACAAGCAGAAGCCCACCAAGACCCGCTCCGCGAGCGACAAGGCCTCCCAGGGCTTCTCGGACGACGAACGAGCCGCCATGAAGGCGCGCGCCAAGGAACTGAAGGCCGAAGCGCGCCTGGACAAGGACCGGGTGGCTGGGGAAAGCGCGCTGCTGGCCAGGATCGCCGAGATGCCAGAACCGGACCGCAGCATGGCTAAGCGGGCCCACGCCATCGTCACGGCCAATGCCCCCACCCTCATGCCCAAGACCTGGTACGGCATGCCCGCCTATGCCAGGGACGGCAAGGTCGTCTGCTTCTTCCAGGACGCCGCGAAGTTCAAGGCGAGATACGCGACGCTCGGGTTCAACGACGCGGCCAACCTCGATGACGGCGCCATGTGGCCGACCGCCTTCGCGCTGCGGGAGTTGACAGAAGCTGCCGAGACCAAGATCGCCGAGCTGGTGAAGAAGGCGGTGCGCTAAGGAGTTGTCATCTAATTACCGATATGCTACGATGGGTGTGTGATCGATGAGGCGGCGATCGGGGCGCGATACTTGGCGGTAGCGGCACTGCTCGACGAGCGGGCCCGCCGGTTGATGGCCGGGACCGAGGCGCTCACCATCGGCCGGGGTGGGGTCGCGGCCGTCTCTCGCGCCACCGGACTCGCCCGCACGACGGTCCAGCGCGGCCTGGACGATGTCCGTGCGGGGGAGACCCTCGCGCGGGGACGCATCCGCCGGCCCGGTGCCGGCCGGCCACCCATCGAGGAGCGCGACCCGACGCTGCGACGCGACCTCGAGGCGCTCATCGAGCCCACGACCCGGGGTGACCCCGAGTCGCCGCTGCGCTGGACGACCCGGAGCGTCCGCAACCTCGCCGCCGAGCTACAGCGGCAGGGCCACGCGGTCAGCCACGAGACCGTGGCGCAGCTGCTCCGCGGGATGGGCTACAGCCTGCAGGCGAACCGCAAGACCCTCGAAGGGACGAACCATCCCGACCGCGACGCCCAGTTCCGCCACATCCACGCCGCCGTCCAACTACGGCTCTCCCTCGGCGAGCCGGTCATCAGCGTCGATACCAAGAAGAAGGAACTCGTGGGCCCGTTCAGGAACAGTGGCAAGGAGCTGCGTCCGAAGGGTCAGCCCGAGGAGGTGCTGGTGCACGACTTCGTGATCGACCACCCCGAGCTCGGTCGCGTCAGCCCCTACGGGGTCTACGACCTCGCCGCCAACGAAGCCTGGGTGAGCGTGGGCACCGACCACGATACCGCCGCCTTCGCGGTCGAGAGCATCCGCCGCTGGTGGCGCACCATGGGCGCGCCACTCTACCCCGACGCGACGCGCCTGCTCGTCACCGCCGACGCCGGGGGCAGCAACGGCGCCCGGCTCCGCCTCTGGAAGCTGGAGCTGCAGAAGCTCGCCGACGAGACGAGCCTCGAGATCGCTGTCTGCCACCTCCCGCCCGGTACGAGCAAGTGGAACAAGATCGAGCACCGGCTGTTCAGCGCCATCACCGCGAACTGGCGGGGCAAGCCGCTCGTCTCCCACGAGACGGTGGTCAACCTGATCGCCGCGACCAAGACACGGACGGGACTGCGGGTCAGGAGCGGACTCGATACCGCTGACTACCCGGCCGGGCTGCGGGTGAGCGACGCGGAGATGGAGCGGCTCTACCTCCAGCGCGACGACTTCCATGGGGAGTGGAACTACGCGCTCCTGCCACGGCAGCAGCTACCACTACCTGACGCTGTTGTTTCCTGACGCGCCCTAAGGCCCAGGGCTCGATACGAGTGGCGGCTGGCTGGATGACGGCCGGCCGCTATTTCATACCTGGGCGCCAACGCCATGCACCTCAATCGGTCGGCGTCTCGGCCGCCACTTCGGGACCGCAGATGAACGTCTCCACCTC
>JBBSAV010000038.1:0-24759 GCA_038251965.1 Candidatus Limnocylindrales bacterium
CGGCACCAGCTTCACCGGCGGCAAGGGCTCGGTCATCGGCACCTTCTTCGGCGTCTGCCTGCTGCAGGTGCTCAGCACCGGACTCATCCTGCTGGGCGTGACCGACAACTGGCGAGTCATCGTGACGGGTGTGGTCGTCATCCTCGCGGTGATCTTCGATACCTACCGCTCGCGCATCATCGCTGGGCTACGGGCCCGCTGATCGGACGCCCCCGCATCCCCGCTGCCACCGCGGTGACAAGCAGGACCGCGGTGAGTAGCAGTGCCACGCCCAACAGCACCGTTCCGAGCGCCGTGACCGCATCGAGGCCGACCGCCAGTCCCAGCGTGGCCAAGACGATGCCCGCGTTGGCGCCGGCCAGCCGAAGGAGCGCCCAGCGTCCCAGCGAGTTGCGCTGACGGGCATGCGCCGCGGCGTTACCTGGACCCACCGCCGGCACGAGGTGCGTTGCGGATGCCAGGACCGCGAGCCCCAGCCAGCCGGCCACCAGCGGCCCGATGAGGATGGTCACGTCCACGGCTCCGGGTGAGGCTCCATCGGTGAGCAACCGGAAGACGGCCAGGAGCATGCCCACGTCGAACCAGGCGATGGCCGAGACCAGGCCGCCCATGGCGAACGCATGCCAGGCATGGTCGGTGCGCCAGTGGAACCGCGCGCGCCAGGCCCCGACGGCGTACACCGTCAGGCCCAGGGCACCGATCGCCACCAGCACTGCGCCGACGCGGACGACGCTGTCGGCATCGACGGCGAAGCCCAGGGCCACGACCGCAGCGCCACTGGCGAGGCCGAGGGTCGTGGCATAGGCCGCCGGGGTTCGCCGGATGCGGGTGCCGACCACGGTCGGGAAGAAGTGCAACAACGTGGTGGCGATGATGAGCGAGACGAAGCCGACGAGGTTGAGCCAGGCATGTGCCGGTTTCAGTGACACCCACGCTTCCATGATCGGTGGCCACCGGGCCAGGAAGAGCGTCGCCAGTGTGGCGCCCAGCACGACCATCACCACAGCTGCCCCGTAGCCGACCGCGACCACACCGCCCTTGGGGCCCAGGCCGTGTCGCCAGGGAGCCAGCGTGGCGTAGCCGACGATGATGGCGCCCGCGATGAAGGCCACTCCGCCCAAGCTCGCCAGCGTCAGCAGGCCCCGGCTGAAACCGAACGTGATGGCCGAGGCGCCGCCCGCCACCAGCAGCACCGACGTCCAGCGTAGCCTGGCGTCGACGGGCTGCGCTGTGCCGATGGCGGCGCTGAAGAACGGCATCACGCCCGCGATGGCGGTGCTGGCTGCGCCGGCGAGTGCCAGATGGATCGGCAACCACAACCCGACCCGCTCCGCGCTGGGCAGGAACGCGACGAGGACGGCTGCGACTAGGAAGGCCATGGCGGCCGCGATGGCGGTCATGGCCACCACGCGGTCCGCCCTGCGGTCCACGGCTTGACGGCGGGTTGCGCCCTTGGCGCCGAGTTCGATCATCGCCGTGGCCTACAGGCCCGAGTAGGCGTGCAGGCCGCTGAAGAAGAGGTTACCGAAGTAGGTGAAGAGCACGGCCCCGAAGCCGATGACGAGGATCAGCGCGGAGGGCCGGCCGGCCCAGTCCCGGTGGCTCCGTGCATGCAGGTAGAGCGCATAGATGAGCCAGGTCACCAGCGCTGATGTCTCCTTGGGATCCCAACCCCAGTAGCGGCCCCAGGCGATGGAGGCCCAGTAGGAACCGAGGATGAGCATGGTGGCGAAGACGGGGAAGCCGATGACCACCGAGCGGTAGGCCGCCGCATCGAGGACCTTGTGGCTGGGCAGCCAGGCGAATCGATCGCCCTCGCCCTGCACGAGGTAGCCCACGGCGGCAGCGAAGGAAACGGCCAGCACGCCGTACGCGATCATGGCCATGGCCACGTGCACCGTCAGCAGTGGCGGGTTGTGCAGCGCCGGCACCAGCGGTTCGATGGCGGCGGGCAGGGTGGCGGCGTAGGCGGCCAGGAACAGGGCCACACCGAGCGGCAGCAAGGCCAGCGCGCGGATGGCGTAGCGGCGCTGCAGGTAGAGGTAGCCGCCCAGGATGCCGACGGCGAAGGCGATGGAGAACTCGTACATGTTGCCCCACGGCCCACGCTGCACGACCACGGCTCGCGCCAGGAGGCTGCCGGCCAGCAGCAGGAAGCTGGCCCATGTCAGGCCGTGGCTGATGGCCCCGACGGTGGCACTGCCGGGGAGGGGAGCAGGGTTTGTGGCAAGACTGGGTGCGGTCACGACCAGGTTGGCTGTCGCGCCGTCGGGGCCGTTGGTAGCCACGCGGGACATGCCCATGCCAACCGTCGTGGTGGCGCGACGACCGAGGGCCAGCAACGTCGTGTACGCCACCGCCAGGACGAAGGCGAACAGCAACAGCAGCGCGCCGGTCACGAAGAGGTACTGGGAAAGGGTTGCCATCGGTGCGGTCGAGGCGGTCGGCTTAGCTTGGCTGACGCCCGGCTAGGCGATCGCCGCGCCACCCTCCGGCGGGCCGTCGGTCGACAGCACTACCGCTGAACTGGTGCTGGCGCCCAGGATGAACCTGGTGCCGCAGGCTGAGCAGATGTCGAGCCGGGCACTGCGGACCGTGCCATCGACCGGACAGGCGACGCGCAATGGGGCCGCGTCGATGGAGCACTCCGTGGCACGTGGCGGGTAGAGCAGGGCATGATGCTCACAGTAGGGCACGTTGGTCGGGAACAGGGGACTGCCGTTCGCGTCGAGGGCTGCCGGGCTGGGTTGCGGTTCGGCGCGCTTGACGCGTCCACCGCGACGCTTCACGGCGTGCCAGACCCACATGGCGACGATCAGCGTCAGGATCGGTCCGACGATGGTTCCCAGGATGACGATGGGCAGCAGGCCGATGAGCTCGCCCCAGGACGGCACTAGCACGGTGGACAGCCAGTCGAGGAACGAGGTCCACGGGTCAGGCGACATACCGAGATATTAGCGCTGACGTGATCCTTTGGGGCCGCGCCTTGGGTTGCCCTTCTTGCGGGTCGCTCCGCGGCCTGGCTGCCAGGCGTTGGGCTGCCCCTCGGCCGGAACGGGTGGATCGGAGTGGCGTCTGACGGGCGGCTTGCCCTGGCCGATACCGACGGGCCTGTCGGTGCGGCCCCCCATCCCCGGCATGGCCACCACTAGGTTCATCAGCCAATCCACCGAGCGGCTGCTGCCACCGGCGCGGGTGGCACGTGCCTGCAGGCCACGATCACGGGTCACGACCGCGGTGCGGCTGCGCCCGGCGTACGGCTGCGCCATCAGTAGATCCACCAGCAGGTCGTCAGCGCTGCGCGAGCGTGAGTGATGGAACTCGATGCCGCGGGTGACGCGCGTGCGACTGCCTTCACCAGCGGGCGGGTGGCCGTCGAGCGCGACCACGATCCGCAGATGCTCCGGTCGCCAGCCTGACAACCGCGGCAGCAGCCAGGCCACGCCGCCCTCGTCGCGGCTGCCGCGAACATCATGGAGGAGGTTGTCACCGTCGATGAGCAGCAGCTCCAGCTCATCGATGCCGCCGTCGCGGTTCATCGGCTGCGCGGGTCTGCGGCTACCATCAGGCCATGCTCCTTCTCGTCGATCTCGACGGTGTCGTGTACCGGGGAACCGAAGCGATCCCCGGTATGCCTGAGCTGCTGACGCAGCGTGAGGCGGATGGCGACATCATCGTCTATGTCACCAACAACTCGCGCTGGCATCGCTCCGAGTACCGCGATCGCCTCATCGGCATGGGCGCCCCGGCCAGCCCTGAGCGGATCCTGACGTCGGCTCGCGGGACGGCGCTGGCCTTGGCGGCCCTGCCCGCTCCGCCACGCCTGACGATGGTCTTCGCCGGTCCGGGTCTGCAGCGCGAACTGGAGGACGTTGGCCTCGCCACGGTCGCGTGCTCCTACGACGGCTTGGCCGCGGAGTCGGATGCGGTGGCGGTGGGCGTGGACTTCGACCTTTCCTTCGAGCGTCTCTCGGCCGCGGCTGCCGTGGTCCGTGGTGGCGCTTACTTCGCTGTCACCAACCGCGACCCCATCTTCCCGATGCCCGATGGGCTCAAGGCTGGAGCCGGGGCCATGGTGGCGGCACTCGTCACCGCGTCTGGCCGCGAGCCGGATATGGTCATCGGCAAGCCCGAGCCCGGGCTCATGCGCGAGGCGGCGCAGGTGGCGGGCATGCCCATCGAAGATGCCGTGGTCGTGGGTGATGGGCTCTTCACCGATATCGCTGCCGCCAACGCCGTGGGCGCCCGTAGCGTGCTCGTGCTGACCGGGGTCAGCACCGCAGAACAGGCCGCGGCGCTGCCTGCGGATCAGCAGCCCACCCTCATCGTGCAGGGCCCGGGCGACCTGGGCGACGCGCTCGATCATCTCGCTGGCGCCTGAGATACACCGGGCACGCTCGACCAGGGCGCGCTCAGTCGGGACCGGGGTGTTCTGCCAGCCAAGCCTCGAAGCGCGCCTGTAGCGATCTCCTCAGCGCCTTGTCTTGGTGCAGGAAGGAGGCGGCATAGGCCTGCCGGACGGTGCCCGCGATCTCCGACGGCGTGACCCCCAGGTGCTCCACCGCGCCGGTCAGCTCCTCGACCAGTGTGAGGTCACTGACGGTCCGGTCGTCGGTGCTGATAGTGACCGGCACGCCGGCGCGGATCAGGCGGGGCAGGGGAGCGGCGCGGTCGGCCCTGCCGATGCCGGCCTGCCGGTTGCTGGTGGGGCAGACATCCAGGGTCACGGCGCGAGCGATCAACGCAGCCATCAGCGCATCGTCCTCGGCCGCCACCGCGCCGTGGGCGATGCGCCAAGGGTCGATCCGCAAGGCCCGCCATACCTGCGCCGGGCCGCCCCACTCACCCGCGTGGCAGGTGATGCCCAGGCCCCCTGCGCGAGCGATATCGATGGCGTGGCGCAAGACGCGCGGATCGGGTGTGTCCCGTTCGATCCCCGCGATGTCGAAGCCGGTGAGGCCCTCGCCGATGGACTCGAGTGCGGCCTCTGCCACCGCCACGGCCGTCGCCGGAGCGTGGGTGCGCAGGGCGACCGCGATGAAGCGCACCTCGATCCCGCGACTTGCCGCCGCCCGGCGGCCTGCACGGACGACCGCCGCGATGCCATCGCGAAGCGACAAGCCGCGGTCGAGGTGCAGCGACGGCGCCCAACGGATCTCGGCGTAGACGGTGCCTTCGGCAGCCACATCCTCGACCAGTTCCGCGGAGGCACGTTCGAGCGCTTCGGCGTCCTGCAGCAGCGCGATGGGGAGGTCGAAGGCACGCAGCAAGTCGGCCTGGTCGAGGCATCGCGGTGGTGCCACCAGGCGATCGCGCATGGCCGTGAGGTCGGTCGGGATATCGGCGACCCCATGGTCCCGGGAGCGTGCCAGCTCCAAGGCGGTGGCGGGCCGTAGCGAGCCGTCGAGGTGCAAGTGCAACTCGGCCTTGGGCATCGCTGCCAGCCATGCCACCAACCGGTCAGTAGGAATGCTCATCAGGCGCACATGCTAGCCACAGTTGGGCGCGCGACGCGTCGGAGAGCGATAGACTCGGGGGCGCGTCCCCGAGTCCAGCCTCTGTCCGGCCTGCTCCGACGGGCCCAGAAATCACGAAAGAGATCGAACGCCACATGCGTCTAGACGTCGTCAACCGCCCGCCATGGGACGTCCAAGCCGATGTCCTCGCTGTCACCGTGCCCGCCACCGCGGAGATGTCGGAGCACCTCACCGAGATCGACCGTCGCCTCGGCGGCGCTCTCAGGAGCATGCGCAGCGTCGGCGCCGTCAAGGGATCGTTGTGGGAGGCACGCCTTCTTCCGGCGGGCGACATGGGCGCCAGCTTCGTGCTGGCGGTCGGGGTCGGCGATCACGACCGCATCGATCAGCAGACGGCCTACCGTCTTGGCTCGCTCATCGTCCGCAGCCTGGCGGGCTGCGATGTGCGCTCGCTGGTGGTCCATCTGCCCGATCGGCTCAGCGGGTCGGGTGACGCGCAGGGCGTGGCCATCGAGCTGCTGACGCGAGGCATCGTCGAAGGCGCAAGCGAGCCGTCCACCATCTACCGCGAGCCGAGCGACAAGCTTCCGCCGCAGCTTGATGAGGTCACCTTCGCGGTCCCGACCGGGGACGCAGCGGTCTTGACCGCCCGTGCCGAGCGCGGTCGCATCATCGGTGATGGCGGCAACCGCACGCGCCGACTGGCGCAGCGGGCCGCCAACGACGTGAGCCCAGAGGTCCTCGCCGACGAGGCCAGCGACCTGGCGCGACAGCACGGTCTCGCCCTGACCGTCCTGGGGCCTGAAGAGGCAGCTGAGATGGGCATGGGCATGTTCATGTCGGTCGGCAAGGGCTCCGCCAACCCGCCGCGCTTCATCGTGCTGCGCAACAAGCCTGACGTCGAGCGTGATGAGCGTGGCCGGCTGCTGGCGCTGGTGGGCAAGGGGGTCACCTTCGACACCGGCGGCATCAGCCTCAAGCCACCGCCCAACATGGGTGAGATGAAGACCGACAAGACCGGCGCCTGCACCGTTCTCAACGCCATCGCCACGGCCGTACAGCTGGCGCCCGACCGTCCGCTGATGGCGGTCGCGCCGGCTGTCGAGAATATGCCCGGCCCCTACTCCTCGCGCCCCGGCGACGTGGTGCGCGCCCTCAACGGCAAGACCGTCGAGATCACCAATACCGACGCGGAAGGCCGGCTCATCCTGGGTGATGCCCTGACCTGGACGGAGCGTCAGGGGGCCAGCCATATCGTGGACGTGGCCACCCTCACCGGCGCCATGTCCCGCGCCTTGGGCCGCTACATGACCGGTGGCTTCGGCGATAGCGACGAGTGGTGGGACGAGATCGCTGCGGCTGCTGCGCGCCAGGGCGAGCCGCTGTGGCGGATGCCCATCATCGATGACCTGCGCAAGGACATCGATTCACCCTTCGCCGACATGGCCAACACCGGCCCTGGGGAGGGCGGTGCCATCACCGCGGCACTCTTCCTCAAGGAGTTCGTGACGGTGCCATGGATCCACCTGGACATCGCTGGCACGGCCTTCCTCAACAAGACCGATGCCTTCTCTGCCAAGGGAGCCACGGGTGTGATGCACGCCACGCTGGTCCAGCTGGCGTTGGCTGGGGACTGACTCGGCTGAGTTCCACCCGGCTGAGCTGCACCCGACCGAGCACGACTCGGCCGAGCACGACTCGGCTGGGTTCCGCCCGGCTGGGGACTAGGGCTGGATCACCGCGGCCAGGATACCCGCGCCGATGAGCGCTGGACCGAAGGGGATCGCCGTCTTGAGGCTGAGACGGCGAGCCAGCAAGAGTGCCAGCACGACGGCCGCGAATGCGACCGTGGCCAGCACGAAGCCCACGAACAGCTGTGAGATGCCGAACATGAGCCCCAAGCTCACCGCCAGCTTGAGGTCGCCCATGCCCAGCGCGCCATGGAACAGGCGATCACTCAGCGCCAGCAGTCCCGGTGCCAGCACGGCAGCCGCGAGCGCGGTGAGGTCGCCGTCCGCGAGGAGGACGTGGGCCTTGCCCGCCAGCACCGGATTGAGGCCCAAGAGCGTGACCAGCGCCGCGTAGCCGATGAGCGGCAGCGTGATGAGGTCGGGCAGCAGCTTCTGGTCGAGATCGGTGGCCAGCAACACCAGCAAGGCGCCGACATAGATACCCAGCACGACAAGGGCGCTGGTGTCGTCGTGCCAGCGAGAAGCGAGCAGACCGAAGGCTGTCGCGCCAGCGAGCGTCACGACGAGCGTGCGCCAGTCGAACCCGCGCACGAGCCCGCTCTCGTGGGCCGGCCAGCGCGACGCGAGACGGTCAGCGCCGAAGCCGAACGCCCCGCCGACCGCTGCAGCAAGGATGGTGAACGGATCCATGCCGCAGAGCGTGCCTCGGCCGGTGTCTGAACGCACCGGCCCGAACGTACTACGACGCTTTCCACGCCCGCTTCGGCAGTTGCCATGGCCGCGGAGGGGGAGTAGCATGGCGCGGTCGATCGAATGCCGTGTTCGGTCAACCCCCGTGCCCGGGGTGCTGCGTACGGCAGCAAGTGGGAGTTGCATAGAGAGATCGTGCCTAGCGTGAAAGCGCGAGCACAGGGGGCTGCCGTGTCTTGGTCCCGCCTGCTCGTGCTCCTGTTCGTCGTCATCCTTGCGGTGCCCGTGTTCGCGCCGTCTTCGGTCGATGCTGCCAGCCTCAAGGATCAGATCGCTGCTGCCAAGGACCGACAGGCAGCGCTGACGCAGTCCATCGCCAAGTCGGAACGCCTTGTCGCCCAACTGCAGTCCGACGAAGCGCAGACCAAGCGTGACCTGGACCAGACGACGGAGGACCTCAAGGACATCCGCACCGACCAGGCGGCGGTGAAGGCGCGTATCGAGAAGGTGCAGCAGCGGCTCAAGCGGATCGAGGCACGCCACGCTGAACTGGTCGAGGAACAGCGTCAGACCGACTTCACCCTGGGTCTTCTGGAGCAAGAGCTGGCCAACGGTGAGACCGACCTGAAAGCGCGCAGGGAGGCCCTGGGTCGTCGCTTGGCAGAGGCCTATCGCACCGAGAACACCACACTCCTCGATCAGCTCTTCACCGCCGAGTCGTTCTCCGACGTCCTGACCGACACCTCGGCCTATCTCTCCTACGGCGATCAGGACGCGCAGCTGGCGCGGCAGATCACGCAGGATCAGCAGGCACTCGATTCACTGCGCCTCCTGACCACGTCCACGCGCCTGCGGACCGACCAGCTTCGGCGCGAGACCCTCGACACGCAAGCCAAGGTCATGGATCTGCGCGTGCAACTTGGCCAGGCCAAGCGGGCATTGGCCAAGTTGGAGGCACGCACGGAGAAGGCGCGCGAACGTCAAGAAGCGCAGATGCGGATCATCGCGAGCAACAAGAAGGAAGCACTGGCCGTTGCCCGCAAGATGGTGGCCCAGCGAAACGCGCTGCGCTCCAAGGTCCAGAGCCTCGTGGCGTCGGCGCAGGCGAAAGCGACAGCACGCTTCGGCGGTGGCGGTGGGATCCGGGCCGGTTCCGGTTCCGGGCGCCTGGTATGGCCGGCCAACGGCAGCATCAGCCAGGACTACGGCTGCACTGGCTACTACGTCAACCCGCCCAGTGGCTCGTGTCCACACTGGCACGACGGCATCGATATCGCCGGCGCAGGTGGTTCTCGTATCGTTGCGTCTGCGAGCGGCGTCGTGGCATTTGCCGGCTGGAACCCGTATGAGGCGGTCCCTGCATACATCGTGATCATCGCCCATGGCGGGGGCCTCTCGACCCTGTACGCGCACATGCAGCCCTCCGGGGCGGTACATGCCGGCAGCGTGGTGAAGCGAGGTCAGACCATCGGCTATATGGGCTCGACCGGCAACAGCACCGGGAACCATCTCCACTGGGAGGTCTGGGCCGGTGCTGACTGGTCACCGGTGAATCCCCGCGCCTACATGTAGCTCCGGGACCGGCCCGATCAGCGGCCCGCCCGTCGTGGGTCCAGACTGTGGAAGTCGCGGCTGACCGCCCAGTGGACGTGAGGGCCGGTGCTACGGCCAGTGTTGCCGACGCTGCCGATGACGTCACCTTGTTCGACGCGTTGGCCGGCGCGCACCTTCCGCCGCGGCTGCAGGTGGCCATAGACCGACTCGTAGCCGCCGGCATGGCCGATGATCACGACGTAGGCACGCGATCCGGCATCCCAGGGGTTGCGCCCGACATAGGCGACATAGCCGCCGGCTGATGCTCGCACGGCGGTGCCGCGCTTGGCCGCGATGTCGATGCCATCGTGGAAGTGAGCGCAGCCGCCGCGACTTCGATTGGTGCGGTAGCCCGTGCATCCATAGCCCTGGCTGACTCGGCCCTTGGCCGGTCGCTTGAAGCCCTTCACGCTCGATGGCCCCAGTTTCCCGCTGGCACGCTCCTGCGACAGCTCCACCATCTGCTTGATGGCTGCGCCGAGCTTGTCCTCAGCGCGCTCGCGTGCCATCTTGCGTGCCTTGATGCGAGCTGCGCCGGCAGTCTTCTGCCGAAGCTGCTTGGTCTTGCGTGCCCGATCGACCTTCCGCCCGAGCGTGCGTGTCTTGGCCTGGAGTCTCTGCCTCTTGTTCTCAAGCGCACGGATCTGCATGCGCAGCGCCGGCTTGTCCACCGCCTGTGTGCCCGTGGGGTTGGGGCGCACGCGCACGGTACGCGCAAGGGTCCATTCGTGGTCGTCCAGGCGGGCATCGGCACGACCGAACCTTCGGGCCGATGCGTCTCGGCGATCGATGGCCCTGTCCAGCTGGCGCTTCGCGGCACGCAGGCGCCCGGCGCGGTTCCGTCGCTGCTGCAGCAGGCGCTTGACCTGCTTGTCCGCGCGAAGCATCGTGGCCTCCGCCTGCAGCTCGCGCTGTCGGAGCGTGGACGTGGCATCGGATCCGCCGCGGGCCACTGCGGGCAGGGGGTCGATCGCGGTTCCGGAGAAGACGAGCATGATGGCCAGGGCGGGCGTCAGCAGACGCCAGGCGACGTCGGTCGCGGTGCGCGCTCGGTGTGCTCGGACCATACGGCCGATGCTCGCGGCGCGCGGTGCCGCTCGGCACCACCCGACGGGGGCACCCCCGGGGTACCTAGGGGGTACAGGGGGCGATGTGCATGTCGGTGGTGATCAGAGGAAGGCGGAGGGGTCGAGGGTGGTGCGGCCTCTGCGCAGCTCGAGGTGCAGGTGTACACCGGTCGCGCGGCCGGTGCTACCCATGTAGCCGATGACCTCGCCACGCTTCACCAGTTGCCCGACTCGCACCTGCCGCGTGGGCTGCACATGCCCATACAGCGTCTCGTAGCCGCCGGGATGGGCGACGACCACCATGAATGCGCGCCCTTGCTCATCCCAGGGGTTCCAGCCGATGTAGCTCACCACGCCGACGGCTGCTGCCCGGATGGGCGTGCCGAGGTATCCGGCGATGTCGAGCCCGTCGTGGAAGTGTCGGCACGATCCACGCGCGGGACTGAGGGCGAAGCCGGTGCAGCCGTAGCGCTGGCTGAGGCGCCCACGGGCCGGCCAGCTGAATCCGCTGTTGATGCCGGGGCGGACCTTGGTCTTCTTGGCGACCCGACGTTGCGCCAGGCTCGACATCGCCAGGATGCGCCCGCCGAGCGCGGCTTCGGCTCCCTCGCGCCGGGCAGTGGCACTTCGCTGCCGGGCCTTGATCGCCATCAATGCACCACGCCTGGCGCGAACGTTGCGCGCGGCACGTCTGGCGCGCACTCCCGCCTTCTGCGACGCTCGGCTGGCTCGATCGGCGCCCCGCTCCATGGCGATGACATCTGCCACCGTGATGTCCTTCCGGTTCTCGGCCAAGGGCAGCACGGCCGAACGAACGAGCGCGCGCTCCAGGGCCAGCGGCGTGGATGCGTCCGCGTGCATCGGCTCGGTGATGGCCAGGATGGCAGTAGCG
Organism: Candidatus Limnocylindrales bacterium; assembly: GCA_038251965.1. GTDB lineage: Bacteria > Chloroflexota > Limnocylindria > Limnocylindrales > CSP1-4 > JAFMJV01. Next base: position 11,411 of record JBBSAV010000038.1, read on the forward strand.
GTGTCCGGTGGTGGTGGCGGCTCCATGATCGGAGCGGCCAGCGCAGCCCGAGCCGACCGTAGCGCTGCTCGTGCCGCCGCCACTCGGCCTTTGGCCGTACCTCGGCGCTCCACAGCGGCACGGAGGTGGCGCTGCGACGCCCGCAGCGACCGGCGCGTGTGCTTGGCGGCCTGCTTGAGGGATCGCACCTCCGAATCTGCCCCACGCATGGCACTTTCGTAGTAGATCTGGCTGGCGCGAGTGGCGCTGATCTCACGCATCCAGCTGCGAGCCTCCACCGGCGCTGCCGAGGTAACACCGAGCCCGGCCAGGAAGGCCATGGCAAGCACGCTGGCGACCAGTCGGGGGCGACCGCGATGTAGGGGTCTCGCGGGCGTGGCGGCGGCAGGCATCGGTTCGTCACTCCTGTTCGAGTCGTGCGCCGCCCCGTGGTGTCATTGCGCCGGTGGAGTCCGGTATGGGCAGCGGACGTAGAGCGATGCTAGGTACGGTCCGGCCCTGCCCGATGTGGCGAATGGGTCTCGGGGTCCCGATGACCATCGGGTACGTGAGCCGCCAGCACCCGCGCAGCCGACTGCGCGAACCACGCACCCCCCAGGTTGAGCGGGGTGTAGCATCGCGGACGTGAGTCGAACACTGGCGGTCATCCTCGCGGGCGGTGAAGGCGAACGTCTCTCGCTGCTCTCGGGCGTTCGCGCCAAGCCGGCCGTGCCCTTCGCGGGCAAGTTCCGCATCATCGACTTCACCCTGTCGAACTGTGTCAACTCGGGCCTGACCAACGTCATCGTGCTGACCCAATACGCGCCCTTGTCACTGAATGACCACATCGGCGCCGGCCGTCCCTGGGACCTGGACCGCAACAGCGGGGGCATCCGCATCTTCCAGCCCTTCCTCTCGCGGGGGCGCCCCCACGAGTGGTACCAGGGCACAGCCGACGCGGTAGCTGCCAACCTCGATGCCATCCACCAATCAGGCGCCGATATCGTGCTGGTGCTCGCCGGCGACCACATCTACAAGATGGACTACGGGCCTTTCATCCAGCAGCATCGCCGCAAGCGCGCCGACGTCACCATCGCGGTGAAGCCGGTGCCGATAGAGGACACGCATCGTTTCGGCGTCCTCTCACTCGACGACAGCGATGCCGTCACCGACTGGCAGGAGAAATCCCGCAGCGCTCGCAGCAACCTGGCCAGCCTGGGCATCTACGTCTTCAGCCGCAAGGCCCTCGACAAGTGGCTGGGGGAGGGTCGGCACGACTTCGGCAAGAACATCATCCCGGCCATGCTGGAAGCCGGGGCTCGCGTCTATGGCCACCGCTTCGACGGCTACTGGCAGGACGTGGGCACCGTGCACAGCTACTGGGAAGCCCAGATGGAGCTGCTGGACGATCACCCGCCGCTCGATCTTTACGATCGCGACTGGGTCGTGCACACGCGGTCGGAGGAGCGTGCACCGGCGCGCATCGGCTCCACCGCCAACGTCCATCGCAGCCTGATCAGTCACGGTTGCACCATCGCCGGGACGGTCGAGCGTTCGGTGCTCTCGCCGGGAGTACGTGTCGATCCGGGAGCCATCGTCCGTGACAGCGTCATCATGTTCGACACGCATATCCGCGCCGGGGCGGTCGTCGATCGCGCCATCATCGACAAGGAGGTCAACGTCGGACCCAACGCCATCGTGGGCACCGGCAGTGATTTCGACACGCCCAATGTGGTCGAGCCTGAGCGACTGAACACCGGCATCACCATCATCGGCAAGCGGGCCGTCATCCCCGCCTCCGCACGCATCGGCCGCAACGTGCGCATCGCCGGTGACGTGCGCCCCGCGGACTTCAGGTCCAAGCGCGTGCCGAGTGGCGGCAGCGTCGAACACAAGCCGTCCCGCTCCCGAGGCAAGAAGGCCTGACCGACATCGAGCCGTCGGCCACCATCAAGGCAGCCACCATCAAGGCAGCCACCATCGATGGCTGGCTCGACGAGCTGGGCCTGGTGCCGGTCGATCGTGGGGAGCGCGATGGTGTCAGCAGCTGGGACCTTCGCCTCGACGGGATGCGACGTGCCGATATCCGCTTGACGCTCATCTTTGATCCGGGCAACGCCATGCTGCTATGGGTCCACTTCGTGCCACCGCTGAACGACTCCTTCCGCGTGTCATACCGCCAGTTCCTGCGCTGGAACGATGAGCTGCCATTCGTCAAGTTCGCGCTCTCGGCCGATGACCGGCCGGTCCTGACCTGCGAGCTTCCGGTTGCACACCTCGACCTGGATGCGATGGGTGCTGCCATCGGGCGCCTGTTGGCGGTGTGTGACCTAACCCTTGAGCGATCGCTGGCGTGGCTCTTCCCCGGCGCCAGGACGGTCCCTGTCATGGACCATCCATCGCGCGGGGCGGTCTTGTTCGAACGCTACGCGGCTGAGCTGGCCGAGCTGCTGGCGACGGAGATCTCCCCGGGGGTCGAGCCCGCCTGAGGCTTGGCGACTCGTTTCCGGTAGCATCCGTCCCTAGCCGAGGGGGCGCCTGACTTGCACCAAAGACCGATGCCGTCGGACCGGGGCGCTGCCGGCCCGAGCCGGTGGCCGTCGATGCCTGGCTATCGGTCGACCCCGATAGGGCCTTCGGTCCGGGTGCCGCGCGGGCTGCCGGTCGCTCCCTCCTCGGGGAGCGCGGAGTCGACAGCTGGCTACTTTCGGCCCGACATCGAAGGGCTTCGCGGTATCGCGGTGCTCCTGGTCGTCGTCTTCCACGCAGCACCGAACCTTCTCGGCGGCGGCTTCGTCGGTGTCGACGTCTTCTTCGTCATCAGTGGTTTCCTCATCACCGGTTTGCTGTATCGCGAGCTCCGCCGGAGCGGTCGTATCAGCTTCCCGGGCTTCTACGTGCGGCGTGTGCGACGGCTCTTCCCGGCCGCCGCCCTCGCCTTGGCGGCCACGTTCCTGCTGAGCGCAGCGGTGATCTCACCGCTGGAGTTGCCGAGGGTCAGCGGTGATGGCGTGGCAGCCGCGCTCTCGGTCTCCAATATCCGTTTCGCGCTCGCGAGCGGTGACTACTTCGCCGCGATCACGGACCCGTCACCATTCCTGCACTTCTGGTCACTCAGCGTGGAGGAGCAGTTCTACCTCATCTGGCCGGCGCTGCTGCTGATCGTCTTCCGGCTCGGGCGCGGCACGCGCGCCGTGGCGCTGACGGTGGCGCTGGTCGCGCTGGTCTCCTTGCTGTTGGCCGTGGTGCTGACTGACGTGGCGGCCAGCTGGGCCTTCTACTCGCTGCCGACGCGTGCCTGGCAGCTGGCCCTCGGTGGCCTCCTGGCCATCGCAGCGATGCGGCGATCGGGTTCGTCGTCGCATGCGAGAGTGCTGGCCATCGTCGGCTGGATCGGAGTTGGCGCTGTGTTGCTCGCCGGCATCGCCTTCGACGACACGCTGGCGTATCCCGGCTACTGGGCCTTGCTGCCGACGATCGGGGCCGCTGCCATCATCGCCGGTGGCGATCGCAGGGGCGGCGCCGGGATGCTGCTGGGGAGGAGGCCGATGCGGTTCTTCGGCCGCATCAGCTACGCGCTGTACCTGTGGCACTGGCCCTTGCTGATCTTGCCGGTGATCGCTTTCGGCGACGCTCTGACCGTGGGTGCTCGCGTGGGATTGGTGGCACTGGCCATCCTGGTGGCGACGTTGAGCACGCTGCTCGTGGAGGAGCCGATCCGGCGTGGCTCCAGACCCGGGGCCGCCCGCAAGAACCTGGCACTGGCGGGTGGGCCATTACTGGGCCTTGCCCTGGCCGTTCTGGTCGGGGTCACCGCGACCGGCTGGGTCACCGACACGGCTATCGCCGAATCACTTCGCGGCGAGACGGCCTCACGCGGCGAGACGGCCTCGGACGCTGGGCCGGGCCGTGGCGCGGGCCGTGGCGCCCAGGGAGCACCGACATCGACCCCATCAACCGGCCCCAACGTGAGGGCCACCGCGAAGCCGGGGATCCCGGCAGAAGCCACGCGCAGACCCAAGCCCAGAAGGTCGACTGAACCGACAGCGAAACCGACTGCGGCACCGACACCCAAGCCCAGGCGCACTCCGAAGCCGACTCCGGTCATCCACTTGCCCGCCGATGTGCGGCCATCGGTGTGGGATGCCGCAGACGATGTCGAAGCCCTGGTGCCCAATGGTTGTCTGCACAAGGAAGATCTGACCAGCCCGCGCCCCTGTTCCGTCGGCGCCTCTGGAGCCAGGGTGGTCATCGCATTGGTGGGCGACTCGCATGCGTCCCACTGGTATCCGGCGCTGCGCAAGGTCGCCCTGGACCGCGGCTGGCGCCTGGAGACGTTCGTCAAGGTCTCTTGCCCGTTCACCGACATCCCGGTGCGCAACCTTGAGTTGAAGCGCCGCTATCGCGAGTGCGAGGCGTTCAACGAGAACGTGGTCGGTGCACTTCGACGGCTCCAACCCGATGTGGTCGTCACGGCGCTGAGTCGATGGCAGCACCCCATCGACGAAGCCGACGAGTCCTCTGTGGCGCAGGGGAACGGCATGGCGCGGATGCTCAAGCGGGTGCCGGGCCGCAAGGTCATCATCGCGGACGTGCCCTATCCCGGTTTCGACGTCCCGGGCTGCCTGGCCAAGAACATCAAGGACATCCGTCACTGTGCGGTGCCGGCCGGCGGTCGCGTCTCGGGAGGATCGCCCTTGCGGGAGCGCACTGCGGCTCGCGCCAGCGGCGGGGCCATGCTGGACTTCAGCAAGGTCATCTGCGGCGGCAACCAGGATTGCCCCGTGGTCAATGACGACATGATCGTCTTCCGCGATCATCATCACCTCACGGCCACGTTCGCGAAATCGATGGCACCCCAGCTCGATCGGGCGCTGCAACGCCTCCTCAAGAAACGAGGGCGATAGGACGCGCAGCGGGACGCCAGGACGCGCAACGCTGCCGTGCGCACAGTCGCTACACTTGCGGGCCTGATGGAAAGCGTGACCAGAGAACGACGCCGGCCTTCGAGTGACGTCCTCAGCGGAGACTCCGCCGACGTCTACTTTCGCCGTGCCGAGGAGATCCTCGAGGGCGAGGGCATGGACCCGGTCGTGGTCATGGAGGTCTTCTCGAGGGCTGAGGGGACCTTGTGCGGCATCGATGAGGCCAAGGTGCTGCTGGCATCCGTCCTGGTCGAGAGCGGCGAAGAGCACGTCGTCGAGTCGCTCTCGGACGGCGATCTCTTCTCCGCCAAGGAGATCGTCATGCGCATCCGGGCGCGCTACCGTGCCTTCGGCCTGTACGAGACCGCCATCCTGGGCATGCTCGCGCAGTCCAGCGGCTGGACCAACGCCGCGCGGGAGTGCGTGGCTGCCGCCGCACCACAGCCGGTCATCTCCTTCGGCGCCCGGCATGTGCACCCACATGTGACCGACGCGCTCGACTATGCCGCTATCGTGGGTGGCTGCGTGGGCGCATCCACGCCGGCCGGCGCACGGCTGGCTGGCCTGGCGCCCACGGGCACGATGCCGCACTCGCTGGTCCTGGTCATCGGCGATACCGTCCGCGCTGCTGAGGCCTTCGATCGTCATGTGGCGGCGGACGTGCCGCGCATCGTGCTGGTAGACACCTTCAAGGACGAAGCTGAGGAGTCCCTGCGCGTGGCCCGCGCGCTCGGAGACCGCCTCTACGGCGTGCGTCTGGACACGCCGTCGGAGCGCGGCCGCGTCACCGCCGACCTGGTGATGGAAGTCCGTGCGCGGCTCGACCAGGAGGGCTTCGAGCATGTCAAGATCGTCGTTTCGGGTGGGCTCACCCCCGATCGCATCTGGTACTTCAAGGACGCCGGCGCACCGGTCGACTTCTTCGCCGTGGGCAGCTATATCAGCGGCGCCTCGCCCATCGACTTCACGGGTGACCTCAAGGAGATCGACGGCGTCCCCATCGCCAAGCGTGGCCGTATCCCGGGCATCACGCCCAGCCCTCGGCTCGACGCGGTCGACCTGCGGGAGTGGTTACCGGGCTAACTCTCCGGCATCGGCGAGTCGGGCCAGGCGCAGCAGGCCCACCAGGGTCTTGGCATCCGCGATGTCGCCGGCCTCGGCCATGGCCACGGCCTTGCGCCATGGGAGGCGCACCAGGTCCAGGTACTCGTCGACGTCCGGACCACGATAGTCGGCCAGAGCCACGAGGTCAGTGGCCAGGTACAGGTGCATCAGCTCGTCGCTGAAGCCCGGTGCCGTCCAGAAGTGGCCCAGCGATCTCCAGGTCGCGGCGCGGTGCCCGGTCTCCTCGGCCAGCTCTCGTGGTGCGGCGTCGTCAGGGTCCTCGATGCTGCCATCGGGCAGGCGATCGAGGGTGCCCGCCGGCAGCTCGAGCATCACCTGGGCCACCGGCGTGCGGTACTGCCGCACGAGGAGCACGTCCGGTCCGTGGACGGGGATGACGCATACCGCGCCAGGATGCTCGACGACCTCGCGCATGTGTCGCTTGCCTTGCGGATCCTCGATGGTATCGACCCGGAAGGTGATGAAGCGGCCGCGATGCAGGACCCGGCGCTCGACCGTCGTCTCGATGAGGTGGTCGTCGTTCATATGCTCAGCATAGGGCCAGGTCGTGTGGGCGAAGCGGTCGCCACCGTGGTACAGCCTGCCGCCTGCGCTGGGGGTCGGTCGAGGCGCCGAGCGGTGCGCGCTGTCAAACCCCGTCCTAGTACCACTGCGCCATGGAGGGTGAGGCGTCCGCTGGTGAGTATCGGGAGCGTCAGGGATGACCCCCTCGACCGAGACCACGAGCACTCGCAGGCACCCAGGGCCGCAAGGCCCGTTCTTATCGGGAGACTCACGGTATGAGCCGCTTCAAGGATCTGGCACTCCGCCTCGCAGTCGTGGTGTCGTTCGTGCTCGTGCTGGCGGCACCGTTCCGCTGGTAGGGCCCGCCTCCACACGCTGACATCGGGGCCGGCGACACCAACCCTCGCGCCGCTCGTCGGCCCCGTCCACCATCTGTGCGCGATCGATATCGACTCTGTCGCCGGCGCCCGGGCGCCGGCGTTGTCTGTAGCGGAGGCTCGGAAACCAGGTGCTGCTGCTGTACTCCATCGCCGCCGGCCTGCTCGTCGGACGGCTTGGGGGTGGGCGCATCCGCAACCTGGAGCGTGTGCACTTCGTGTGGTGGCAGCTCGCACTGGCTGGGTTGTTGGTGCAAATGATGCTGTTCGCCGATCCCATCCAGGAGCGCATCGGCGCCGCAGGTGCCGGCATCTACGTCCTCTCGACGCTGCTGGTACTGGTTGCCCTGCTGCGCAACCTGCGGCGACCTGGTCTGTCGATCCTGGCGGTGGGAGCCATCCTCAACCTCATGGCGGTGTTGGCCAATGGCGGCTACATGCCCTCCTCGCCGGCCGCCTGGCTGGAGCTCACCGGCAGTGCAGCGCTGCCGGTGGCGCACTACTCGAACATCACGCTCATCGGCCCCGAGACGCTCTTGCCGTTCCTGGGCGACATCTTCGTCTTCCCACCGCCTTTGCCGATGGCGACCGCGTTCTCGATCGGTGATGCCATCATCGCGCTCGGTGCATTCGTCTTCCTCGTCAGCGCCATGCGGGGCCCTGTCTTGGCGGCGCTGACGGTGCCTGTGTCTTCGCCGCATCCGGTGTCTTCGCCGCATCCGGCCGGGCGCTGATGTCCATCTTGGGCGGGGAGACCGCATCGGGCGGGGAGACCGCATCGGGCGGGGAGACCGCGGCAGCCCTGAAGCGGCTTGCCCTGGCGGTAGAGGCCGATCGTGGCGCGCACCTCTACTTCGACCGCGGCGACGGGGTGCTCGAACTGATCGCGTCGGTGCGTGATGGTCGACTCGCGAAACAGTCCCACCGAACGCCGGGAGCCGGGCACGAGGTCGCGCCCAGCAGGCTGCCGCGCTGGCTGACCGCCTGGCGGGCCGATCCGCGACCAGCGGGTGCCGTCACACGCTTGGCCCTGCCCGATGAGCGTGGTGGCTTGCTGGTATTGGAGCGCAACCGCCGGGAGCCGTTCAACGACGACGACCTTGCTCTGGCTCGCGTCCGGGCACGTCAGATGGTTCGGCATGTGTCGACCCGCCTCGGGCCGCGCCCCATCGCCTGGTCGGCCCAATTCGAGGCGGTCCAATCGGTGGCGGCCCAACTCACCCGCTTGACGAGCGTGGAGGCGGTCAGTGCCGCGCTCTGCTCCCAGACTCACCGTGTCGTGGCCTTCGACAACGCTCGTGTCTACGTCCTGTGTGCCGACGGACGAACCCTCGACCCGGTCGCCTTCCGGCCCCATGCGCGTGAATACCAGGGCGAGTCCGCGGCCGACCTGCGGGTGACCGTCGGCGAAGGCATCACCGGCTGGGTCGCTGCGAACGGCCAGCAGCTGATCGTCCATGACGCGGCCAACGATCCGCGCGCGCTGCAGGTCCCCGGATCGGCTGATCTGTCTGAGGAATCGATGCTGTTGGCGCCGCTGCGCTCCGAGGGCCACGTCATCGGGGTCGTGGTGCTCTCCAGACTTGGTCTGAGTCGCTTCTCCGAAGACGAATCACGTCTGCTGGGTGTCCTCGCCGACCAGGCCGCGGTCGCTATCGAGAACGCACGACTGCTCGCTGAACGAGACCGACACGTCGCCGAACTGGCAGCCCTGCTCGATATCAGCCAGGCGGGCGCCGCGGCCTCCGATGAACGCGATCTTGCCAGCCTGATGGCGGCCAAACTGCGTGTCGCCGCTGACATGGATGCCTGTCTCATCTCGCGCTGGGACCAGGAGAGTGGCAGGCTGCTGCCCATCGGGGCCGACGGCCGCCCGCTCATCGGGCCTGCGCGCGATCTCGCCGGGCATCGCTCGCTTCGACGTGCGCTGCTCAATGACGAGGTCGTGTGGCTCGACCCTGATGTCGATAGCCTGGAGCCGGCCGAGTTAGATCGGCTCCGTGGTCTCGGGGGGGCGGCGACGCTGTTGTTGCCATTGTCGGCCACTGGGCGGGTGATGGGCCTGGTCGAGTTCGTCTCCGAAACGAGCGGACGCCAATTCCGGGACGGTGAGGCAGCGCTGCTGCGGACGATGGCCAACCAGGTCGCGTCGTCGCTCGAGAATGCGCGACTGGTCCGCCAGCTCCGTGACGCCGCCGAGACGGATCTGGTCACCGGGGTCTACAGCCACCGCCACCTGCAGGATCGCGTCCGCCAGGAGACCGCACGGGCATCACGTGCGCATTCGCCACTGAGCCTGTTGATGATCGATCTTGATGAGTTCAAGCGCATCAATGACGAGCACGGGCACCAGGCTGGTGATGGCGTGCTGCGGGCCATCGCGGGCGCGTTGCGAGCCGCGGTACGGACCAGCGATATCGTGGCCCGTTACGGCGGAGATGAGTTCGTCGTGCTGATGCCCGACACCGATGCCGACGAAGCCATGCAAGTCGCCCAGCGTGCTGCCAGGGCCGTCGCCGACTTGGCCCATCCGATGCCCGATGGCTCGATGGTCCATGTGAGTTGCAGTGTCGGCCTGGCGCTCCACCCACGCGATGGCCGGACCGGCAAGGCCTTGCTGCAGGCTGCCGATGCCGCGATGTACACGCACAAGCGGTCGCGATCGCAGGCCCGTCGAGACGCTCAAGGTCTGGCTGCCCCTGGCGCGTCGCTTCCCCGGCCGGGGCGCGCCATCGGAAAGGCAGTCGGGCCGGGGATCGCGCCCAGAAGCTAACGCCTCGGAGCTGCGGCCCGGCAGAGGCTTGGTCCTGGCGAGGCGTGTCCCCGCGAGAGCCCGAGGCGCGGATCCAGCGCACCCTGGTGCCAAGGTGTCACCTGCGACCCGCCCCATGGGTCCGGCTCCGCCGGATGACCCGCCCGATGGGTGAGACAGCAGCGCGATGGGTGCGGCGCTGTCGGATGACCCGCCCGATGGGTGAGATAGCAGCACGATGGGTGCGGCGCTGTCGGATGACCCACCCGATGGGTGAGACAGCGGAGCGATGGGTGAGGCGCGGTCGGATGACCCACCCGATGGGTGAGACAGCGGAGCGATGGGTGGGTCGCTGTCGTTTCACCCACCCCATGGGTGAGACAGCAGCGCGATGGGTGCGGCTCGGTCGGATGACCCACCCGATGGGTGAGACAGCAGCGCGATGGGTGCGGCTCCGCCGGATGACCCACCCGATGGGTCGAGCCGAGCGCCCTCAGGCTGGCCGCCCCCTCCTCGGGCGTCAGTCCGCCAGCCAGCAGACGGGTGAGGATGGTGAGATGTCGCTGCGCCGCGCTGTCCAAGCTCCTGGTCTCCCCCGTGTCCATGGATCCGAGCGTGACAAATTCGCAGTCCCGTAGGATGTGGCGCTATCGCTGTCACTCGACGCGACTTTGTAAAGGGTCTTGACAAAGGGCGTACGCTAACTTCGTCCAGACCGTTGACAAAGTGAGGTCCGTGCCCACCGCCACACTCGCCAAGGCCACCCATCGGCAGATTCGACGTTCCAACGTGCAGTTGGTCCTGCGGACCGTGTACGAATCCGCTCCCTTGAGTCGTGCCGACGTGGCACGCGCCACCGGCCTCACTCGCACGACCGTTTCCGACCTGGTGGAAGGACTCATCGCAGACGGGCTGGTCGTCGAGGCCGGAACTGGACCCTCGACCGGTGGTAAGGCGCCCATCCTGCTGCGCGTTCCCGCCGACGCCCGCCAGCTGGTGGGCATCGATGTCGACCGCGAGCGCCTCAGCGGCGCCGTCGTCGATCTGCGCGGCGAGGTCCAGGCGCGTGAGTCGCGGTATCTGCACGGACGTGATGGAGAAGCCGCCCTGCGCGAGCTGGAAGCACTGGTGTTGACCCTTACGGCGGCCGCGGAACGCCCCCTGGTGGGCGTGGGTATCGGCACGCCGGGCCTGATCGAACAGCCTTCGGGTCGGGTGCGCTGGGCCGTCGGGCTCGACTGGCACGATACACCGGTGGGCGAGCGACTCGCCGCTCTCACCGGCCTCCCCACCATCGTGGTGAATGACTCGCAGGCCTCGGCCATGGCAGAGTGGGCCTTCGGCCACCACGACACGTCCTCGGCCATGATCGTCGTCAAAGTGGGCGTGGGCATCGGTGCCGGCATCGTCATCGGCGGGCGCGTCTATGCCGGTGACGATTCGGGCGCCGGCGAGATCGGCCACACGCGAGTGACTGATGAGGACATTCGGTGCCGTTGTGGTGGGACCGGCTGCCTTGAGACCGTGGCTAGCCTGCGGGCCGTTTTGCAACGTGCTGCCGAGCTCGTGGCTGCAGATCCTGGCTCACGCTTGTCGGGAAGGCCGTTGACGCAGGCAGTGTTGTTGGAGGCCTTCCGTGCTGACGATCCGCTGGCGCGTGAGGTGGTGCTGCAGGCAGCGCCCCCGCTTGGCCGCGTGCTGGCGGCCATGATCGGCACGCTGGGCGCGCGCGACATCGTGCTCATCGGTCCGATGACCGAATTCGGTCAGCTCTGGCTGAACGCGGTCCGCGTCGAGGCACGCCGCTCAGCATTGCCACTGCTGATGGAGCGCAGCAACATCCATTTCGGCCGCACTGGCGACGACGCCGTCGCGCTGGGTGCGGCAGCCATCCTGATGACCTCCGAACTTGGGCTGGCGCTCGTCGCATGACGTGCGCAACGGCCCGGAATATGTGGCCGATCAGGACTAGCATTCCTTGCTACCGGGACCATCGCGCCCTTCCGCAAGGAGGACGTAAAGGGAGGAGGGCAGCGACGGCCTGAACGACTGGCCGGGCGCCGGACGCGCCTCGCGCCGTTTCATCAACCCTTCTCGCCCGACCCTCGGGCGAGATCAAGGAGGAGGTGCAATGCACCAGAATCGAAAGACGGTCATCGCCGGCGCCGCGCTGGCAACGATGGCCCTCACCTTCAGCGGCCTTGGCGTCGTTGCCCAGGACGCGAGTCCTGCCGCGAGCATGGCGCCGGCAGGCGACATGATGTCCAGCGGCTACGCCGAGCTGGACCAGGCCATGGGCACCGACCAGCCGATGGCTGGCTCGAAGGTCACCATGCAGACGCAGTGGATCGGTGGCGAGGGTGACAACTTCGCAGCCGCCCTGCAGCCATTCATCGATGCTACGGGCATCCAGGTCGGCGTGGCCGAGGTTCCCTCGGGTCAGCATGAGACGCTCGTCAACGTGTCACTCAACGGTGGCGCCGCAGCGGACATCATCCAGCTGGCACAGCCGTCTGCCATCGATGCGTATGGCGCCCAGGGTCTGATCCAGGACATCACGCCGATGCTGGATACCGAGAAGCTCCTCGCGGAGCATCCCGCGACCCTGCCGCTTTACACCACTGATGCGGGCATCTTCGGCATGCCCTACAAGGTCGACGTGAAGTCGGTCGTGTGGTACCCGATCAAGGCCTTCGAGGCCGCCGACTACGCTGTGCCGACCACGTGGGATGAGCTCATCGCCCTATCCGACAAGATCGTGGCCGACGGCAGCAACCCCTGGTGTGTGGGCATGGACGCTGGACCCGCCACGGGCTGGATCGCCACCGACATGATCGAGGACATCATGCTGCGGACCACCAGCCTAGAGAACTACAACGCCTGGGCTGCCCTACAGTTTCCCTTCAACTCGCCCGAAGTGAAGAATGCCTTCGATCTGGCCGGCCAGATCTACTTCACTCCTGACTACGTCCTCGGTGGCAGCACGGCCATCCTGGCGACGGCACAGACCGACGCCATGGACCCGATGTTCAACGATGACATGGCCAGCCCCGGTTGCTGGATGCAGAAGCAGGCGACCTGGTATGGCCCCGACTTCTTCCCCGATGCCAAGGCCGGCGACGGGACCTCCAAGTACGTCATCGGCGAGGACGTGGGCCTGTTCTACTTCCCGCCCATCGACCCCGCATATGGCACGCCTTCGCTCGGCTCCGGTGACGCCTTCATCGTCAGCGCTGACCGACCTGAGGTGCGTGCGCTGCTGCAGTATCTGGCCACGCCGGACGGTATCAAGGCGTGGATCGATGCAGGCAGCGCCATCTCCGCGAACCAGTCGACCCCGGCCGATTGGTATGCGGGCAACTACAAGCTTGAAGTCGCCTCCGACATCGTGGCCAACTCCACGTCGCTCGGCTTCGATGCCTCCGACCTGATGCCGGCCTCCGGTGCCGACTTCTGGAGCGGTGTGGTCTCCTGGATCCAGGACAACGGTCAGAACACCGATGCCGTGCTCCAGCAGATCGACGATGCCATGAGCAGCGCTCAGTAGGCGTTCTCGCACCCGTAACGCCGCGGTGGCGCGTCGCATGAGCGGCGCGCCACCCCTATCTGCGCGGGGTACCCTAAGGGTCGCTACTCGAGGAGGAGGGAGCCTGTGACGTACGGGACGTCTGAAGCCGAGCAGCCTAC
>JBBSAV010000039.1:0-24596 GCA_038251965.1 Candidatus Limnocylindrales bacterium
GTTCCGCGCGAACGCCAGGTCCGACGCTTCACCCGCGGGGCGGGTCGATGACGGTGCACAGCCAGGAGGTCCGACGCTTCACCCGCGGGGCGGGTCGATGCCGCGTAGGTCGGGTCGGCACAGGTCGGGTCGGCGCAGGGCCATTCGGATCGGCGCCGCCTCAGGCGGTACCTACCTCCACGGTGGCCTTGATGGCATCGTTGCCGCCCGCGAGATGATGACGGACCGCAGGCGCGTCAAGACCGGGGATGCGGTGTGTGATGAGCCCGGCCAGCCAGCCACGCATGCCCGGCGTCGACTCTGCCCGGCCGATGGTGGCGACCGCCTGTGCGTAGTCCTCCCAGGACGCGGCGGCGCTGCCGACGATGACGCGGTTGTAGAGCACCACCGCCTGGTTGAGCCGAGCCACATCCACGGACTGCCGATCGCTGCCGGGGGTGACGCTGAAGAGGGCCAACACACCGTTCGGGGCCAGCGCGCCAACCGCCGGCGCCAGGAGCCCCGGGGCACCCGAAGCCTCGAAGATGAGGTCGAACGCCCCGTCACGCTCGACGAGCCCAGGCAGATCGATGTCCGCGGCGCTGACGTAGCGTGCACGGATGCGCTCCAGCAGGTCACTGTTACGAGACGGTGGCCGATGTCGGGCGAAGGTCGTGACCTCCAACCCACGCAAACGCAGTGCCAGTGTCGCCAGCAGGCCGATGGTGCCGGCGCCGGTGACGAGCGCCCGTCGTAGCTCCCAGAGATCGAGTCGCGCCTGCACCGCGTCCGCCTGGCGCAGCGACTTGGTGATGCAGCTGAGCGGCTCGGTGAGGATGGCCACGTCGACAAGGTCAGGCGGAACGGGCACGAGATGCTCGGGCGCGGCCACCACCTCCTCGGTCATGAAGCCATGGGCGCGACTGATACCGGTCTCGATGAAGACCTCGTCGGTGGAGAGATCGGGACGCCCCATGCGATCGTAGATACTGGAACCAGGACGTCGGATGGTGATGACCACGAGCTGCTCGGGAGCCACTTCGCTGACGTTGGGACCGACCTCGACCACCCGCCCTAGCGATTCGTGACCCAGCACCAGATAGTCGTCGCCATCCGGCGGGCGGCCGTACTTGCCGGCCGCAAGTTCGGCATCGGTGCCGCAGAGCCCAGCACGGATGATGCGCACCCGTACGCCGCGACCATCGGGCACCTCGTCGAGCGACGGACGCGGGACGTCTTGCAGTCGGAGGGAGTCGGGCGAGCCGGGGCGGATGGTGATGGCCTTCACATCGGCCAGCGTAGACCCTCCGGCAGGAGCGGTTCGAGAGCGCGTTCGGTGACCTCCCATGATCGCGCCATCGACTCGGGTCGCGCCCAGCGGCCGAACCATCGCTGCTGCACGGGCGGTCCGGCCATGATCCAGCGCGGACCGTAGAGCTGCCCATTGCTCGCCGCCGGATCGGCTGCAGCGCGAAGCAGCGACAGTGCGCCATCGGGCGGGGGCATCCCGAGCCGCGCAGCCAAGAAGGCGGAGAGACGACCAGAGCGCCCGGCGCCGCCGTTGCGCACGGTGGTCGGCATGAGGTCGGTATCGGCAAGCCCGGGATGGGCGACGAGGCTCCGAGTACTGGAGCCGCTGGCCTCCAGGCGTCGAGCCAGTTCTGCACCGAAGCGGAAGTTGGCCAGCTTGGAATCGCCGTATGCCCGCCAGGGATGGTAGGTGGCGCCGTTCACGAGGCGATCGTGGTCCAGCATCCGCCCCAGCACGAGGGCACCACTCGTCACGGTCACCACGCGAGCGGCGTCGGCCAACCCATGCGCCGGCAGCAGCTCGGCCGTGAACACGACGTGCCCCAGGTGGTTCGTGCCGACCTGGTACTCGAAGCCGTCCGCCGTTCGACTGGCCGGCGTGGCCACGACGCCGGCGTTATTGATGAGCACATCGATGCGCTCATGCTCCGAGCGAATGGCCGCTGCACAGGCGCGCACCGAGTCCAAGGAAGCAAGGTCGACTGGGTACAGCTCCAGGCGGGCGCCGGGCACCTCCGAGTTGATCGACGCCATCGCCGCCCGGCCCTTGGCCACATCACGGACCGCCAGCACGACCGTCGCACCGCGGCCCGCCAACTCCCGAGCAGCAGCCAGGCCAAGACCGCTGTTGGCACCGGTGATGACCGCGACTCGGCCATGTTGATCGGGGATGTCGCTCGACTTCCAGCCCATCGAACCTCCTGGGTATCTGCGCTCGGGTCATGCGTGTGGTGGGTCAGATGGCGGAGCGCGGGCGGCAGGTCCGACGCTTCACCCGCCCGGCGGGTAGTGCCGGGGTCGGTGTTCGGCGGGGTCGGTGATCGACGGAGTCGGTGAGCGGCGGTACCGCGCATGGCAGCCGTCGGAATCGAAAACGGACGGTGGACCACCCACCGCCCGCTCTCGTGAGCTCCCAGGGCGCCTCACAGCTTCGGGAGCCGCGAGTCCCAACGGGATGCGCCGTCGCGCTAGTACGCTTCGAGGTAGCGATCCAGTTCCCAGTTCGTGACCTGCTGGTTGTACTCGGCCCACTCCTCACGCTTGGCCTCAAGGTAGTGCGTGTAGACATGGTCGCCCAGCGCCTCGGCGATGACCTCGTCCTTCTCCAGCTCGGCGATAGCCTCGCCCAACGACCCGGGCAGCTCGGAGATGCCCTTCTCCTTGACGCGCTCGGCGGTCATGTCATAGAGGCTCTCCTCGACCGGATCGGGAAGCTTCATCTCCTTCTCGATGCCGTCCAGGCCGGCCGCCAGCATGGCCGCGAAGGCCAGGTATGGGTTGGCCGTGGGGTCCGGGCAACGGACCTCCACGCGGGTGGCCTCGACCGAACGACCCGGCGAGACCCTAGGCACGCGGATCAACGCCGAGCGATTGGTTCGACCCCAGGTCAGGTAGGTCGGCGCTTCATAGCCGGGGACCAATCGTTTGTAGCTGTTGACGATCGGGGCGAGCAACGCGCTCATGCCACGCGCGTGCGCCAGCACGCCAGCCATGTAGGCCTGTGCCAGCTTGGAGAGTCCGTACTTGCTTCGCGGCTCGGCAAAGGCGTTCTTCTGCTCCTCGATGGACCACAGGCTCTGGTGCGTGTGCATGCCGGAGCCGTTGATACCCGCGATAGGCTTGGGCATGAAGGTGGCGTACAGGCCGTGCATCTGCGCGATAGCCTTCAGGGCGAACTTGAAGGTGACCGCATTGTCGGCCGTGGTGAGACCGTCGCTGTACTGGAAGTCGATCTCGTGCTGGCCGTACGCGACCTCGTGATGGGCGGCCTCGACCCGGATGCCGAAGGCTTCCAGGGCGTTGACCATGTCACGCCGGACGGATTGCGCAAGGTCGGTGGAGAAGTCGAAGTACCCGCCGGTGTCGTGGGGCAACGGAGCGATCTTGCCCTCGGCATCTTTGCGGAAGAGGAAGAACTCCAACTCCGGGCCGGCGTTCCAGATATAGCCCATCTCCTTGACCCGGGCGAGCTGCTTCTTGAGCACGCCACGGGGATCGCCCACGAAAGGATTGCCGTCGGGCGTCATGACGTCGCAGATGACGCGAGCGGTGCCCCGCGAGCCCATCGGGCCGACGCTGAACTCGCCGCCCTGCCAGGGGATCTCGGCGAAGGTGCTCATGTCCGGCGCGAGCCACTGGTCGGACTCGGCGATGCGTGTGAAGCCCTCGATCGACGAGCCGTCGAACCAGGTGCCGTGCTCCAGCGATTCTTCCAGCCGATACAGCGGGATGGTGATGCCCTTGACGACGCCGAGCAGGTCGGTGAACTGCAACTCGACGAAGCGGATGTCGCGTTCCTTGGCTGCCTGGATCTTGTCGAGGGGATCGTTCGACGCTACTTCGATGACCAACGGTGTCTCCTATTCCTGCCGTGCGCTGGGCCCGAGTTCTTCCGGAGTGAGCGCATCAGGTGGGCCCACAAGGTGAGGCGGCACGGCCGATTCGCAGCATAGGAGCCACCGCGTCTCGATAGGTTGCTCCACGGTTACGCATCGGGCGCGGTCCCCGGACGAATCGCGCGCGAAACCCCGAAACGGTCGAAAGCGGGCGCCACCAGGGAGGGACCGACCCCGAATGGGGCTGATACCCGGAAGAGTCGGCTCAGGTGTGCAGCGTGTCCGTTTCTCTCTCGATCTTCCCCCCTGTGGTTAACCTCACCGCCTCGGCGAGCTTGGCGAACTCGCCATCGGCGTCGACATAGCGGTCGGCCACGAATGCCAACGCCACGCGCCCCTCGGTGACGCGCGCCCACGCCCGCCGCCGAGGGAAGTAGAAGGTGAGTACCAGGCCGGCTATGAGCAGACCGAAGGCCACCCAGATGAAGGGTTGGCCGGGATCACGCTTGACGACCATGCCCGTCCAGCTGCCGACGCCCTCCCAGCTGATGGCGTGGCCGGCCGTCACCTCCGGGTCGGTCGTCACGCCCGATGGGATGGTGACCAGGAAGAGGGTCTCGTTCGCGCCGGTCGCGGGATCGGCCGGACCTACACCCTGCATCACCAGCTGCGGGCTGCCATCGCCACCCCGACCCAGCACGGCGACCACGCCCACGTCCGCACCGGGGATGGTCATGAAACCCTGCGGCTGGCCCAGCAGCTCGTCATCCAGAAGCAACGGCCCCTGCCACACCAACCCACCAGCGCCGTTGCGGATGACCAGGTCGACGGCTGGGCCGAACGTGTTCTGGTGGAAGACGTAGCCGTCGAACTCGAGCGGGTCGTTGACGCGGATGGTCTTGCGCGCCACTTCTTCGCCGTCTCGATAGACCGAGAGATCGGTACTGAAGTCGGCGAACGAGCCGTCCTCGCGACGTGGCGCCAGGAAGCCGTTGTTCTTGACCAGCAGGTTGCCCGGCGTACCCACCGCCTGTACCGGCGCCGTGCCGCCCTCACCCACGAAGACGACCGTCTCGAAACCGGCCGCCACCGTGATGGCACCAGCGGCGAAGAAGAGCACCAGGCCGGCGTGCGTCAACAGTGTGGCCAGCTTCTGGTACTGATTGCGGTCGCCGTACACGTAGCTGGCGCCGTCCGCCTCCACGAGTCGCTGGCGGCGGAAGTGGCGGCGGCGGAACGCGCCCCGGACCGCTTCGACCACGCTCTCCCCCGTCCCTCCACCGGCGCCATCCCCGGCGCCCTCGATGACCGCACGGTGGTCACGCCCATGATCGAAGAAGGCGGCCGGCTGCTCCACACGTGTCCCACCGACGCTGCGCCACAGCCGCGGGGTGCGGTCGAGCGTGCAGCAGATGATGCTGATGACCAGCACCGTCACCAGCAGCAGGAACCAGGGCGTGGCGAAGACGTTGAAGAAGCCCAGCCGGTCGAAGACGTCGGCGAGCAACGCACCGGCCGGCATCCCCTCCCAGGCCCCGCGGACCGTCGCCAGCGCGACCGCATAGCGAGCCGGGTCATCGGCCCGCGTGACGGGGAACTGCCGCACCAGCATGCCGATGAGGCCGGAGACGGCCAGCAGGGTGATGAGCACCACCGCGAAGCGGACGTCGGTCAAGAGGCGCCAAGCAGCCGCCCCCGTCCGAGCCAGCAGCATCGGCGTCAGGCGCTCCGGCCGGCCCCCGTGGCGGCGGCAAGGGCAGCATCCACGTCGGCGATCAGGTCAGCGGCATCTTCGAGACCGGCGGAGATACGCACCAGCCCCGGCGGGATGCCCGCAGCCAGCAACTGCGCCTCGTCAAGCTGCCGGTGGGTCGCCGTGGACGGGTGGACGGCATAGGTCACGACGCCGCCCAGGGTGGCCGTGACCGGCGGGATGGTGAGCCCATCGATGAACGCTGCGGCCACGTCACGCGATGGCAGCTCGAGGGCCAGCATGCCGCCACCGGTGCGCAGCTCGCGCGCGGCGATCTCTGCCTGAGGATGGCTGGGCAAGCCCGGATAGGCCACACGACGCACGGCGGCGGCCGACTCAAGATGGGTGGCGAGCTGGAGCGCCGTCTGGCTGTGGCGATCCATGCGCACGTGGAGTGTCTGCATCCCGCGCAGTACGAGGAAGGCAGAGAAGGGCGCCACGATGCCGCCGGTGTCGATGGCCACATCACGGATGGCACGCATGCGTTCCGCCGAACCTGCCACGGCGCCGGCGATGACATCCGAATGGCCGCTGAGCCATTTGGTGGCCGATTCCAGCACGATGTCCACCCCCAGCTCCAAGGGTCGGCACAGGTAGGGTGAGGCGAAGGTGTTGTCCACCACCACCACGGCACCATGTCGGTGGCCCAACTCGGCGAGGCGCGCCAGGTCGGCCACCACGATGGTGGGGTTGGAGATGGTCTCCGCGTAGAGCAGGCGCGTCGGCGCCGCAGCCAGTGCCCCTTCGACGGCATCAAGGTCCACCGGGTCGACGAACACGACCTCCACACCCAGGCGCGCGAGCACACGCTCCATCAACGCACGGGTGCTGCCGTAGACCGCCTGCGTGCAGACGATGCGGTCGCCGGCGCGGAGCAGCGAGACGAGTGCGGCGTGGATCGCACCCATGCCGGAGCCGAAGGCGAAACCAGCTTCTGCGCCGTGCATCTCGGCGAAGGCGGCCGCCATCGCGTCGGAGGTGGGGTTCTCGATGCGAGCGTACGAGTAGCCTGGCTTCTCGAACCCGATCAGCTCCGCATAGTCAGCCACGTCTCGTGCGTGGAAGGTGGCCGACTGGTAGATGGGCACCGCCGCGGAGCCCTGTTCGACACGTGGCGCTCGGGTGGCGGCCTTGATGGCGCGGGTGCCGAAGCCGCGCTGCTGCTGGTCACTGGACATGTGCTGACTCTACACGTCGTCGCCGTCCGGCCCATTCGTCAGTACCGTCGTTCCGGTGCGTCAGCGTCGGGGAAGCGGCGGCGGATCGTCGGGCTCGATGGGGATGGCGATCCAGGGCCGACTGCCCCTGCCGCGGATCTCCTCGGAACGACTGGAGGCTCCGCCGTAACCGCCGCTGGTTCGCATGTCGGGGGCAGGTCGCTGCGGAGGTGCACCGGCAGCGCCATCGACTCCTCCGAGCGGAGGCCTCGTCAGCGAGGTCTCGGTCCGGGTCAACCAGAGCCGCTCGGCAGCCCCTCCCACATCGGAACCACCGACAGTGCCGGGGAAGTCGGGCAGGTCGGGCGCCTCGATGGCCGTGCGGCTGCGTGTGGGCGGCTCGGGTGGTTCATCGGTCGGTCGACCTCCGGGTCGGGGTCGCGTCTCGCTCGACGGTGACACCTCGGTGGACCAGGGGCCGGGGCCCATGTGCTCGGGCTCCACCGGGATGGTCGAACGGTCGGAACGACCCCGAGCGGGCGGTGGCAACGGCGCCTCGTCGGGTGGCGACGGCTCGCCCCAGGGCGCAGGATCGCCACCGGTGCGCACATCCTGCGTCTGATCGAGCTGGACCAGCTCGTGACTGTCGGCATCGATATCGGTCGCGACCCGCTCGGTGCGCATCTGGTAACCGACGATGCGGTTCTTGCCGCGCCGCTTGGCCTCGTACATGGCCACGTCCGCAGCCGCGACCAGCTGCTCGATGGTGCTGCCGTCATCAGGATAGGCGACGAGGCCGACCGATATCGATGAGCGCACGTTGCGACTGGCCGCGTGCAGCGTCATCGCTTCGATATCGCGCCGCAGCTTCTCCGCCACCACGTAGCCGCCGACCACGTCCGTCTCGGGCAGGAGCACCACGAACTCGTCACCACCGTAGCGTGCCGCGGCGTCGGTGAAGCGGATGGTGCGGCGGATGGTATCGGCGACGGCCTTGAGCAGGCGGTCGCCCCACTGGTGGCCGAAGGTGTCGTTGACCGGCTTCAGGTCGTCCAGGTCGAGCATCAGCATGGTGAAGCCTCGACCCATGCGATCGGAGCGGCGGATCTCCTGCTCCATGGTGGTGAAGAAGAAGGAGCGGTTGTAGAGGCGAGTGAGCGCGTCGAAGCGGGAGGCGCGCAGGGCCTCGTCACGTGCGTGACGCTGGGCGCGAGCAGCCGCCGTGGCGATGTCGGCCAACAGGATGAGCGAGACCGCATTGATGCCCACCCAGGCGAACGCCTCAGGTTGCAGCGGGCCCACGATCAGGGCTTCGAGCAGCCCGACGGCCGCGATGGTGACGGCACCCACGAGCGCGACCACGATGGGCGCCCGACCCTCGGTCGAGAGCGCCGTACCCGCGACCACCAGGTAGAAGCCCACCAGGAAGGGGCTGCGCGCACCGCCGGTCAGCGCCATCAAGAGGCCCAGGAAGACGATCGCGCCGATGCTCTCCATGGGACGACGCCGGCGACCGAGCACGGATGGCGGCACCATATCCATGAAGAGCACGAGCAACAACATGCCCGCCGCGAGCAGCGTGAAGATGGCCGGCTCATTGGCTTGCCAAGCCTGGCTGAGTGCCACCACCACAGCCACCGATGCGAGGAACAGGAAGGCCACCACGCGAGCGACCTGGCGGGTGCTGGTGGGCGCGATGAACGCGTTGATGCCGCGGGGCCCGCCGGCGACCGACAGCAGGTCCGGGTCGTCACCCAACGGGTCATCACGCTCAAGGTCGTGCCCATCGGCGTGGGCTGGATCCGCCGACCGCTTGCGAGGCGCGGCCCGCGTCGCGAACGCCGTCGCGTAGGCCACCGTCACGGCCACAGCCGAGATGACGATGAGCCCGACGGCGAGCAGGATGATCTGGACTGCGGACACGCGCTACCCCAATTCCGGTGATCGTGGGTGCGTCCATGGTGAGGCAGGCCGGGCCACCACAAGTACTCCCTTCACGCTGGGCGAATGGTACTGCCCCCACGGGCCCCATCACCCTGTGCCGTGCTGCTAGTGTGGACAACTGGCAACGTCACGCCGAAGAGGGAACCATGAGCGAAGAAGCGCGATCCCAGCAGGCCTGCCCGGTTTGTGGGCAGCACACGCTTGCGCTCGACCGGCCGCCGGAGATCGATGTCATGGGCGTCCAAGCCTACAGCGACATGCTGGGCATGGGCGACTTCCAGAATGAGGGCGCCGTCGGCATCGTCTGTCTGAGCTGCGATACGCACTGGCGTGACAAGGACGCCTTCGATCGCGGTGAGGCCGACCCCGGTCAAGCCATCGAGGACGACGATCCCGGGTTGGACGAACCAGACGACGGCGCCGATGCCGGGAGTGACGACGGCGACTGATTCCGTCACTCCTGCCGACTGACGTGTGTCAGAGGCCGCGCTGACCGAAGTAGAGCATCAGGGCCAGGCTGATCAGCACGGCGGCGCCGAACATCAGGGCCACGATCCAACTCACGGCCAGCCCGAAGGCGAGCGCGGCGAGCGTGAAGATGATGGATTCGACCACCAGGCGGCCTGGATCGACCAGGCGCCGCGAGGCCTTGGGCGCCACGAACAGCCCCCAGACCACCATCACGACAGCCGGAGCGACCAAACCGAGGAGCAGCTGGATGGGCAGCGAATCGGACATCGACATGCCCCACAGGAACAGCGCCAACAGCACCAGCATCTCGAGGATGAAGCGGAATGCCAGGTTGAGGCTCCGCATCGACCCTTCGTTCACGTGCCCTCCCCTGCGGGTTCGACGTCGGGAGCTGCGTATCGAACCTCCGCCTCCAGCTTCAGCAGGCTGACCAACGCGTCAAGCTCGCCCTGGAGTCGCTCGTTGAGCCGTCGTCGGAACAGGCGCGCGCCAAGGCCGCTCATGGAGGCGTCGGTACGGACGCGGCTGCCGGTGGCTCCTGCCGCCACACGCCACGACTGGCGCTGACGCAGCGTCAGCAGCCGGCCCTCCCAAGCGAGCGAGTGCGGCGCATCGACCTGTGTGAGCCGGCAGGCGATCGACCCGAACGGCGTGGCGTATCGGAATCGGGCGCCGACCTCCAGCTCAGCCGTGAAGGTGGCCTCGCGCACGCCGGGGTTCCACGTCGGCCACGAAGCGATGTCGGCGATGACCGTCCAGACCTCGCGCTCGCTGGCGGCGATATCGATCTCCGCACGCGCGCTCACCGGTGCTGAGATGCGCGTCTGCTCCACGCCGCGATGCTACCCCGCCAGCCAAGCCTGGGGGATCAGGCCGGTCGCCGAGCCAGGCCGCTGGTTCGCGGCGGCAAGGTCGCTTCCATAGCCGCCGCAGGTACGACGACGCGATTTCTACCAGCTCCGTCGGGTGCGCCAACGGCGAACGTGATGCCGAGGGCGGTTCCTAGCTTGCTGAGGGTCTCGAGCTTGATCGGTCGTGTGCCGCTCTCGATGCGGGAGACAGCCGATCCGGTCGTGCCGATCGCCGCGCCTAGCTCCTCCTGCGTGAGGCCCGTATCGGCCCGACCAAGGATGACCGCGTGCGCGATGACGCGATACGGCGCCAGCTTGTCGTGCTGGGCGCGGTATGCGGGGCTGCTGGCATAGCGGCGCGCTGCGGCGTTGGTTGCGCTCTCGCCGAGCGGACTGATGTGCTTTTCGGTCGTCATCGTTCGGTCCCCGATTCGTTTGTGACTCCCAACTTAGCACACGTGCTAAGTCCGGTCTAACCTGATGGTGCGTCGGCACCCATCGCCCGGGGCTTCGCGGTCGGCTCGGCGTCCATCCGGGCTTTGAAGTCTCCCCAACGCCGGAGAGCGATGCGCTTGTCCTGCTCCGGGATCTTGCCGGTCTTCCCCGGAATCATATGCAGGAGGATTAGGAATCGGTCCGAGCGGCCGTAGATGATCCTGTGGTGTTGCTTCCCGCAGTCGCAGCGCAACTCGCGCAGTTCGCCGTAGCCCGTTCCCCTCAGTGCGGAGGTGTGTGGGAAGGGTAGGTGGGGACGCTTGTCGTCACACATGTTGAGCAGCGAGATCTTGTCATCCACGCTGTCCTGACACTTGGCCACAAGGCTTCTGATGGTGTCGTTCACGGGCTCGTGGCCCTGCGGGTCTCGGTAGTAGACGGCCTGGTAGCTCAATCTCGGTACCCCCGACTCCTGTGGCCCCGATCGTCGCCCGGAGCAGCGATGCGCGATCCGGCCGTTGGCACCGATCCCATCCGCCGCCAAAGCCATGACGTGCGATCGACCGGTATTCAAGCCCATGCGCCAGTCGGCGCGCCTCCGCCCAGCACAAGACGAGATGGGATCGTTGGCAACGTTCGACATCGAAGCCAACCCCGGACGCACCCGCGTGTACCGCCACCACCAGGACCGCATCGCCTGCCCGTGGCGCAGTGCATGCCCTGCCCAAGGACGATGACCCACGGCGCTTATCCCAGGCTTACCCTGCATGTGGACAGTCGTTCTACCGGCACTCTGGCCCATGCCTGGGCTTCACGAGCGGTTGGGCAGTGCCGCTCGTACGTGATCGGCGCGCGTCTCCCGCCCAACGGTCGCCAGTACCGCGATGGAGTCTAGCGAGGCCGCGAGGATCGGTGGCGCAGATCCACGGCAGACCTCGCGCCATCCATCGACAGAGTGGTGGTCGGGGTGGCGGGGATCGAACCCGCGACCTCATGCTCCCAAAGCATGTGCGCTACCGCTGCGCTACACCCCGACGAAGTCGTGCGTGGATAGGGTACACAGGGCGACTCGATTGCGACACTGAGGGCCGCTTCGATCGCACTCCCGTACTACACGCTGACTCGACGCTTGCCCGTCTGCGACGCCGTCCCGTGGTCTATCTACTTCGGAGCCAGCGCTCGAGGTCGGCTCGGTCGACGATGCCGAGCACCAGGAGCACGTGGTCGGCGTCGATGACGTCGTACATCACGCGGTAGTCGCCGATGCGCAACCGGTGGAAGGTATCGTCAGTGCCATGGATGGTCTTCACGGCCTTGCCGGAGACGCGTCCGGGACGGACGACGTCATGCGCGAGTCGCTCGAGCGCTCGGCGGATGCGATCGCGGTCAGCGTCACCAAGCTTCTTGAACTGCCGGACCGCCGCCCGAGAGAGTTGGACCTCGTAGGCGGTCAGTCGAGATCCTCCAGCCTGACCGTCCGCTGTTTGGCGTAGTCAGCACGGGCAAGGCGACGCTGGCGGACGAACTCATCGGCATTGGCAAGCACGAGGTCCTCGGCCTCGTCGATCGGCAACAGGACCGCGGCAGGCCGACCGCGCCTGGTCACGACGTAGGCAGAGCCGCTCTCGACCTCTTCGATGACCGATGAGGCCGTCGCCTTCAGCTCCTTGATACCGATCTCCGCCATGTCGTACCTCACCATCTTAGTGGTCACTGAGGTGGTCACCTTAGCACGGTGGGAGCCGACCAATGACCTACGCGGCAGCGACAGA
Organism: Candidatus Limnocylindrales bacterium; assembly: GCA_038251965.1. Taxonomy (GTDB): domain Bacteria; phylum Chloroflexota; class Limnocylindria; order Limnocylindrales; family CSP1-4; genus JAFMJV01. The sequence goes on from JBBSAV010000039.1 coordinate 12,229, forward strand.
TGGGTACGCGGAAGCCTCTCTACGATAGAGAAGGCGCGGCCTCGTTCTCGCCTAGCCCCCGACGGCTGGGAGAAGCATTCACCCTGTCGATCAAGACCACGAGGGCGGGCGGTGGATCGTTCTCCCCGACGGCAAGACCAGCGGTGACGGCAACTGCGCAGCGAAGAGGAGGCGCGGCTCGAGTGGCGTCCATGAGGAGCCCGCGTGCGACATCACATGAGGGGTGTAGACGGCGGCGTGATCGCCGGATCTCGCGGGCTGACCACGTGAACAGCGCCGAACCGCTCGTTCGACTCCCGCACCGGCGCCTCCAGATCAGAGTCGTCCGAGATGACGACGGCTGACTGGGCTGGTATCGGTCGTCCATCCCGTCCAGGAGGAGGTATGTCGCGAGCTCCACATCAGAGCCCTTCTCATCGGTCTTGAGCACCCGAACCGTCCGCTTCTTGCCCGGCACCGCGTTCACGAGAGGCATGCCGACAGGGTGGGGTCCGGGACTGGCCGAAGTGGACTGAGACCGCAGGCAGGGTGCTGAGCGCAGCGAGGTAGAGCTTCTGCTTGCCCGGCGCGGCCGCGTCTTGATCCCCTTTGACACGAGCCGTGAAGTATCTGACCGCGTCGATGGTGTCGTTCGGACGGAGGAGATGCGAGAGAGCGACGAGGTCAAGCCATCTGGCCGCCCGTCGCCCCTTGAGGGCCCCGTAGTAGAGGTTGAACCCATCGACGTAGACCCGGACCTTCACTCGTCCAGCCTTTCTCCGACGGGATAGAAAAAGCCCGACGGGCGAAACCGCCGGGGCTGTAACGTGAATATACCGGATGGCGTAGGCCGGTCGACGAGGACCCAAGCGTCTGTGCAACCAGCGCCGTGACCCACGTGGGTGCAACAGATGGGCGCGTGGGGAGCCTCTGTACGGTAGAGGGGTCGCACGCTCGCCAGCGGCGAGGATGCGGCGTGAAAGCGCAGTCCACCATCGAGGCCGCCAGGGACTGCACCGAACCGCCGACCGAAGCGACCCCCGCAGGGCGGCCGAAGGGGGAACGACATGTTCAGCACGATGCGAAGCGCAGCAGTCCTGGCCATCGGAGGACTTCTGGCAACAGCAATGGTCGGCGCGGCCGCAGAGCCGGTGGAGGTGACCGGTGACTCGGACTGTGTACAGGTCGGACAGGAGGCCTGGAGTGGCGACCCGGTCCCGGGACTCCCCGGTGCACATGAGTCGAACTACCTCCAGCACTGCATCACGGTCACTTCCGACGAGCGCTTCGGAGGAGAGGCCGACAACGTGATTTCCTGCGACTTCACGGTCGATAGCGGGACCACGGTCGGGGAGTGCTGGGGACCGGTAAGGCAAACCCCTCGTGGGCTCCCATAGCCTGTGAGCTATCGGAAAGGGTTCTCGACGCTGATCCCGTCGTAGTCGGTCACGTCGTCAAGGTCTTCGGATAGCACCAACGAGCACCCCAACGCGCGACCGGCCTCAAGGATGGCCGCGTCCCAGTAGGAGATGCCGAAGCGGAGCCCCGTGGCCAGCGCCGCCCGCATCACGGCGACAGTCGTGATCTGCACGGGGAACCGACACCATGATCCCACCAGGCCGGTGGCCTGCTCGTGCGTGATGGCATCTGGACGACTCACTCGGGTGGCTTGGACGTAGAACTCCTGAAGGACCTGGACCGACAGGCCGATCCCCCCTGCCGCGAGGATCTCATTCGCTCGAACGGCCTTGCTGCGTTCGGCGGGGTCCCGCGAGATGGCGTACAGCAGGACGTTCGTATCAACGAACCTCACGATCGTGGACCTCGTCTCGCGTCAGGCGGTCCGTGGCCCGGAACCGCTCGATCTGGGCCTGGATGCGTCGCTGCTGGGCTTCCAGCCGCGCGTGCTCGGCATCAGCGCCCGAGAGGAAGCGCAGGTAGGCCGCGACCATGCTGCTGACCGACCGACCCTCCTCCGCAGCGCGGATGCGGGCGGCGCGATAGACGTCATCAGGGATCGCGACCGTGATGTTCTTCATTAGAGTAAAGTATCACAGTTTCACAGTAATCGTGACTCACAGCATCGGTTGACGATCTCACGCTGCAGCGAGCCCAGTCGCACGCGCGATGGTCACCAGCACCATCGCGGCCAGCAGGCCGAGCAGCAGGTTCCGACGCCACGCCACGACGCCGACGCACACGATGACCGCGAGCGCCTCGACGCCGAAGTGGAACTGGGCCTCGCCGTCGGGCGTGACGAGCACGAGCGCGTTGACCGCCGCCAGCGAGGCCAGGATGCCTGGTCCGACCAGGCGGAGATAGGCATGGACGGCGTCGGGCAGGTGCTCGATGCCGGGCAACAACAGCGGCACGGCGCGGGACGGGTACGTGACGGCGCCCATGAGCACGGCCAGCGCAACCAGCTCGACGCTCACGGGCCGGGCTCCGCGGTCGGCTCACGCAGCGGGTCCGGGTCCGAGAGTCGTTCCTGCTCATGGGGGTCACTGACGAGCATCGCCACGAGCGGCCCCGACAAGCCACCCGCGATGACCCCGACCGCGGGCTGCACCGTGAGCGCAACAGCCAAGCCGATCGACGCGCCCGACACCGCCGCCACGAGCGAACGCCGTTCTGTCACGAGCGCCACGGCGAGACCAGCCATCGCGGCCGGGAACACGATATCCAGGCCGACAGCCCGAGGGTCGGGCAACAGCTCACCACCGGCGTACCCGACCGCGGTCGCGATCACCCACGGCGTGAACGTCAACACCACCGCGAGGGCGTAGCTCGTCGGGTCGAGCCGCCCGATCGAACGGACCCCCGGCATCGACAGGGCGAAGGACTCGTCGGTCAGGAAATGGGCCGCGATGGCGCGTTTCCGTCGCGAGACATCGGTGACCCAGGGCGCGAGCGACGCCGCGTACAGGAGGTGACGCGCGTTGAGCAGCGCCGTCAGCACGAGGATGCCCAGCCATGGCACACCCGCCGCGACGAGGCCGACTGCGGCGAACTGGGCAGCGCCAGCGTAGGCGAAGAGACTCATCGCCAGCGCCTCGATCAGTGAGAAGGAAGCCTCTCGCGCTGCCAGACCATAGACCGTGCCGAACGCGAACACCGACAGGACGATCGCCAGACCATCGACCAGGATGCGCCGTCGCACCGACCGAGTGTCCTGTCCCCCAGTCATGCTGCTATCCCCTCCCGCATCGAGCCCCGACGCGGGAACGCGTCAGACCACGCGGTCACGATACAGGCACTGGCAGAGGCGCTCGATGCGCCGCTGGTCACCTGCGATGCCCGACTCGCTCACGCACCCGGACACACCGCCTCGGTGGAGGTGTTCGTTCGAGACTGATCAGGCGTCGTCCTGCCTGAGGCTCCGTGGCGTCCTTGCACTGGAGACCGTAGCCGCTGACCGTCGTATCGATAACCTCGTCATCGATACGACACCAGATTGGAGCAGACTCAGAGGCCGCTCAAGCGAATGGTTCCGCCGCGAGCATCGGATCAAGTCACAGAGGGGGTGCGAAGGCATGAAGCACCGACTGTTTGCGGTACTGATGTTGCTCGCGCTGGGGATGATGGCAGCGGGCGCCGGTGCCGTGGTGAGCGCAGCGGGCGAATCGGACGGCTCAGTCCCTGACGATGCCCGCACGGCGACCTTCGCCGGGGGCTGCTTCTGGTGCATGGAGTCGGCCTTCCAGGAACTGGACGGCGTGTACGCAGTGACCTCGGGCTATACCGGAGGCACCGACGAGGACCCCACCTACGAGCAGGTGTCCACGGGAACGACCGGCCATGCGGAAGCCATCGAGGTCCGCTACGACCCGGAGCGGATCCGCTACGACGAGTTGCTCGATGTCTTCTGGCGACGCATCGATCCCACGGACGCCGGTGGGCAGTTCGCCGACCGGGGTTCGCAATACCGAACCGCGATCTTCTACCACGACGATGAGCAGCGAGCGCTGGCCGAGGCCTCGCGCGACGCCTTGGCCGAGAGCGGCCCATTCGACGACCCCATCGTGACCGACATCGTCACGGCTGGGCCCTTCTACCCTGCCGAGGAATACCACCAGGACTTCTACCTGAAGGATCCGCGCTTCGAGTCATACCGTCTGCACTCGGGGCGTCTTCCGTTCCTGGAGCATGTGTGGGGTGACGAAGTTGACGAAGCCCAGACCGATGACGACCTGCGAGCCAGCCTGACGCCGCTCCAGTACCAGGTGACCCAGGAAGGCGGCACGGAGCCGCCGTTCGACAATGCCTACTGGGACAACGAGGCGGCCGGGATCTACGTCGACGTGGTCGATGGCGTGCCCCTGTTCAGCTCGACGGACAAGTATGAGAGCGGCACGGGCTGGCCGAGCTTCACGCGAACCATCGAACCGGACGCCGTCATCGAGATCGAGGACCTCACGCTGGCGATGCGACGGACCGAGGTGCGCAGCGCAGCAGGCGACAACCACCTCGGACACGTGTTCTCCGATGGTCCCGAGCCCACGGGTCAGCGCTACTGCATCAACAGCGCCGCCCTGCGTTTCGTCCCCAAGGAAGACCTCGAGCAGGATGGCTACGGGGAGTACCTCTCCCTGTTCGAGTAAGCGCTCAGGGACAGGTCGAGTCGGGCCCACACGCGTTTCGACGGCGGGATACCGGGTCCTGGTTTGAGGATCCTGCAGCCGCGGCCGTCGCAGCCGCTGCATCACTGGCCGACCTCTACGCCGAGACGTGCTCCTTCCAGCTGTGATGCGGCGCATAGCCGAGTACCCGGCGGGCGCGGTCGATCGAGAGCAAAGTCTCCCGTCCCTGGATCTCGCGCGACAGCGGCACTCCGGGAAAGATCTCTGCCATGAGCTCGACGCTGGAGCGCGTCATCACGTTGTCCTCGGCCGCGATGATGCACACCTCAGCCCCATCGATGGGCACCTCGAGTCCGAGGCGCACGGCCTGTGCCACATCGCGCACATCGACGTAGCTCCACAGGTTCCACTTCCGCACCCGTGCGTCCGTCCAGTACCCCGGAAAGGCCACATAGTCATCCGGCTCCATGATGTTCGAGATGCGCAGGCTCACGAAGGGGATACCCGTCCGGCGGTTGACCTGTCTCGCCATCTCCTCGCCGAGCAGCTTGGCCAGCGCGTACGAGGACTCGGGCCTCGGTTCGATGGTCTCGTCGATCGGCGCGAACTGTGGTGGGGTGTCGAAGGGCAAGCCCAGGACCGTCTCGCTCGATGCCGACACGACCCGCGAAACGCCATGCACAGCTGCTGCGGAGAAGACGTTGTATGTCGAGAGGATGTTGTTGCGGAAGGTCTCGCCTTCCGGTCGCAGGCCTGGGGCAGGGACGGCAGCAAGATGGACGACCGCGTCCGCACCTGCGATCACGTCATGGCATTGGCCAAGGTCGGTGAGGTCGACGGCGAGCGTCGACCCGTGAAGGCCGGCGTCCCGGACCAGGTCGACATTCAGGACGTCATGGCCGTGCTCGCGCAGGTCACGCACGACCCACCGACCTGCCTTGCCGGTCCCTCCGGTCACTACGACGCGCATTCCGTCCCTCCGCTCCCTTCAGTCGACCACCGGCGCTCTGGCGGGGCTCGTGGCTGGTACCTATGATGCCCCTCCGCGTGCGACTCGTCGTCCCCACTCCAGACGGGTCCGCAGCATCACCGCGTTCCTGCTCGCCAAGGACGCGAACAAGGGGCCTACGGCGGTACCATGACCTGACCGAGCGGCGTTGGAGACGCCAATCGTCGGTGCTGGCGAGCAACAGGATGATGCGAGCGCGCACCGCGGCCCCTGTCCTGGTAGCGGGGTCTGAGGCAGACTTCGGTCTCGCGCCCCTGGTCGGGGCTGGAGGAAGTGGGAGTCGTGGAGGCGACTGATCAAGAGCGATACAGCATCACATGTCCGTGCCATCGATGACCGCGCGCCCACGCGTACGTCGGCGGCACACGAATCGGCCTTCGATGCGCCAGCCGTGACTCGCGGCGACACCGCTCCAGTGCCCCGACTCCGTGCCTGCCTCATCGAGGTCGATGACCCAGCGTGGATCGCCTTCCTCGACGTGACCGACCACGACTTCTATCACCGGCCGGAGTACGTCAAACTCGAGGCGCAGCACGAAGCTGCGCAGCCGTGTGCACTGCTGGTCGAGGATGGGCAACGTGCGATGCTGGTGCCGCTGCTCATCCGTCCAGTCCATGGTGCCGACAGCGACGCGACCTCCCCATACGGCTACTCGGGTCCCCTGCTACGCGGCACCCAAGACCCCGACTTCCTCTGTGAGGCCCTAGAGGCAGGTACACAGGTGCTCCAGGACGTCGGCGTCATCTCCCTGTTCGTGCGTATGCATCCGCTCCTATCCCAGGTTCCGACGTGCGCGATCGGGACGCTGGTCCGCCACTGCGACACCGTGGCGGTCGACCTCCAGCAGCCGCCGGATGCGCTAGCCGAGCAGATGCGGCGCAATCACCGAGTCCAGATACGACAGGCGCAGGAGATCGGCTATGTGGCCCGATGGGACACCTCCGATGGCGGCTACGAGATCTTCAAGGGGCTCTATCGGGAGACGATGAGTCGTCTGGGCGCAGCGCAGTTCTATTGCCTTGACGACAAGTACTTCGACGTCCTCCGAGCATCTCTTGGCGAGCGGCTCAGGCTGGCGGTCATCGAGATGGATGGCGAGGTCTACTCGGCGGGCATGTTCATCGAAACCTGCGGCATCGTCGAAGCCCACTTGACTGGCAGTAGGGCAGCTGGCGGGAGTGCTTGTCCCAAGGCCGCCAAGCTGATGTTCGGTTTCGCCATCGAGGAGGCCAGGGCGAATGGCCAGCGCTGGCTGCACCTCGGCGGCGGGAGGGCCGCCGAGGAGGACGGCCTGTTCCACTTCAAGGCGGGCTTCTCGCCCTTGCGGTTCCCGTTCTACACGCTCCGCATCGTCACCGACGCAGCGAAGTACGAACGCCTCCTGGCCGACCAGGACGCCCACCTCGATCCTGCTGACCTGACGGGCTACTTCCCCGCTTACCGGCGATTCGCTCCGGCTCATACCCACGGCTGGTAGCGGCCCCGCGCACGCGCACCACCCGGCTGGCCTGCTGGCCTGACCGCTGTTGAAGCGACCGTAACTGGATCTCCGAGGTCGGCTGCTCTGGATGAGCCCTGGAATGCTGCTGTGCCGGTACCGGTGCATGCTACAGTATGAGCATGTTGAACCGGCGCCTTCAAGTTCTCCTCGATGAGAAGCGCTACCGACGCCTTGAAGCGACTGCTCGCCGGCGGCGAGTGTCGGTGGCCACGGTCGTGCGCGACGCCATCGACCGGGACCTCGCTTCACCGGCCCTCGATCGAAGCGCTGGCGGACAGCGCTTTCTGGCGGCGCCCCCGATGGAAGTCGGCACTGTCGAGGATCTGGTAGTCGAGCTCGATCGGCTCCGCGGGCGGCGGACGTGATCGTCCTCGACACGACGGTCCTGGTCTACGCCATCGGCAGCGAGCATCCGCTGCGGGCGCCGAGTCGTGCCATCGTGGAAGCGATCTCGAATGGTCGGGTCGAGGCGACGACCACCATCGAAGTGATCCGGGAGCTCGTCCATGTGCGTGCGCGCAGACGTGACCGCCATGACGCTGCCGACCGTGGCCGGGACCTGCTGCGACTGCTAGGCCCGCTGATCGCTCCGGGAGATGCCGAGTTCGCCATGGCGCTGCGCCTCTTCGAAGAGCACGAGGCGCTGGGCATGTTCGACGCAGTGTTGGCCGCAACGGTGATGCTCTCCGGGGCGGAAGCGTTGGTAAGCGCCGACCGAGCGTTCGCCAGCGTTCATGGGCTCAAGCATCTCGACCTTGCCGGACCAGACGTGGAGCGCCTCATCGACGCCTGAGGGCGGCGCGACAAACGAACGCGTCGGCACCCGCGGTTGCAGTGCTTGACATCTTGATGCGTCGGCTTGATGCTGTGATGAATGCGGACCACCATCAAGATCGATGACGCGCTGCTGGCGGAGGCCAAGCTCCAGGCAGCCAAGAGCGGACGCACCCTCAACGCCGTCGTCGAGGACGCACTGCGTGAGGCCTTCGCCCGACGCGCGACCGGTCCTTCCGAACGTCCCGAGATACCGGTATTCCGGGGTAGCCGACTGATGCCCGGGGTCGATCTCGACGATTCCGCTGCCCTGCTCGAGATCATGGGGCAGGACGAGTCATGATCCTGATGGACGTGAACGTGCTGGTGCGTGCGTTTCACGACGGTGTTCCCGACCAAGTCCGCTATCGCGACTGGCTCGATGGTGTCGTCGCCGCACCAGAGCCGTTCGGGGTCAGCGAGCTCGTCCTCAGTGGTTTCGTCCGGGTGGCCACGCATCCGAGGGTCTTCGACCCGCCGGCTCCGACAGCGGCCGCGATCGAGTTCGCTGAGTCGATCCGAAAGCAACCCAACGCCGTCGTCATCGCCCCAGGCCCACGCCATTGGGGCATCTTCGCGGACCTATGCGTGGCCGCCGGCGCCAAAGGTAACCTCGTACCCGACGCCTATCTCGCCGCACTCGCGATCGAATCCGGGAGTGAGTGGATCACCACCGACCGCGACTTCAGCCGGTTCCCCGGTCTCCGCTGGCGACACCCGGTGCCGGATCGCTGACATGTTTCCGACCCGGTCCGCGACCTGATCGACCGCCTCATCGCGTCAGGGGCAATCGCGCGTGTACCGGTTCAGGTTCTTGACGTGGTCAAGTGTCGCCATATGGAGCCTGCCGATGCGTTGGCTCCGTTCGCGCATCGTCTCTGGTGGCAACGGTCGCCACTCGTCGAGACCGCGTAGGAGCCTCTTGGCGACGACACGATCCTTGGCATAGGCGTCACTGAAGCACCTTGCGGGCGGGTGCTTCCGCATGAACGCGAGGTGTCTGTCTATGGTGGTCCTGGACTTGCGGACGATGGCGGCTCCGTTCGTCCGAAGGGCTTGACAGCGCTTATCGGACACGCCAGCGCAATCCATGTTCTTGAGCCGGGAGATGGGTCGATACAGCGTGAGCACATAGGTCCCATAGGTGGAGTCGTAATAGTCGCGCAGGGTCCGGGCTGCGGCCTTCGTCCAGTCGGACCGTGGCTTTGGCCGACGGGTCGACTTCTTGCCCGTGCCCGGCTTCTGTTTGGATCCCGTGGCGGGCCGGGCCGTTGGCTCAGGGGTGGGTGACGGGATGGGCGTTGCCGTCGGTGCTGGTGAGGGCGTCGCCAGGGCTCGCACCAGCGAGGCACAGACCGCGTACACGCCGAGACCCCCCAGTGGGTCGGCACAACGGGCGAGCAGGAACTGCACTGGATCCGTTTCGCCAAGGACCTGCGGATAGAGCGCAGCCGCCGCGCTGAACTCCTCGACGCTCGCACATCGGCGGATGGCGTCGTCCAGGAAGGGGGATGCGCCAAGGGGCAGAGGGCTGGCAAGAGGACCAGGTTCAACGAAGATGGCCGACGGATCAGGGCTCGCGGACGCTCGTTGGGCAGCCAGCGAGAAGGAGATCTCGCAGAGTGGATAGACAGGCCGCGGGGTGGGCGCCAGGGCATCCTGACCACTGACGATCGAAGCCGCGAACACCAAGGCGATGAGTGTGATAGTGACGCGCATGTGTACCCTTGCTACTCCGGTCACGGTAGCATCCTCGTGCCGGCCTTGGTGTACGACCCATTAGTCTGGCAGTCCTCAGTCTTTATCTCAGGCAAGGGAGGCCCGACATCTCGACCCGTAGCCGCCGCCAGGACGAGACCGCCGACCGCCGCCGACACGCCCTGCGCTTTGGCGCCCTGTCCCTCGGCCTGATCCTGACCCTCGTACTCGGACCGGTGGTCCAGGCCTCGTCGGTCATCACCCATGGCTCACGCGAGCGGCCCTGGGTGGCGCTCACCTTCGACGATGGCTGGAGCATCGACCGCTGCACCTCCATCATCCACACGCTCCGAGCCAAACGCGCGACCGCTACCTTCTTCATCAACGGCGCCTACATGAAGCGCGACCCAAAGCGCTGGCGCTCGCTGTTGCAGGGCTTCCCGGTCGCCAACCACACGCTCAGCCACCCTTGGCTCACCCGACTCGGCGAAGCACATATCCGCTCCCAGATCGCCACCAACGAGCACGTCGTGGAAGGCATCCTTGGACGGCCCATGCTGCACCTGCTGCGGCCCCCCTACGGTGCCTACGACAGCCGGGTCGTCCGCATCGGAGACGATCTTGGCTACCGCACCATCCTGTGGGACATCGATAGCGGGGACACCTCGTCAGGCACCAGCGTCGGCAGCGTGATCCGCTACGGTATAGCCGGCGGCACGGGGGCCATCGTGCTGATGCACTGCGGACCTTCGGTCACCCCACCGGCCGTCGCCTCGATCATCGACAGCTATCGGTCGCGTGGCTACAAGCTGGTCGACCTCGGAACGATGCTGCACATCGGGCCACCGGCGGAGCCGGCGGAGCCGGCGAGGCCGGCCAGGGCCTGCCGCGTGCGAGACGCGCGCACAGGGCAGACCACGGGCAGCCTCCGGAAGGCGACAGCGGCAGCCTCGGGCGGAGACACGCTCACTGTGCAGGGCATCTGCCGTGGTGTCACCACCCTGGGCAAGGACCTGACCATCAAGGGCATCAGCACCAAGACATCAGGCCCGCCGACCCTTGCCGGCATGGGCCGTGGCACCGTCGTGACCGTACGCGGTGATGCCACGGTCACGTTCCGTGCCCTGACCATCCGGGGCGGGGCGGGCGGCGAGGGTGGCGGCATCCTCAACCGGGGCACGCTGACGCTGCGAGACGTGAGCATGCATAGCAACCGCGCCACATCGGGTGGCGGCATCCTGAACATCGGCCACCTCGCGCTGCGCGGCTCCAGCTCGGTGCGCAACAACACGGCCACCGAATCAGGCGGTGGCATCCTCGACCGGGGCACACTCGCCGGCGTGGTGTGTGGTGGCAATGTCCACGGCAACACGCCGGACGACTGCGCCGAAGGCGAATAGCTTCGGGGACTGACGGCGCCAGCCCCCGTGGAGTCACCCCAGATCCGCGAGCTCGTCGGGGAGCAGCGGCCGGACAGCCAAGCTCATCATGTCGCCGGAAGGCGTCTCCAGCGCGATGTAGCCCTGTCCGCCGTTGGGCACCGTGGTGACCTCCGCCACCTGGTCAGGGGTGAGTGTGGCCTGACCACTGAGGTCATCTCCGAAGAGTTCCGTAGGGCTCTCCGGCCATGGCCACGGCAGCGGGGTGCCGGGGTCCTCGATCCAGGGTTCGTTCAATGAGGCGCGGTAGAGCGGCACTTCGTAGACCTGGGACGTCTCGACTTGTGCCCCGAAGTCGGCCAGGTGTCCCGCGAGCGCTTCGAAGCGCGCACGCGCCTTGGGGTTTGGCGCTTGGTCATCGAAGCCCAGGGCCTCCACGACCACCGACTTGTCCAGGCCGTCGGCATCGATGGTGAAGATGGTGTTGGGCGTGTCGACGATGAAGGGGTTCGCATAGAGCGCCCTCGCATCTCGCAGGCCGCCCTCGTCGAGCGCATACGCCAGGAGTTCATCGACCTGCTCGGTGCTGAGGTGCGAACAGGTGAAGGGCGGGAGCGCGTCGGTCAGGTCGGACGACTGGCCTGCCGGTCGGAAGATGGCCACGTTATTGCCGTACAGCGTGAACGTGGGGCTCTCGATGAAGCGGATCTCGGTGGGCACGAAGCCCCCACCGACGGACATCCGCAGCACGATCGCGGTCGGCTCGACCGGATGGTCGATGGTCCCGACGACGCCTGGCTCGGTCGTCCAGCAGCTCGACTCCTCCTCAAGGGCGGCGACCGGACCGGCCGTGGCGCCGGCCAGGGTGGCCATGGCCAGCAAGCCGGTCGCAGTCGCGACGCGGACGGCGGTGGACAGGGGGTGATAGGGGGATGGTGTGGTCTTCATGCGACACATGACGCCCGCTCGACCCCATCGGTTCCCGCGATTCGGCACGACGGAGGCGGGCACGCCCGGCTAGTGTCAGACCGACCATCGAGCAGGAGGACGACGCATGGAGCTGACCCGACGCGAGCGCGTGTTGCGGGCCTTGACGTACCGGCCACTGGACCGGCTGCCGACCCAGTTCAACTACACCCGATCCATGGGCCAGCGCATGGCCGAGCACTTCGGCGTCGAGGTGACCGACCTTCCGACCCGGCTGGACAACCACTTGCGGCGTCTCGACATGACCTACGAGCCGCGCTTCAGCGATGACGGCAAGGCCCGCTTCGACTGGTGGGGCGCCGGCCATGACACGCAGGAAGAGGGCTACTACATCCGCGTGGCCCCGCTGGCGGAGCAGCGAGACCTTGACGCCTTCGACTGGCCCGATCCGCATGCCCCGGGCCTCCTGGCCGATGCCGAAC